>NZ_JAQGJD010000160.1 GCF_028290785.1 Tardiphaga sp. | reverse complement strand
GCCGTGCCGGGTTCGCCGATGCCGCCGGGCTCTTCATGGCTGTCGATGAGATGCACCTCGATGGTCGGCACTTCGTTGATGCGCATCGCCTGGTAGGTATCGAAGTTGCCTTGCTCGATGCGCCCGTCCTTCAGCGTGATCTCGCCATACAGCGCGGCGGTCAGGCCAAACAGGATGCCGCCCTCCATCTGCGCCTTGATGGTGTCGGGGTTGATCATCTGACCGCAATCGACCGCGCAGACCACGCGCTCGACCTTGACCTGGCCATCCTTGCCGACCGTGACCTCGGCGACCTGCGCGATGTAGCTGCCGAACCCGAATATCACGGAGACGCCGCGGCCGCGGCCCGCCGGCATCGGCGCGGCCCAACCGGCCTTGTCGGCAACCAGATCGAGCACCGCCTTCGCGCGCGGCGCCTTGTCGAGCAGCGCGCGGCGATAAGCGACGGGGTCCTGCTTCGCGATGATCGCCAACTCATCGACGAAACCCTCGACGATGAAGGCATTGTGCGTGGTGCCGACGCCGCGCCACCAGCCGGTGGTGAGGCCGGCCGGCGGCTCCTGGCGGACGTAATCCACTAACAGGTTGTCGAAGCTGTAGGGACCGGAGCCCGCTTCGACGGCGTCGGAATCGAGGCCGTCCTTGAAGAAGGGCGGGGCCCAGCGCGCCAGGATCGAGGATCCGACCACACGATGGTTGAAGGCCACCGGCTTTCCGCTGGCATCGAGGCCGGCACTCAGCGTGTCGTAGTAATAGGGGCGGTAGATATCATGCTGGATGTCCTCCTCGCGGGTCCAGATCACCTTGACCGGATAATCGACCTGCTTGGCGATCTGCACCGCCTGGGTGATGCCATCGACATCGAGCCGGCGACCGAAGCCGCCACCCAGCAGATGGTTATGCACCTTGACCTTATCGAGCGGCAGACCAGTCACGGCCGCGGCGGTGGCCTGCGCGCGCGAAACCACCTGGGTGCCGACCCAGACGTCGCAGCCGTCGTTGCGCACATGCACGGTGGCATTCATCGGCTCCATTGCCGCGTGCGCCAGGAACGGCATCTGGTAGACCGCCTCAAGCTTTGTCGCGGCGGCGGCAACCGCCGCGGCGGCGTCGCCCTGCTTGACCGCCACCACGCCGGCGCCGGTCGAGGCGTCCTTCATCTGCTGCACCATGTCGGCGGTGGAGAATTTGGCGCTGGCGCCTTCGTCCCAGGTGATGACCAGCGCCTCGAGGCCCTTCTTTGCCGCGCCCATGTGGTCGGCAATGACGGCGACGGCATTGTCGAGCTTGACGATCTGCCGCACGCCCTTGACGGCCCTGGCCTTGCTGTCATCGACGCTGCCAAGCCTGCCGCCAATGACCGGACAGGCCGCGACGGTGGCGATCTTCATGCCGGGCACCCTGGCATCGATGCCGTACTCGGCGGTGCCGTTCACTTTCGCCGCAGTATCGAGGCGCTTTGCCGAGGTGCCGATCAGGGTAAAATCCTTGTGCTCCTTCAGCGCCACGTTGGCGGGGACCGGCAGCTTCGCGGCCTGATCCACCAGCTTGCCGTAAGCGAGCTTGCGCCCGGAGGCGGCGTGGATCACCTCGCCCTTGGCCGCGTGGCAGGAGGTGGCCTCGACCTTCCAGCTTTCCGCCGCGGCGGAAATCAGCATCGTCCTCGCGGTGGCGCCGGCCAGACGCAGCGGCTTCCAGAAGCCGCGCACCGACGTCGAGCCGCCGGTGACCTGGAAGCCGATCAGCGGATTGACATACAATTTGTCATCTGGCGGCGCGTGTTCAAGCTTGACCTGCGCGAGATCGACTTCGAGCTCTTCGGCGATCAGCATCGGCATCGAGGTGTAGGTGCCCTGCCCCATCTCGACCTGCGCCATCACGAGCGTCACCTGGCCGTCGCGGCCGATCCGCACGAACGCATTGGGTGCAAAGTCAGCGCCGTCGGCCGCTTCCGCGCTGCCGAGCCAGCCGGGCATGCTCACGCTGAGCAATAGTCCGCCGCCGGCAGCGGCGCCGACGGCGAGGAAGGTGCGGCGCGACGGCCGCGGCGATGAAGCGGAGACGGCTTCGCGGTCAATCAGTTTGTCCAACATGATATCAGCCCCTCTGTCCGGTGGCGGCAGGCGCTGCGGCGGCGTGCTTGATGGCTTCGCGAATTCGAACGTAGGTGCCGCAGCGGCAGATGTTGCCGGCCATGGCGTCGTCGATGTCACTGTCCTTCGGCGCGGGATTGCTGGCCAGCAGCGCGGTGGCGCTCATGATCTGGCCGGACTGGCAGTAGCCGCACTGAACGACTTCGAGGTCGAGCCAGGCCTTTTGAATCTTCGCCCCGGCCGGAGTCTTGCCGATCGCTTCAATGGTGGTGATTTTCGTGTCGCCGATGCTGTCGATCGGCGTGATGCAGGAGCGGATCGCGCTGCCGTCCTGATGCACCGTGCAGGCGCCGCACAACGCCGCGCCGCAGCCGAACTTGGTGCCGGTCATGCCAAGCACGTCGCGCAGTACCCAGAGCAGCGGGGTGTCGCTATCGACATCGACCGAATGGCTGATGCCATTGATGTTGATTGTATAGGCCATGTGGATCTCCAGATGTCCGTGTGGCACGCGTGCCAGGCTGCGTGACGGCAGCATGGCGGAGATAGTATGATGTTTAGAATTCTTCTTCGCCGAACATAGCCCGGGGAATTCATTGTTGGAAAGCGTCAAGGACGCACACAGCCGATCGCGCCGTCACAACATTGCGATCCACACGATTTGGTGATCGCCTCGAAATGATGGCGACAGATCGGCCTGCCGGCGGATGATGTCAGGTGCCGTAGCGCGCCAGCACCGGCCAGGTTTCGATGCCGTTATTGTGGCCGACCACATGGTATTCCGCATGCAGGTTGACGGTGGGATCGCAATGCGTGGTCAGCACCAGGATGCGGCTGCCCAGTTTCGGCGCCGGGCTGCCCGCCGGCATGGTGATCATGCCGTGCTCGTCGCCGCCGAAGCGATAGGTCGAGCCTTCGGGCGCCCCGATCAGCAATTCCGGCGCCGGTCCGTTGAAGGCCAGCGATTTCGCGCCGGCATCGATGGTGAATTCGCCGGCGCGGTTCACCGATGTCACCGTGGACAGAACGAACAGGCTGGGCTCATGGGGCAATGCGCCGCCGCCTTCGCGCTGCACGCGGCCGTAGTCGGCATCCATAAACACGTAGGAGCCGACCTGCCATTCGGTATAGGGGCCGGCGACGTCGAAGGCGTACGTGCCGGTGCCGACGCCGGTGACGATGGCGACCTCGATGCCGGCGTCCGCGAGCGCAGCGAGGTGCTCGGCGACGACCGCATGGACTGCACCAGCAGCGGCCTTGCGCTCGCCGCCATCGATGATGTGCTGAACGTGACCGGCATAGCCCTGGATGCCGCCGAAGCGCATGCCCGGCGTGGCCGCAATGGTCTGCGCCAGCGCCAGCGTCGCCGCGGCGTCGATGACACCGGTGCGGCGCTGGCCGACGTCGATATCGACCAGCACCTGCAACGGGCGGCTTGCATCGCCGAGCAGTTCGCGGAGCACCGCGACCTGGTCCGCATGATCGACGACGATACTGATGTCTTGATCGCGCGCCACGCGAGCCAGCCGCTCCAGCTTCGGACGATCGGCCACCGGCCCGGTCAGCAGCAAGCCCGAAATGCCGGCCAGGGCAAAGGCCTCGATCTCCGCGACCGTGGCGCAGCAGATGCCTTGCGCGCCGGCATCGAGTTGCAGTTGCGCGATGCGCGGCGATTTGTGGGTCTTGGCATGCGGACGCAGGCCTACCCCATGCCCTTTTGCGAACGCCGCCATCCCCGCGATGTTGCGCGCCAGCGCCGATGACTCAACCACCAGTGCGGGAGTCTGGATATCGTGTAAGGCCGGCAGGTTCGGATCGAGCACGCAGGTTCTCCGCGAATAAGGGACTTGGAACTGGTGTCTATCGCAGATGCCGCCGCGACACACCCCTGCTCTGCGGTTGTTTTCGCAACCGCGGATTTCAACGCAATCTTGTCCCGGACGCAGGGCATTGCGCCTCCGCAGGAGGCGTCATGCACTGCAGCGCCGGGACCATTGCGGGCGACGGCGCTTGGTACGGTCCGGCTCTGCGGGGCGGCAGTTCGCGCCGCACCGCGTCCGGGACAAGTATCTCAAGCGGCTGCAATCGTGGAGTGATGAAGCCCTTACAACAGCTTCGCGCCGAAATTCCGCGCCGGGTCCATCTCGGCGGCGAGGCGCCCGCTCGGTGCTGCGGCCTTGCCGCCATCGCGCAGCATCAGGCGGCCCTCGCCGGGCTTGCCGTTGAACGTATCGCCTTCCACCAGCACGCTGCCGCGCAACAGCACCGTCGTTGGCCAGCCAGTCAATTCACGGCCGGCGAACGGCGTAAAGCCGGCGAGGTCGTGCATCATGGCGTCGGAAAGCGTCACTTTCTTCAAGGGGTCCCAGATCGCGATGTCGGCATCCATGCCGATCGCGATCGAGCCCTTATTCGGCAGGTTGTAGATCTGCGCCGGCGCCGTCGAGGTCAGTTCGACAAATTTCGACAGGCCCAGCCGACCCTTCGAAACCATGGCGTCGAACAGCAGCGGCAAGCGTACTTCGAGGCCAGGCATGCCGTTGGCAATCTGCTTGAAGGTCGGGTTCGGGCCGGCGCGCAGCTTGCCGGTCTCGTCCATACGGTACGGCGCGTGATCGGACGATACCAACTGCAGATCGCCGAGATCGAGCGCGCGCCACAGCGCCTCCTGATCGTCCGTGGTCCGCACCGGCGGACTGCACATCCACTTCGCGCCCTCGACGCCGGGCTTGTCGAGATCCTCCATGGTGAGGAACAGATATTGCGGGCAGGTCTCGGCAAACACTTTTACGCCCCGACCCCGCGCCTCGCGGATCACCGCTGCGCCCTCGCGAGTCGAGACGTGAAAAATCATGATCGGCTGGTCAAGCAGCTCGCTGAAGGCTATCAGGCGCGTAAAGGCTTCGGACTCCGAAAGCCGCGCGTGGCTGACGGGATGATATTTTGGCGCGGTATACCCCTTGTCGAGCAGGCGCTTCACCATCCACGAGATGATGCCGTGGTTTTCCGCGTGGACACAGACCAGCGCCTTGGCCTCGCGGGCGGCGGCGAGAATGTCGAGCAGCTTCTCGTCATGGACGCGCAGCAGGTCGTAGGTCATGAATATCTTGATCGAGGAATAGCCCTCCTTGACCAACGCCGGAATGTCCTCGGCGATCACCTTGTCGGTGACGTCGGCCACGATGATGTGGAAGGCGTAGTCGATCATGGCGCCGCGCTTGGCCAGCGCGGTGTAATCGGTCAGCACCTTCCGCACATCCATGCCGATGTGCTGGGCCGCAAAGCAGATCACGCTGGTGGTGCCGCCGAATGCCGCCGACGTGGTGGCGGTCTCGAAGGTGTCGGCGTTGACGAGTCCTGCGGCGGACAACTGCTCGATATGGGCGTGCGCATCGATGCCGCCGGGCAACACCAGCTTGCCCGTCGCGTCGATCTCTTTCTTGCCGGCGCCGAGGTTTTTGCCGAGTGCGACAATGGTTTCGCCGGAAATGCCGACATCGGCGGCAAACACATCGCTCGACGTGGCGACGGTGCCACCGCGGATGACGAGATCGTAGACGGGATCGGACAAGGGCTGCTCCAGGGATTGTGCAGAAGGTTGCGCGCGCATTGAGCGCTTTGATGCGCCGCACTTTCTTGCAATACTGCGGCCAAGACAAGGAGCCCAAGATGCAGCGCCGCAAGAAGATTCTCGTGGTTAACCCGAATTCGAATCCGCAGGTGACGCGCAACCTGACGGAAGCGCTACAACCAATATGCTTCGACGGCGGGCCGGAGATCGAATGCGTGACAATGGCCGAGGGGCCATTCGGCGTCGAGACCCAGGCCGATCTGGAAAGCGCCACCATGCCCCTGCGCCGGCTGGTCGCTGCGGACAATTCCGCCGATGCCTTCGTGATCGCCTGCTATTCCGATCCCGGGCTGCACGTCTGCCGCGAGGCGACGCAGCGGCCGGTATTCGGCATCGCCGAATCCGGCGTGCTGACCGCGCTGGCGCGCGGCGACCGGTTTGGCGTCATCGCCGTGGCGCAGCGCTCGATTAGCCGCCACGTGCGCTATCTCCGGCAGATGAACCTGATGGACCGCTTCGTCGGCGAACGTCCGCTCGACATGAGCGTCGCCGAAGCCGCTGCCGGCGACAGCACGCTGGCGCGGATGATCGAGGTCGGCCGGGTATTGAAGGATCAGGACGGCGCCAACGTCGTCGTGATGGGCTGCGCCGGCATGTCACGACATCGCGCGGCGCTGGAAGACGCGCTCGGCGTCCCGGTCATCGATCCGACCCAGGCCGCCGTCGCCATGGCGGTAGGTACGGTGATGTTTCAGTAGGATTAACTTGTCGTCCCGGACAAGTGAGCGCAGCGAACGCAGATCCGGCAACTGTAGTTTTCCGATCAGGGACAGAACGGTTTTTGATCTCGGATGACTGCGTTGAGGGTGATGAGCAGCTTTCTGGCGATGGCGATGAAGGCGACTTTGGCGGGCTTTCCGGCGGCGCGC
>NZ_JAQGJD010000153.1 GCF_028290785.1 Tardiphaga sp. | reverse complement strand
TCGCTACCCTGAGCGGCGAGGTGTTCTACTACATCTCGCAGCGCGCCGAGCGCGCCGTCGCCTTCATGCCGCAGAAGGTCACCGACCAGCGCGTCGTCGCGATCTATTTCGACAAGAACCGCAAGGTCGAGCGGCTCGCCAATTACGGCCTGCAGGATGGCAAGATTTTCGACTTTATCAGCCGAACTACGCCAACCTCCGGCCAGGAAATGAGCTACCTGACCCCGCTATTCAAGTTGATGAGCTTCAGGTAGCCGGCTTTGTCCTAGCCGGATGAGCCAGCGGTCGCGCAGCGGCCGATGGCGCCATCCGGGAACGGAGTTTACCGAAGCGCCGGCCCCGGATGTCGCTCCGCTCATCCGGGCTACGCTGTTGCTTGCTATGGCCTGCGACAATGCCCGCCTTGCCCATGCACCGGCGGGGCTTTACGTTTCCCCCAAGACCAAATCCATAACAACAAGAAGCTTTGGGAAGAAACATGACCCGCCTGATCACGCGCCGCGGCCTGCTGTCCGCAGCAGCCGGACTCTCCACCGCCGCGGTCCTGCCCCGCGCCGGCCACGCCGCCGGCGACTGGCGTCCCACCGAAAACGTCCGCATCATCGTGCCCGCTGCTGCCGGCGGCTCGACCGACGTGATGGGCCGCCTGCTGGCGGCGCATTTGCAGACCGCGTGGGGACAATCCGCCGTGGTTGAGAATCGCTCCGGCGGCGGCGGCACCATCGGCACCGCCGAAATGGCGCGGCAGAAAGGCGACGGCCACACCATCCTGGTCGGCAATCCCGGCCCCAATGCCATCGCCTACAGCATCTTCAAGAACCTGTCCTACAAGCAGGACCAGTTACAGCCGGTCAGCAACATGATCCGGATTCCGAACATCGTCTGCGCGCATCCAAGCGTGCCGATCAAGACCATTCCGGAGCTGATCGTTTATATCAAGGCGCATCCCGACAAGCTGAACTACGGCTCCTCCGGCGTCGGCCAGAGCCCGCACCTCACCGGCGCGTGGTGGCTGCAGCTCACCGGGCTGAAGATGCAGCACGTCCCGTTCCGCGGCGCCGGCCCGGCGCTGCAGGCCGCGCTCGCCGGCGACATCCAGATCCTGTTCGACAATCTCTATCCGTCGCTCCCGCAGGTGCTGGACGGCAAGCTCACCGGCCTCGCCGTCACCACCCCGGAACGCAACGCCCAGGCGCCAAATATCCCCGCGATGCGCGAGACCGCGCCGGAGCTGGCCAAGTTCGACGTCTCGTCGTGGTTCGGGGTGTTCTATCCGAAGGGCACGCCGACCGCCGCGGTGGAGTCGCTGAACAAGGAAATCAAGGTGCTGTTGGCGCGCGCCGATACCCAGAAGACCATCACCGCCATGGGCGCCGTGACCGACTACGGCACGCCGGCGCAGTTCTCGACCTTCATCGACGCCGAGACCGCGAAGTTCAAGGCCATCATCGACAAGGAAGGCCTGCAGATGGATGTGCAGTAGGAGAGGCGTTCGCCTGCACACCCCCGCCGTCATCCTGAGGCGCCGTCGCGCTCGCGACAGCGTCGAAGGATGGGTTGCAAGTGTCCATGTGGCCGCATCTTCGAGGCTCGCCAAGAGGCGAGCACCTCAGGATGACGACAGCTAAAAACCCCGCGGCTTTCACCGCGGGGTTTTTAACTGTATCGCGCCAGCAGGCCGCGTCCGCTTACTTCTCTTCTTCCATGGTCACCGCCACGGCCGCGTTGGCCGAAAGCCGTACCTTGTCGCCCTCGATCTCTGCCACCAGACCGCCTTCGATGAAATGGTGATGACCTTTGTGATGGCCCTCGCCGCTGTCCTTCTTGGTCAGCTTGATGCGGTTGCCCTCGACCTTGTCGACGGTCCCGACATGCACGCCGTCGGCGCCGATCACTTCCATGTGTTCTTTAATTCCAGTCACGCCGCTCATGTCGTTATCCTCTGAAAGTTGGGGACATGTAACGCGCCGGGTTCCAATAGGTTCAAACAAATCCTGCCGCTAGCCTTTCGGCGCAAATTTGCGGGCAAAATCCCGTGCCGACCGCGCGATGCAGACGGCGGCCTGCCCCTGGTACATCGACCCCTCGTTCTTCAGAGCGATCTGGTCGCACTTGGCCCGCGCCTTCTTGTAGTCGGCCTTGATGGCGGGGGTCGCCTTGGGCAGGAACATCGGTTCGCATTTCGACAGCACCATGGCCGACAGGGCATTGTCGCCGGAAGAGCCCAACTGGCAGGCCTCCAGGACCTGGTAGGCGCCGCCGCAGCTCCACGCGCTCTTCACCGCCGCGCTGACGGCATTGGCAAAGCCACCGGCTTTCTCCGCGGCCGCATCAGTGACCGGGCATCTGTCGGCGGCCATGACCGGGGAGGTAAAGGCGCATGACAGCAGCATGAACGCGAGCGCCGGGAAGACATTTCGGTACTGGAGCATCTGACGCATCGTATTCCGCCTATCGAACCTGAAAAACCGTGACCTCACCACGGGATTTTTGCATTCGGCATACCGGCCGTCCAGTGCGCAGCAAGCCGTAGGATGGATAGAGCTAAGCGAAGCACATCAGCACGTTCCAGAGGCAACGGATTTCGCATGGCTCATTCCATCGCACAGCTGGCACGTAACCATCTATTCGCGTCTTGCGAAATACTGATAGCAATACGAAAGATAACCGATGCAGATCGGCAACGTCAGCAGTTGATAAACGAGCTGCAACGGCATGCCTAGAGAGCTCTTAACAATCCGCTGCAGCGGAACGTCTGTCGTGAACATCTCCGTCGGCGAGGGCCGATCGCTCGGCAGACCGAACCAGGCAAGCGGCAGCTCCAGCAATAGTGCGGGCAATACCACGCATGCAAGCGTCGCCCACAGCAGCCGCCAGGTGTTGCCCCTCGTCGCCTTCCAGCTTTTCATAAATGAAGAGTCGTGATCGCCGGTTGCGCGCGCCGGCAGCACCAGGCTGAAGCGCACGACGATCGCAAAGGTGGCGAAAACAGCACTGAAAATAAAGCCGGCGGCCACAATATCGGCCAAAGTTTCGGGGAGGGATTCCAGATCGAGCATCGATACGGCATAAAGCAGTGCCGGCGGAATGGCGGCCGCACCCGTCAAAACAAGGAAGACCGCGAAATACTGCCATGCGATAGCGGTGGCGAAATGGCTTCCGATGAACCGTGGCCGTTCCGCCAAGATCAGTCGCCTGTGCCAGGCAACCGCGATGTCCACAAGGGCAAGGGCGAACAGCAGGGCAGCGAAGACGTACAGCGAGCCTGCGACGACAGGAGAGGCGCCGGTATCGCCGATCGTTCCTTTTTTATACTGCTCTGAAATCGAGATCGCCCACGACCATCTCACCCACTCCGCTACGGTCCACATCGCGGCAACCAACACAATCCACAACCACGTCACCCGTACTACATCCCGGAAATGACGAAAGTAGCTTGAGTATGTGATGTAGATCGAATGCCAAAGCGGCAGCTTGCGGGGGTCGCTGAGACAACCGTCGCCGTGAGGTCCACTTTGCACCACCACCACCCCGCCTAACGCAATCCGACATCGCTTCGCAACTTTAACTTGTTTTTACAATCCAAAGCAATCCGGGAGGGTGAGAACTAAAAACCCCGCGGCTCGCGCCACGGGGTTTTCGAAGTTTATTGGCGATGGGTTTCGCTAATACGCTCAACCCATCCTACACCCCTGCTCAATGCGCCAAAATCGCCAGCAGCAATAGCGCCACGATGTTGGTGATCTTGATCATCGGGTTCACCGCCGGTCCCGCCGTGTCCTTGTAGGGATCGCCTACGGTGTCGCCGGTCACCGCGGCTTTATGAGCGTCGGAGCCCTTGCCGCCATAGTGGCCGTCCTCGATGTACTTCTTGGCGTTGTCCCAAGCGCCGCCGCCCGAGGTCATCGAGATCGCCACGAACAGGCCGGTGACGATGACGCCGAGCAGCATCGCGCCGACCGCCGAGAACGCCGCCGACTTGCCCGCCGCACCGCCGCCGGCAATCGCGTAGATCAGGAAGTACACCACGACCGGCGAAAGCACCGGGAGCAGCGACGGGATGATCATCTCCTTGATCGCCGCCTTGGTCAGCAGATCGACGGCCTTACCATAATCAGGCTTGTCGGTGCCCTGCATGATGCCCGGCTTCTCGCGGAACTGCCGCCGCACCTCTTCCACGATGGCGGACGCCGCGCGTCCCACCGCAGTCATACCCATGGCGCCGAACAGATAGGGCAACAGGCCGCCGAACAGCAGGCCGACCACGACATAGGGATTGGTCAGCGAGAAGTCCGGGATCACGCCCTGGAAGTACGGATACTTCGCCGCGTTAGCGATGAAGAACTTGAGATCCTCGCTATACGCCGCGAACAGTACCAGCGCGCCCAAGCCCGCCGAACCGATCGCGTAGCCCTTGGTGACTGCCTTGGTGGTGTTGCCGACGGCATCGAGCGCGTCGGTGGCTTTGCGCACTTCCTTCGGCAGTCCCGCCATTTCGGCGATGCCACCGGCATTGTCGGTGACCGGGCCGAACGCGTCGAGCGCCACGATCATACCGGCCAGCGCCAGCATCGTAGTGGTGGCGATGGCGATGCCGAACAGGCCAGCCAGGCTGTAGGTGACCAGAATGCCGGCGATGATCACCAGCGCCGGGCCGGCGGTGGATTCCATCGAGATAGCGAGACCCTGGATCACGTTGGTGCCGTGGCCGGTGACGGATGAGGCCGCGATCGACTTCACCGGGCGATATTGCGTGCCGGTGTAGTATTCGGTGATCACGATGATCAGCGCGGTCACCACCAGTCCGGCGACGCCGCATTCGAACAAAGCGAGGCCGGTGTACTTCACGCCCGGCAACGGGCCGAACCCGATCAGCCAGTAGATGACGGCAGCGACACCGAACAATGACAGCACGCCGGTGGCGATCAGGCCCTTGTAGAGGGCCCCCATGATCGACTGGCTGGGCCCGAGCTTGACGAAGAAGGTGCCGGCAATCGAGGTCAGGATGCAGATGCCGCCGATGGCCAGCGGCAGCGTCATCATGTTGACCAGCAGCGGCGAGGTGGCGAAGAAGATCGCCGCCAGCACCATGGTGGCCACCGCGGTCACCGCATAGGTCTCGAACAGGTCCGCCGCCATGCCGGCGCAATCGCCGACATTGTCGCCGACGTTGTCGGCGATGGTCGCGGGGTTGCGCGGGTCGTCCTCGGGAATTCCGGCCTCAACCTTGCCGACCAGATCGCCGCCGACGTCGGCGCCCTTGGTGAAGATGCCGCCGCCGAGCCGCGCGAAGATCGAGATCAGCGAAGCGCCGAAGCCGAGCGCCACCAGCGCATCGACCACGATGCGGCTGTTGGCGGGATGGCCGAGCACGTGGGTGAGATAGGCGAAGTAGATGGTGACGCCGAGCAGCGCCAGCCCCGCCACCAGCATGCCGGTGATGGCGCCGGCCTTGAAGGCCAGTTCAAGCCCGCCGGCCAGCGAGATCGTCGCCGCCTGCGCGGTACGGACGTTGGCGCGCACCGAGACGTTCATGCCGATGAAACCGGCCGCGCCGGACAGCACCGCGCCGATCAGGAAGCCGAACGCCACCAGCATGCCCAGGAAGTAGGCCAGCAGCGCGAAGATCACGACGCCGACGATGCCGATGGTGAGATACTGCCGCTTCAGATAGGCCTGCGCGCCCTCGCGCACCGCTTCTGCAATTTCCTGCATCCGCGCATTTCCGGCATCGGCCTTCATCACCGACGCCGTCGCCCAGATCGCGTATACGATCGAAAGTGCCCCGCAAAGCACGATCACCCACAATGCTGTCATGGAATGCCTCAGTCCTTCCTGCCCCGCGCCCGGTTTCGGACGCATAAAAAGGAGGCCTGCCCCACGTGAGGACGGCCTCTCGTAGGCCAAGCATGGCAAAATCGCCCAGAGGGTGCAACGCTGCCAAAGGCGTAAGCGGCGGATTTTTGAGGAGATGTAGGAGGCCGGCGGCCGGCGTCAGAAATGACTATACGACGTCCGCGACAGAACGATCGACCTGCCCCGCGCATCGAGCCAACGCGGTTTGGCCGGGCCTTCGATGATGGTGCCGATGGCCGTCACCGCGACGCCGGCCGACCGGGCATCACGCACGAAAGCCTCGAACCGATTGTCTGGGATCGCGCAGAGGATTTCATAATCGTCGCCGCCGGCGACGATCGCCTCAATGCCGATCATCCCTCGCTCGACGAGCGACCTCGCTGCGATCGACAGCGGCACCTTGTCCACTTCTAGGTCCGCCGAGACGCCGGATACCGCGCACAGCTTGGCAAGATCGCCGGCCAGCCCGTCGGAGACGTCCATCGCCGCGCTGGCATGGTCGCGCACGGCCTGCGCCAGCGCGCCACGCGGCTGCGGCACGCGGTAGCGTGAAACGAGCGTGTCGCTGGACGCAGCATCGTCCGCGAGAGCTTGCGCCACCGCACCGCCCTTCCGCACCGCGAGGCCGAGCGCGGCATCGCCGATAGTGCCGGTGACCACCACGCGGTCGCCAACGGCCGCGCCAAGGCGCCGAACCATTTTGCCGGCAGGAACCCGGCCGAACGCGGTGATGGAGATCATCAGCGGGCCCGGCGTCGATACCGTATCGCCGCCGAGCAGCGGGCAGCCGAAGAACTTGGCATCCTCGCCGAGTCCGCGCGCGAATTCCGACAGCCATGCATGGCCCGTCTCGCGCAACGCCAGCGTCAGCACGAAGCCGGCCGGTGCCGCGCCCTTGGCGGCGAGATCGGAGAGGTTCACCCGCAGCGCCTTTCGCGCGACGGTGTCGGCGGGATCGTCGGGCAGAAAGTGCACGCCTTCGACAATGGCGTCGGTATTGACGACGATGTCGAAGCCGTCCGCCTTCAGCACTGCCGCGTCATCGGTCAGCCCGAAGGCGCCGGGGTCCGTGGCCAGCGGCTTGAAATAGCGGGAGATCAGGGTGTCTTCGCCGGAGGCGTCGCCGTTTCTCGCCATCTCACACTGCCCCCTTCCGTCATTGCGAGCGTAGCGAAGCAATCCAGAGGGCCGCAAGGGAGAACTGGATTGCTTCGTCGCGAGGGCTCCTCGCAATGACGACTGCGGCTACTCAGCCCCGCGAAAACTCTTCTGCACGGAACTGCCGGGCGATCTGGTCGAGCACGGCGTTGACCATGCCGGTCTCGTCGCCTTCGACAAATGCATGCGCGACGTCGACATATTCGGAGACGATGACGCGCGCCGGAATATCCTTGCGGTGCTCCAGCTCGTAGGCGCCCGCGCGCATCACCGCGCGAAGAATCGCTTCGATGCGCGCCAGCGGCCAGCCCTTCGACAGCGCGTCGTCGATCAAGGGATCGAGCTTGTTCTGGTCGCGCAAGACGCCCGCGACGATGTCGCGGAAGAACGCTTCCTCGGCGGGCAGATACTGGTCGCCCTCGACCTCGTTGCCGAGCCAGTGGCTTTCGAACTCCGCGAAGATGTCGTTGATACCCGCGCCGCCGATATCCATCTGGTACAGCGCCTGCACGGCGGCAAGACGCGCGGCACCGCGCTTGTTGGCCTTCTTGTCGGCCGGCTTGGCGGCGCCGGATTTCTTGTCGGTGGGTTTCTTCGCCGCGGTCTTCTTGATCTCTGCCATCGCTCAGCTCTTCGCCAGACGGCGCTTGATGCGCAGCATCGCCAGCGCGGCACGCGCGGCATCGCCGCCCTTGTTCAATTCGTCGGCGCGGGCGCGCGCCCAGGCCTGCTCGTCGGTATTCACGGTGATGATGCCGTTGCCGAGCGGAAACCGCCGGCTCACGGCGAGGTCCATCAGCCCGCGCGAGGACTCCATCGAGACGATCTCGAAATGGATGGTCTCGCCGCGCACCACGCAGCCCAAGGCGATCGCCGCGTCATAGGGCTCGTCGTGTTTCTCGGCGGCATCCAGCGCGATGGCGATGGCGGCGGGAATTTCCAGCGCCCCGGGCACGGTGATGACGTTATGGGTCACGCCGGCGGCTTTCAGCTCGAGCAGTGCGCCGGCCAGCAGCGCATCCTGGATATCGTCATAGAAGCGGGCCTCCACAATCAGCACCCGCGCGCCGGAAATGTCGGTTAGGTCCTGCAAGGGGGCGCGTCGCGCATCTGCCATCGGTATTCCCAGAGAATTGATTGATTGCGCAGGGTTTTAGGCGCAGCAGCGGCATAAGCCAAGGGCTCAGGCGCAGGGCCGCTATTTCATTTCCGAGAGCCGCGCGGCGTAGCGTGCCATCAGATCGACCTCGAGATTGACCTCGTTGGCGTCCTGCCAGGCGCCCAGCGTGGTCACGCTCAGCGTGTGGGGGATGATCAGCACCGAAAACTGGACATCATCGACGGTATTCACCGTCAGCGACACGCCATCCAGCGTGACCGAACCCTTGGTGGCGATGAAGCGCGCCAATTCGTGGGTGGTGCGCAGCGTGAAGCGCGCCATGTCCGGCAGGTTTTCACGGCGGACGATCGTGGCGATGCCGTCGGCGTGGCCGGCGACGATGTGGCCGCCGAGCTCGTCGCCGATTTTCAGCGCGCGCTCCAGGTTGAGGCGCGTGCCGGCCTTCCAGTGCTTGGCCGTGGTCATGCCGAGGGTTTCCGCGGCGGCATCGACCTCGAACCAGGTCCGATCGCCGGTGACGCCGGAGCCGACCACGGTCAGGCAGACACCGTTGCAGGCGATCGAAGCGCCGTCGGCTATGCCCGTCTGGTCGTAGCGGCACAGGATGCGCAGCCGGTGCAACTGACCCTGCGCGACAGGCGTCAGGGTCGCGATCTCGCCGATGTCGGTGACAATGCCGGTAAACATTTATGCGCGCTCGTAGATGGTGAAAGTATCGTTCTGCAGCGTTTCGCTAGCACGGACATGCAAACGCGGCGACCCAGTGATGGCTGATAGCGGCAATGCGTCCAGCGCGTTGATGCCATCGTCGCCGATAGCCGTGGCGCCGCGAAACAGCCAGGCCTCATCGACCAGATCGGCGGCCACGAACGACGCCGCGATGCGCGATCCGCCCTCGACCAGCAGTTTTGTGATGCCCTTCTCCGCCAGCGCATGCAGCACGGCCAGAAGATCCAGCCCCGGCGGCGGCGATGTGGTGGTCGGCACCCGCATCACCTGGGCGCCGGCAGCTTGCAACAACATCGCCGCGGGCGCCTCCGACAGGCTGGAGGTCATCACCCACAGCGGATGTTCGCGCGCCGAATGCACAAGTTTCGTGGCGCCCGGCAGCCGCAGCGCGCGGTCCAGCACCACCCGCACCGGCGAGCGTTTGCTCATGCCGGGCAGCCGGCAGGTCAGTTGGGGATCGTCGGACAGCACGGTGCCGATGCCGACCAGAATCGCGTCGCATTGCGCCCGCAGCAAATGCACGCGGTGGCGCACCGCCTCGCCGGTCACCGCTACCGGCTTGCGGCCGGCCGCAGCGATCTTGTCGTCGGGCGATACAGCCAGCTTCAGCACCACATGCGGACGCTTGTCGCGGACGCGGCGGAAATGCCCGGCATGATCGCGCGCGGCTTCATCTGCACAAAGCCCGACGTCTACCGAAATTCCGGCGGCACGCAGCCGCGAATGGCCCTGCCCTGCGACTTCCGGATTGGGATCCTCGATTGCCGACACAACGCGCGCAATGCCCGCTGCGATGATCGCATCCGCGCAAGGCGGCGACTTGCCGAAGTGCGAGCACGGCTCCAGCGTGACATAGAGCGTGGCGCCGCGCGCGGCGTCGCCGGCCTGCATCAGTGCCACCGGCTCGGCATGGGGACGGCCACCGGGCTGGGTCCAGCCGCGGCCGAGAACGCCGCCGTCCTTGACGACGACCGCGCCGACCGCGGGATTGGGCCAGGTGCGGCCCTGGCCGCGGCGGCCGAGCGTCAGCGCCAGTTGCATGAAGCGCCGGTCGATGGCTTTGGCCTCGGCGGATTTCTGGGCGAACTGATCTTCCAGGATCCGGAAGATCATTTGCGCAACGGGATCGGCTTAAGGTCGCTTTTCAAGTCGCCCTTGGGCTCGTCATCCCCGGACAGTTCGCCGAGCACGGCTTCAAAGTCCTTCGCCTCGCGAAAATTTCGATATACCGAGGCGAAGCGGACATAAGCGACGTCGTCCACATGGCGCAGATGCTCCATCACGATCTCGCCGATGGTCTCCGAGGAGATTTCCGCCTCGCCGCCGCTCTCCAGTTCGCGCACGATCGCCGAGACCATGGTCTCGACGCGCTCCGGATCGACCGGTCGCTTGCGCAGACTGATCTGCAGCGAGCGCACCAGCTTGTCGCGGTCGAACGGCACGCGTCGTCCGTTGCGCTTGATCACCGTCAGCTCACGCAGCTGCACCCGCTCGAAGGTGGTGAAGCGGAAGTTGCAGGCGACGCAGACGCGCCGCCTCCGGATCACGGCGGAGTCCTCCGTGGGACGCGAGTCCTTGACCTGCGTATCGAGGCTGTTGCAGTTCGGACATCGCATTCCAGAGGACCTTACTGATAAATCGGGAAACGGTCGGTGAGCGCCTTGACCCGTTCCTTGACGGCGGCCTCCACCAGCGGCGCGGTGCCGTCGCCGGACTGTGCCACCGCGCTCAACACTTCGGCGATCATCTCGCCGGTCTGCTTGAACTCGGCGATGCCGAAGCCGCGCGTGGTCGCCGCCGGCGTTCCGAGGCGAATACCCGAAGTAACCCATGGCTTCTCGGGATCGTAGGGCACGCCGTTCTTGTTGCAGGTGATGCCGGCGCGAACCAGCGCCTTTTCCGAAACGTTGCCCTTCAGGCCCTTCGGTCGGAGATCGACGAGCATCAGATGGTTGTCGGTGCCGCCCGAGACGATGTCGTAGCCCTGCGCGCGCAGCGTTTCGGCCAGCGCCTTGGCATTCTCGACGACGTTCTTGGCATAGACCTTGAAGTCCGGCTGCAGCGCTTCCTTGAACGCCACCGCCTTCGCCGCGATCACATGCATCAGCGGGCCACCCTGCAGGCCCGGGAAGATCGCCGAGTTCAGCTTCTTGGCCAGCGCCTCGTCATTGGTGAGGATCAGGCCGCCGCGCGGGCCGCGCAGCGACTTGTGGGTTGTCGTCGTGGTGACGTGGGCATGCGGCACTGGCGAGGCGTGCTGGCCACCGGCGACGAGGCCGGCGAAGTGCGCCATGTCCACCAGCAGGTAGGCGCCGACGCTGTCGGCGATCTCGCGAAAACGCTTGAAGTCCCAGGCGCGCGAATAGGCCGAGCCGCCGGCGATGATCAGCTTCGGCTTCACTTCTTCCGCCTGCTTCGCCACCGCATCCATGTCGATGAGCTGGTCTTCCTTGCGCACGGTGTAGTGCGCCGGCTTGAACCACTTGCCGGACATGTTGACGGGCGAACCGTGGGTGAGATGCCCGCCGGCCGCGAGGTCGAGGCCCATGAAGGTGTCGCCGGGCTGCAGCAGCGCCAGGAACACCGCCTGGTTCATCTGGCTGCCGGAGTTCGGCTGCACGTTGGCAAACGCCGCGCCGAACAGTTTCTTCGCGCGCTCGATCGCCAGGTTCTCCGCGATATCGACGAACTCGCAGCCGCCGTAATAGCGCGCGCCTGGATAGCCCTCGGCATATTTGTTGGTCATCACCGAGCCCTGCGCTTCCATCACGGCGCGGCTGACGATGTTTTCGGACGCGATCAACTCGATCTCGTGGCGCTGCCGGCCGAGTTCGCCCTTGATCGCGGCAGCGATCTCCGGATCGGCCTCGGCAAGCGCGGCGGAAAAGAACGAGTCGGGGGCGGAGGCGGTTTTGGCCGAAGAGGTCATGGGCGAAATATCTCCACCGCCGCAGCCTGTTGCAGGGTACGGGCGGTCACGGGTGGGGATCAGAAGCGGCGCGCGCCAGATACCACATCTGGCCGCTTTGGCCAAGGTTTTGAGCGGGAGGGGCAATATTTAGGCAGCGTATCGGACGATACGGCGAGCCGATTGCAGTGAAATCCTCCCCAGCAAATGAAGCAGAACCTCCTTGAATGGTTGGCGCTCAACCGGCCTTGCCTGCCTGTGGCCGGGCCTGTATGCCATTGGTCAACATCAAGAGTTGAGCTGACGCTCAACGCCAACCTGCTCCCGGGCAAGGTGGCGTTCCCCTCAACCGGGGGAGATGTGGCCGATCCGGCAACCCACGGGATGCAGCCGCACGTCAGTTTCTCCCGGGATGGAGACCGACCCTGTGAGGCTGCTATGACACCCCTTCCCCAGCAATTTGCCAGCGACAACTATGCCGGAATATGTCCGGAGGCGTGGTCGGCGATGGCCGAGGCCAATCAGGGCTATGAGCCGGCCTACGGCAACGATAGCTGGACCGCAAAAGCATCGGATGCGTTCCGCGCGCTGTTCGAGACGGATTGCGAGGTGTTCTTCGCTTTCAATGGCACCGCCGCGAACTCGCTGGCGCTGGCGGCTTTGTGCCAGTCCTATCACAGCGTGATCTGCTCGGACGCCGCCCATGTCGAAACCGACGAATGCGGCGCGCCGGAGTTCTTCTCCAACGGCTCCAAGCTGCTGGTCGCGCCCTCCACCGACGGCAGACTGACGCCCGCCGCGATCCGCGCCATCGCCACCAACCGCAAGGACATCCACTTCCCCAAGCCGCGCGTCGTCACCATCACCCAGCCGACCGAGACAGGACAGGTCTACAGCCTCGCCGAGATCGCGGCGATCTCCGCCACCTGCCGCGAACTTGGCCTCAGCCTGCACATGGACGGCTCGCGCTTCGCCAATGCCTGCGCCAGCCTCGGCTGCAGCCCGGC
>NZ_JAQGJD010000117.1 GCF_028290785.1 Tardiphaga sp. | reverse complement strand
CCTGCATGGCCGTGAGATCGGGGCCCAGTTCGCGGCTGACGGTGCGCGCGGCGATCGGGTGTGCGGGATGGGTCCAGTCGTCGATCGGTACGGAAACAAACGTCGGTCCGCAGGGCGGCTGCATCGCCACGTAGTAGGCGCGCGCGATGGCCGAGGGAACGTCTTCGGCGCGCGCGGGCTCGACGCTGTACTTGACATAAGGCCGAGGGAATTCCGAGGCGCGCTCGGCATAGAGGAACGCCTGCAGCGGCAGAATGCTGCGCGCCTGCTGGCCGGCAGTGATCACCATGGGGGTCTGGTTGCGATGCGCGGTGTAGATGTTGCCCAGGGCATGGCCGACGCCGGCGGCTGAATGCAGGTTGACGAAGGAAGCGTTGCGCGTCGCCTGTGCATAGCCGTCGGCCATGCCGATCACTGAGGCTTCTTGCAAGCCGAGCACGTAGTCGATGTCGTCGGGCCAGTCCGAGAGGAACGGCAGTTCGGTCGAGCCGGGATTGCCGAACACCTTGGTAATGCCGAACGCACGGATCAGGTCGAGCGTGGCGTCCTTGACGGTGAGGGATTTCTGGACGGCTTTTGCTTTGTCGCGGGCCAATGTCGTTTCCCCAAAGTGCTGGCGGTGTGCCGCCGTGCGTTTTCGTTACCTGAGTGATCAGGCCGAACCGGCTGCGAGTCAACGACGCGACGTTGCCCTACCAGCTTGCCGTTGCTTTCATCGTCGGCGCGCCCTTGTCATTCGCCGTCCACATATCCAGCCCGCCCTCGGTTTCGTTGGCGTTGACCGAGAAATCCGCGCCGTCGAACAGGGGCTGGACGCCGCGGTAGCCAAATTTGGCCGGCGGCTTGCCGCCATGGAGCTTGGCGGACAACTCGACGAGCAGCGCCGCCTGCATCGGGCCGTGGAAGACGAGGCCCGGGTAGAACTCGACCTTCGTCACGTAGTCGCGATCGTAATGGATGCGGTGGCCGTTGAAGGTCAGCGCGGAGTAGCGGAACAGCAGAACGGGGTCGGCGTAGTGCGTCTCACGATGCTGCGCAGCCGGCACTTCCTTCGGCGCCGGCGCGGGCGGCGCCATACTGGTCGGCGCGTCGCGATAGACGATGTCCTGGCGCTCGCGGATGGCGAGGCCGCGTGAGGTCGTGATCAGATGTTCGACAGAGACGAAGCACAGCGCGCCAGTCGAGCCGGTCTTCAGAGTGACGTCGAGAATTTTCGACGACCGCGTGACGGCGTCACCGACGCGTAGCGTGTCCAGGAATTCGAGCTGGCCGCCGGCCCACATCCGGCGTGGCAGCGGCACCGGCGGCAAAAATCCGCCGCGCGCGGGGTGTCCGTCGGAGCCGAGCTGGTCGGCCGGCGCCACCGGCTGCGCCAGGCACCAGTGCGTGGTGAAGGGAGCGACGTCGCCGGGCTGCGGCTGGCCAATGTCGAGAAACAGCGTGGCACGCAGGCCTTTGACCAGCTGCGCGGTAACGACGTCGCTGGCCTCATCGGTGCGTCGGATCCAGGTGCGCAGATGATCGAGATCGAGCTTGTCGGTCATGTCCGCTCCGTTATTTCTGCACTTCGCCGATAGCCGGCACGGCGCCGTATTGGCGCGGCGCGTCGATAAAGATCGCCGCCGGCGCGGGGTAGCCGACGTCGCCGTTCGGCGTCGCCACGGTGATGCGGCGCAAATGCGGATGCTCGGCGAGATCGGTCATCGAGTTCACTTCGGCGAACGCGATGTCGGCGTCCGTCAGGCGCGCCAGCAGCGCATCGCGGGATAGGGCGCAAAAAATATCGCTGACGGTCTGGTCGGTGAAGGCGCGGTTGCGGACGCGCTCGACGCCATTGACGAGGCGCGGATCGGCGGCCAGCGCGGCATCGCCCAGCACCTTGGCGCAGAGCACCTTCCACTCCCTTTCACTCTGGATCGAGATCAGAATATCCTTGCCGTCCTGGGAGCGAAACACGCCATAGGGCGCGATGGAGGGATGGGCGAGGCCCATGCGCTGCGGCGGATTGCCGGCTTCGGCATTGAGCAGCGGCACGGTGAGCCAGTCGGCCATCACGTCGAACATGGAAATGCGGATGTCGGCACCCTGGCCGGACACCGAGCGGCCGATCAGCGCCTCGAGGATGGAAGCGTGCGCGGTGGCGCCGGTGGCGACGTCGACGATGGAGACGCCGACGCGCGACGGGCCCTCCGGACCGCCGGTGATGGAGGCCAGCCCGCTTTCGGCCTGGATCAGGAGGTCATAGGCCTTGCGGTGCGCATAGGGGCCGTCGTCGCCATAGCCGGTGATGGTGCAGCAGATCAGCCGCGGATAGTCCTTTCGCAGACGCTCCAGCGTGAAGCCCAGCCTGTCCATGGAGCCGGGTTTCAGGTTCTGCAGGAACACGTCGGCGGTGGCGATCAGTTCTTCGAGGGAGCGGCGGCCTTCGGGCGTGGCGAGATCGATCACCACCGAGTCCTTGCCGCGGTTGAGCCAGACGAAGTAGCTGCTTTGTCCCTTGGCAGCGTGATCATAGCCACGGGCAAAATCGCCTTCCGGGCGCTCGACCTTGATGACATGGGCGCCGGCGTCGGCCAGGCGTGAACTACAGAACGGCGCGGCCACCGCCTGTTCGACGGCAATGACGGTCAGACCTTCAAGCGGCAGCATAATTGCACTCCGGAATTGCAGTCGTCATTGCGAGGAGCCTTTGCGACGAAGCAATACCACGAGAACGAACTGGATTGCCGCGTCGCTCCGCTCCTCGCAATGACGGGGGAGGGGCTTGGGTTCTGATAACTTAATACGAGCGCGGCATGCCGAGGACGTGTTCGGCGACGTAGGACAGGATCAGGTTGGTGGAGATCGGTGCCACCTGATACAATCTCGTCTCGCGGAATTTCCGCTCGACGTCGTATTCCTCGGCAAAGCCAAATCCGCCAAACGTTTGCACGCAGGCGTTGGCCGCTTCCCACGACGCGTCGGCCGCCAGCATCTTGGCCATGTTGGCCTCGGCGCCGCAGTCGAGCCCCGCCTCGTATTTGCGGACGGCTTCCTTGACCATCAATTCGGCGGCGCGCATCGCCGCGTAGCTCTTGGCGATCGGGAACTGGATGCCCTGGTTCTGGCCGATCGGGCGGCCGAACACGACGCGCTCCTTGGCATAAGCGGATGCCTTCGCGATAAACCACTTGGCGTCGCCGACGCATTCGCTGGCGATCAGGATGCGCTCGGCATTCATGCCGGACAGGATGTAGCGAAAGCCCTTGCCTTCCTCGCCGATCAGATTGGCCGCGGGCACCTTGAGGTCGGTGAAGAACACCTCGGTGGTGGCGTGGTTCATCATGGTGCGGATCGGGCGGATTTCGAGGCCGTTGCCTTGGGCCTCCTTCATGTCGACCAGGAATACCGAGAGACCATCGGTGCGCTTGGTCACCTGGTCCTTCGGCGTGGTGCGGGCCAGCAGCAGCATCAGGTCGGAATGTTCGGCGCGGCTGGTCCAGATCTTCTGGCCGTTGACAATGTAGTTACCTTCCGAATCCTTCCTGGCGAAGGTCTTCAGCGAGGTGGTGTCGGTGCCGGAGGTCGGCTCGGTGACGCCAAAGGCCTGCAGACGGACCTCGCCGGTGGCGACCTTCGGCAGCCACTGCGCCTTTTGCGCATCAGAGCCATGCCGCAGCACCGTGCCCATGGTGTACATCTGGGCATGGCAACCGCCGCCATTGCAGCCGGCGCGCTGGATCTCTTCGAGGATCGCGGCCGCCGCCGAGAGTTTCAGGCCGGATCCGCCATATTCCTCGGGAATCAAAACGGAGAGATAACCCGCTTCCGTCAGCGCGTTGACGAAAGCGCTGGGGTAGGCCATTTCGCGATCGAGCTTGCGCCAGTATTCGCCGGGAAACTGGGCGCAGAGCTTGGCGACGGCATCGCGGATATCATGAAATTCGTCCTGCTCCGCTGCTTCATTTTTCATCGAGGAATTTACATTCTCTTGTTGGGAAAAATCAGAATATGCGAACCGGCATTACGAGATCCTGACTGGCAGGGACTCGTAGCCTTTGACGAAGCTCGAATATACCCGCTTGGGCTCCCCGACAACCTCGATATTGTCAAACCGCTTCAGCATTTCCTCCCACACAATTTTGAGCTGCAGTTCGGCTAGCCGCATGCCGACGCAGCGGTGGATGCCGAAGCCGAACGACAGGTGCGTCCGGGGCCGCGCCCGGTCGATGATGAAGTCGTTCGGGTTCTCGATCATCTCTTCGTCGCGGTTGCCGGAAACGTACCACATCACCACGCGGTCACCCTTTCGGATGGTCTTGCCGCCCAGTTCGGTATCGACCAGCGCCGTGCGCCGCATATGCGCCAGCGGCGTCTGCCAGCGGATCACTTCGGGTACCATGGTGTCGATCAGGCCCGGATTGTCGCGCAGTTTCCGGTACTGGTCGGGGTTCTCGTTCAGCGCCAGCACTGAGCCCGTCATGGTATTGCGGGTGGTATCGTTGCCGCCGACGATCAGCAGGATAATATTGCCCATCAAGGTGTCGGGATCCATGTGCCGGGTGGCGTCGCTATGCGCCATCATCGAGATCAAATCATTCCGCGGCTCGGAATTCACCCGCTCGTTCCAGAGCCGCTCGAAATAGGCGGCGCATTCGTCCATCTCGCGGCGTCGCTCCTGTTCCGAGGAGACGATGCCGCTCTTGGGCAGCGCGGTGGAGACGTCGGACCAGCGCGTCAGCTTGCGGCGCTCCTCCCAGGGGAAGTCGAACAGGGTGGCCAGCATCTGCGTCGTCAGTTCGACCGAGACGCGCTCCACGAAATCGAAGGTCTCGTTGCGGGGCAGCGCGTCGAGCACCTTGCAGACACGGCCGCGGATGAGCACGGCCATCTCGTCGAGATGTGTTGGTGTGAACATCGGAGACACGGTCTTGCGCTGCGGGCCGTGCTTCGGCTCGTCCATGGCGATGAAGCTCGGCCAGTCATAGCCTTCCGGTACATCGCGAATGGCGATGCCGCCATGCTTGACGTCGGAGGAGAAGATGCCGGCATTGGTATCGACATGCATGATGTCGTTGTACTTGGTCACCGACCAGTACGGTTCGATCGGCGCGTTGGTGCAGTAGTGCACCGGCTCCTCCTTGCGCAGCCGCTCGAACCATGGCCACAGCGTGTCGGTCTGAAACAGTTTTGGCGCGCCGGGATGGAAATCCTTCAGCGGCGTGGCGTAGGCCTGTTCGCGTGCTAGTCGCCGGATCTCGGCCTTGTCGTCGCTGATTTTGGTCTGGATGTTCATGAATCAGTGTCCTGGTGTCTGGTTCAACCGGCAATCCGGACCGGCAAGGTCTCATAGCCTTTGACGAAGCTGGAATAGACCCGCCGGGGTTCGCCGACGACCTCGATGCGGTCGAAGCGTTTGAGGATCTCTTCCCACACGATCTTCAATTGCAATTCGGCAAGTCTGAGGCCGACACAGCGATGAATGCCGAAGCCGAATGACAGGTGCCGGTTGGGCCGCACGCGGTCGATGATGAAATCGTCGGGGCGCTCGATGACCTCCGCGTCGCGGTTGCCCGAAACGTACCACATCACCACTTTGTCGCCCTTCTTGATCTGCTTGCCGCCGAGTTCGGTGTCCTGCGTCGCGGTGCGCCGCATATGCGCCAGCGGCGTCTGCCAGCGGATGATTTCCGGCACCATGCTGTCGATCAGCGCCGGATTGGCCCGCAGCTTGTCGTACTGCTGCGGAAACTGGTTGAGTGCATAGACGCCGCCCGACATCGAATTGCGCGTGGTGTCGTTGCCGCCGACGATTAGAAGAATGATGTTGCCGAGGAAGTTCTCCGGATCGAGATTCCGCGTCGCCTCGCTGTGCGCCATCATGGACAGCAGGTCGCCCTTCGGCGGCGCGTTGAGTCGCTCCTGAAACAACCTTCCGAAATATTCGCCACATTCCTGCAACTCGGTCTGCCGTTGCAGCTCGGCCTCCGGCGTCGGCGGCAGCATGGTGGCGACGTCGGACCAGTGGGTGAGCTTGCGGCGTTCTTCCCACGGGAAGTCGAACAAGGTCGCCAGCATCTGCGTGGTGAGTTCGATCGAGACGCGATCGACCCAATCGAAGGTCTCGTTGCGGGGCAGCGAGTCCAGCACCTGCGCTGTGCGCTCGCGGATCACGCCCGAAAGTCCGTCCATATGGTTCGGCGAGAACATCGGCGCCACCGTCTTGCGCTGGGCACTGTGATGCGGCGGATCGGTAGCAATGAACATCGGGCGGCGAAATTTCACGCCGGCGTCGCGGATGGTGATGCCGCCGAAGGCCGCGGCCGATGAGTAGAGCGCGTGGCTGGTCTCGACCTGCATGATGTCGTTGTACTTGGTCACCGACCAGTAAGGCCCGAACATGCTGGCGCGGCAATAATGCACCGGCTCTTCCTGGCGCAGTCGTTCGAAATACGGCCAGAAGGTATCGTCGCGAAACAGAGCGGGGTCGCCGGGATCGAATTGATCCAGCGGCGTCGCATAAGCGTGCCGGCGGGCGGCCTGCTGCGCGGTTGCCTGAACGGAATCCTGAACGAGGTCGATCGTTCCGTGCATTGGTCTTCTCCCTGGCCGGCGGCCTCCGTGATTGGCTCCGGAAGCTGATTTTGGCGAATTACACCCCCTTGCCGGCGCAAGAGCAAGGGCGAGTTTAGGCTCTTCTCAGCCTGTTCGGGCCGTGACATGGTCACTTCAACCAACAAAGCGATGCGCGGACACCGCGCGGTTCTGACAGGAGGCAGCCCTTTGATTCCCAATGCCCAGCGGATGTTCAACTTCGATCTTGGCGAGACCGCCGATGCGATCCGGGAGACGGTGCGCGATTTTTCGCAGCACGAGATCGCGCCGCGCGCCGAGGAGATCGACAAGACCAATATGTTTCCGCGCGACCTGTGGCCGAAGCTCGGCGCGCTCGGTCTGCACGGCATCACCGTTGAGGAAGAATACGGCGGCGCCGGGCTCGGCTATCTCGAGCACGTTCTCGCGGTGGAGGAAATCTCGCGCGCCTCGGCCTCGGTGGGTCTGTCCTACGGCGCCCATTCCAATCTCTGCGTCAACCAGCTGCGCCGCAATGGCAACGATGCCCAGAAGCGCAAGTATCTGCCGAAGCTGATCTCCGGCGAACATGTCGGCGCGCTGGCGATGTCCGAGCCTGGAGCCGGCTCCGACGTGGTGTCGATGGCAACCCGCGCCGAGAAGAAGGGCGACCGCTATGTGCTGAATGGCAGCAAGATGTGGATCACCAATGGGCCGATCGCCGAGACGCTGGTGGTCTACGCCAAGACGGATCCGGCGGCCGGTCCACGTGGCATCACCGCCTTCATCATCGAGAAGGGCATGAAGGGATTCTCCACCGCGCAGAAACTGGACAAGCTCGGCATGCGCGGTTCCGACACCGGCGAGCTGGTGTTCGACAATTGCGAAGTGCCGGAAGAGAACGTGCTCGGCACCGTTGGCCGAGGGGTGAACGTGCTGATGTCCGGACTCGACTACGAGCGATCGGTGCTGGCCGCGGGTCCATTGGGCATCATGCAGGCCTGCCTCGATGTGGTGATGCCCTATGTCCACGAGCGAAAGCAGTTCGGCCAGCCGATCGGTAGCTTCCAGCTAGTGCAGGGCAAGGTCGCCGACATGTACGTGCTGATGAATGCGGCGCGGGCTTACGTCTATGCGGTGGCCAAGGCCTGCGACCGCGGCGAAACCACGCGGGAAGACGCCGCCGGCGCGATCCTGTTTGCCTCCGAGAAGGCAACGCAATGCGCGCTGGATGCGATCCAGCTGCTCGGCGGCAACGGTTATATCAACGACTATTCGACGGGGCGGCTGCTGCGCGACGCGAAACTCTACGAGATAGGCGCAGGGACAAGCGAGATTCGGCGGATGCTGATCGGACGAGAGCTGTTCGAAAAGAGCGCGTGACAAGCTGTCATTGCGGGATGCGACCGGCTGTCGCCGCACGCGTCCCGGAATGACAAATCATTCCCCCAGCCCGTTGATCCTGGTTACCCACACCCGAACGTCCGCCAGCACCTGCGGCAGCACGGTATGAACCTCCTGGACAGTCATGCCGGCCTTGATGCGCGGGTCGTAGAGAATGTTGAGGATGTACTGGTCGAACACGTCGAAGTAGCCCATCTGCACGTTGTCGTTGAACATCGTCCACGGCACCGAGTTGGTGTCGTTGATGGGGCCCAGCGACTGCAGCAGTTCTTCGTAGGCGCAATCGAGAAAGATGAAATCGCCATTGTCGACGGTGAGGATCACGTCGGAATGCTCGATCTCGAACGCTTCGTTCTTGCGAAAGCCGGATAGGCATTGCGGATCCAGCGAGGAGCGGATCTCCTTGGCGCGGTCGCTGCCATAGAACGTGGTGATGGTGCGATACAGGTCGCGGTCGCGCACCAGCTTGACCACGACATTGGCGTCCTCGCCGGAATCGGCCATGGCGATGTTGAGATGCTGCACGCGCCTGGCGATGTCGCCGACCACTTTGGCGATCTGCGCCTTGCGATCGGGGCGGCCGATACCCTCGGCGAACACCCGCACCGGCAGCTCGTATTTGCGGATGCGATCGACGCGGCCGGCGAGGTGATATTCGGCGCCGAACGCGGTCTTCAGGAAGCCGTCGGTGATCTCGCTGTCGGTAAAAAGCTTCTTCTCGCTGCGCTGGCGCGTGGTGACGGCAGCCAGCTCGGCGGCATGCAAAGGCGGCGTGACGATGCCTGTCAGGACGATCGCGGCCGCGAGAATCGCGGCAGCGATGTGCAGGAAGGGCTGAGAGAGTTGCATGTGCATTGCATCCAAACTGTCGCAATGCGCCGACGTACGCAAGCCTCAATGCTCGCAAAGGTAGAATGATTTATTCGCGAGCTCTGCAAGCCTGCGCTGGACTCAGTTCTTCACGATCACCGTGGCGCCGACCGAGACGCGGTTGTACAGGTCGGTAACGTCGTCGTTCGTCATCCGGAAGCACCCCGACGACACCGCCTGGCCGATCGTCTCCGGCTCGTTGGAGCCGTGGATGCGGTACAGCGTCGAGCCGAGATACATGGCGCGGGCGCCAAGCGGGTTGTCGATGCCGCCTTCCATGTGGCGCGGCAGGTCGGGACGGCGCGCGATCATCTGCGACGGCGGCGTCCAGCTCGGCCATTCCTTCTTCGCGGTGATGCGGTGCACGCCACCCCAGCGGAAGCCATCGCGACCGACGCCGATGCCGTAGCGCAGCGCCTGGCCGTTGCTCTGTACCAGATACAGCCGCCGTTCGGCGGTGTTCACGATGATGGTGCCGGGGGCATAGCGGGTGTCGATGCTGACCACGGTGCGGGGGATCGGCCCGGAGCCGCTTGAGGTGCCGAAATTGGAGAAGAAGTTCGAAAACGACGGCGAGTCATCGACCTGGAAGTCGGGCTGCGCCTGCTGCTGGGGCTGTCGCCCGCGGGCATTGACAGGTGCGGCGATGGACAACAAGGCGACAGTGGCAAAAACAATGGAAAAAATGCGCTTCATCGTATTCCTCGCCAGAACATCCAAGCCCCAAGACAGGCCACAATTCGCCTCAATCTGCAAGCCACTGGTCCGTGATCCCTTGCCTCGATCGTCCGCATGGAGAAGTGGGCCGGTGCTGTGCGGGGCCGACAGGGATGCACTGCGTCTGCCCCCTTTGACGGAAACCCCGAACAATGGTTGATCGTCCGGGCAATTGCAGAGCGATCAAACGGGAGTGAGACGATGAACGGTGCGGAAAGCCTGGTACGGACTTTGGTCGCGGGCAATGTCGATGTCTGCTTCGCCAATCCGGGCACCTCGGAGATGCATTTCGTCGCCGCGCTCGACCGAGTCGAGGGCATGCGCTGCGTGCTTGGCCTCTTCGAAGGCGTGGTGACCGGCGCTGCCGACGGCTATTATCGCATGAAGGGCACCCCGGCCTCGACGCTGCTGCATCTTGGCCCCGGTCTCGCCAACGGCCTGGCCAACCTGCACAACGCCAAGAAGGCCAATTCTGGCATCGTCAACATCGTCGGCCAGCACGCCGTCTACCACATCGAATACAACGCGCCGCTAACCTCGGACATCGAAGGCCTGGCGCGCCCGATGTCGCAATGGGTCCACACTTCGCCGGATTCCAAGTCGGTGTCGAGCGATGGCGCTGCCGCCGTCGCCGCGGCCCGCAATGCGCAGATTGCTACCCTGATCCTGCCCGCCGATACAGCCTGGGGCGAGGCCGGCGATATCGCGCAGGTCAAGGAAGACAACCAGCGCGTCAGCTACTCGTCGCAGGCGGTGGATGCCGCCGCCAAAGTACTGAAATCAGGCGAGCCGACACTGCTACTGCTTACTGGCGGTGCGTTGACCGAACCGGCACTCGCATTGGCCGCACAGATTGCCGGCAAGACCGGCTGCAAGGTGATGGGGCAGACCTACAATCCCAAGATGGCGCGCGGCGCAGGCCGTTTCGGCATCGACCGAATTCCCTACGTGATCGAGCTGGCGCTGCCGATCCTGAAGGATTTCAAGCATATCGTGCTGCTCGAGGCCAACGATCCCGTCGCGTTCTTTGCCTACCCGAACAAGCCGAGCATGCTGAAGCCCGAGGGCTGCGAGGTGCATCGCGTGACGTCCGGCGGCGAAAACTCCGTCGCGGCGCTGGAAGCCCTGGCCGGCGCGCTCGGCGCCAAGCCGGCCGACGTCAAGCCGCAGAAGCTGGTTGAACTGGTCAAGCCGACCGGCGCCCTGAACCACGCGTCGATCGCGCAGGCGATCGCGATGGCGATTCCCGAAAACGCCATCATGGTCGATGAGTCGCTGACCACGGGCCGTGGCTTCTTCCCGCCGACGGCCGCGGCAAAGCCGCACGACTGGCTGCAGAACATGGGAGGCTCGATCGGCTTCTCGACGCCTGTATCCACCGGCGCCGCGGTGGCCTGTCCCGACCGCAAGGTGATCTGCATGGTCGGCGATGGCAGCGCCATGTACACGCTGCAGTCGCTGTGGACGCAGGCCCGTGAAGGCCTCGACGTTACCACCATCGTGTTCGCCAACCGCAAGTATCAGATTCTGCTCGGCGAGTTCGATGGCGTTGGCGCCGGTCATCCCGGCCAGCGCGCACTCGACATGCTCAACATCGATCGCCCGGCACTGGACTGGGTATCACTCGCCAAAGGCATGGGAGTCTCAGCGCAATCGGTCACCAATGTTGACGATTTCAACAAGGCTCTGGCGGTTGCGATGGCCGAGAAGGGACCGAAGCTGATTGAGGTGGTGACGTAACGCGGCTCTTTATCTCTATCTCCGCAGTGTAAATACATAAAGGCTCCGGATCGCTCCGGAGCCTTTTCGCCGGCAAGGCTTCGCGCCCTTTTGTTGTCCGTTAGTTGGAGCCGCCGCCCGCGCCTCCGCCACCGCCCGACGTACGGCCTTCTGTGCCACTATTCATGCCGGTCGTGCCGGTCGCTGCATTGGGGCCGCTCAGCGAATTGGCGTTATTGCCCGTCTGCGAGCCGGTCGCGCGCGGGATCGTGGAAGATCCGCTGGCCTGCGGCCGATCAACCGCGGTTCCAGTGCCGGTGGTGCCGGGCTGCGTAACGCCGGTTCCCGTGGAGTTCGCCTGTGGCGCACTGGGATTGGCGCCAGTTTGAGCGAATGCCGGCGCGGACATCAGAAGTGCTGCAGTCGTAGCAAGGATAAATTTCTTCATGGCATTTCCTTGTTGGGTGTTTCCCGTTGGTTCATGATGCCGAATTCGAACGCGGGGCGATGAAACACGTTCCGTGCTTTCAAATTGATTGGGCGGGAACTTTGTTGAGATGATTTCATTTCGGCTGGAAAGGTTTGCTACGCGCCGTTGCCCGGCATTCGGGCGACCAGGCCGATGCAAACACGAAAACGGAAATCGGAACGAAACGCCGTGCCGCTGTGAGTAGTGCGATTGAGGAAATCGTTGCGGCCTATGTGCAGCTTGGCCAGCTTGATGCTTTGCATGATCTCAAGGCGCATCGCGAGAAATTGGCGGCGTCGATCCGCGACCGTTTAGACTTCGATTTCGGCGTTCTGCTCGGCCAACTCGACGACGATCTCCACGAGATAGACGCGGGCATCCGCCGCCTGCGCATGGAGCGATGATTGGCTGGCGGATTCCTGAACGCTACGGCGTCGGTCCCTTCCGCACTGCGGCACAGATAGTCGCGGTAATGTGCCCACGGAGCGGCGAAACATGGTGCCGGCCAGCCAAAGCACATAGTCAGATGCCGGCATCGACAACGCTCCCATGGAGGGCGCTTCTAGCTGGTCGATCTCAGTGTTTCGAATGGTGGGCGCACAAGGGATCGAACCTTGGACCTCTCCCGTGTGAAGGGAACGCTCTCCCGCTGAGCTATGCGCCCGGGATGACCTGGCACCTCAAATGCCCGGGCGGATGGCCCCGGCGGTGCGCGACGTCAGTGGCGCGATTTAGGGAATAGGGGGCGGGGGTGTCAAGCGCGCGCTGCCGATCGGCCGAACAATGTTCGGCCAGATCGGCGCGGATCGCGGAAAACGCCTCAGCCGGGCTGCTGCTGGGCCCGGGAGGCGTGGGACTGCAGCGCGCGGATGCGGTCGGCGAGGGTGCCGCTGGCGACGACGCCGTTGCCATTGGCGGGGCGGGGCGGGGCCGCCGGGGCGGGTTCGGCCGCCAGAATCGCCTCGATGGCGGAATTCGGCCCTTCCAGCGTCATCGCCAGCTTGGCCACTTCGGCGGCGATGTCGTTGATGCGCTCGCGCAGCAGGGCGTTTTCCATGCGCTCGGTAGCCCAGGCGTTTTCCGTCTGTTGCTGGATCGCGACGAGCTCGCGCTGCAGTCTGGCGCGCTCGTCCTGGGCGGCGCGCAGCTGCTCTTCGGCGGCGGCCTTCTCGGATTTGATCTTTTCGAACAGCGGTGCGGCCTTGCCGCCGGCCATGGCGGCGATCTCGACGCGGAGGTCCTTGGCGATCAGCTCGGCGGCCTCGGTGGCCTGGCGCAACTGGCTGTTCTCGAAATCGCGTTCCGCCAGGAGCTTGGTCTGCAGCGAGAGCTGGCTCTCCAGATCGTTGACGCGCAGGCCGAGTTGCTCGGCTTCCTTGACCTGGCTGGTGAGCTGGCCGTCGAGATCGGCGACACGCTGGCTGAGGTTTTCGACGCGACTGCGCGCCTCGGTGAGCTCGCGGCTCGCGGTATCGGATTCGCCGCGCTGCAGCTCCAGGCGATGCTGGGTCGAGGCAAAATCCTTCTCGGCGTCATTAACGCGGTTCTTGAGCGCCTCGATTTGGGTGCGCACCGCCACCAGTTCGATCTGCCGGCTGTCGGCCACCAGCGTGCGGTCAGACAATTCGTGGTTCAGCCGGGCCAGTTCGCCCTGCTTGTCGGTCAGCGCCTGCTCGGCGGATCGCAGCGTTTCCACCTTGGCGGCGAACTCGGTTTCGGTGCGGGCGAGCTTCTCTTTGACCTCGGCCTCGCGGGCTTCCAGCGCGAAGATGGTGGCGTTCTTCTCGCCGAGCTCCAGCTTCATGCGGTTGATGGCGTCGGATTTCTTGCCGAGTTCGGCGAGCTGGTGGGTGGTCTTGTTCTTGAGCTGATCGACGCTCATCTCCAGCCGCCGCGCCGACATGGCAAATTCGGCGCGCAACTGGTCCTTGTCGGCCTGGATCTCGGCCATCGACAGCGGCGTGGCGGCTTCGAGGCGGCGGGTGGTGAGGCGCACCGCGCGGTTGTGAACCAGCGGCATGATCATCAGCCCGAACAGCATCGAGACCAGAAAACCGATCGCCAGATACATGATCGGTTCAACCATGGCTGATACTCCTGCCCGCTAAAAATCAGTGATTAGCATGCCATGGCAGGCCGGGAAAAGACCAGCTTAACGCCCGGTTAACCTTTATCGACGCGGTTTTGAGGCTTAGCGGCCGGGATCAGAACGGATTCCAGGTCGCGCTCGGCGTGAACTTGAGATAGCCGATATTGGCGCCGAGGCGCAGGCCGAGGCCGGAGCGTATCGGCACCAGCACGATGTTGTTGGCCGTCAGCGCGGTCATGCCGAAGCCGCCGATGATGTAGGCCGAGCCGTCGATGCCGCCGAAGCGCTGGTAGATCGCCTGCGTGGCGGGCAGATTGTAGACGAGCATCATGGTGCGCGCGCCATCCGCGCCCGCGTCGAAGCCCACCGACGGCCCCTGCCAGAACACGCGCTGCTGGCCGGCGTTGCGCGTGTACATGCGTCCCTCGCTATAGCGCGCGCAGGCGATGAAGGCGCCCGTGGCCTCCTGCCCGAGAACATAGGCGTTGGGCTGGCCCCCGCGACGCGTCGCCTCCTCGACCACTTGGGCGA
>NZ_JAQGJD010000113.1 GCF_028290785.1 Tardiphaga sp. | reverse complement strand
GTATCGCTCATCCAATTTTAAGGCCTCGCTGCGACATTGCGGATCGACCGAAATGATTCGAGCGCGGCACAGCATGTTCAACACCATTATTCTGCTAACGGGGCCGGCGGAGCATTCCATTTTCACCACCCTGTTACGGGCCCACAATCCCGAACTGACCGTGCTGCCGGCGTTCACTGAAGCAGACCTCGTCGCCATCGAGCCGGAATGGCTGGCGCGCGCGCGGCTGATCGCATTCAACACGCCGGTGATCGTCCCGAAGCATGCGCTCGAACAGCTCGGTTATGGCGCCTATAACTTTCATCCGGGATCGCCGCAATATCCAGGCCGGGCACCGGCGCATATGGCGCTGGCCGAGCGGGCCGCCGACTTCGGCGCCACCGTGCATCGCATGGTCGAGCAGGTCGGTGCCGGACCTATCGTCGATGTCGAACTGTTTGCGATTCCTTCGGACATCACCGTGGCCGGCCTTGAAGAGGAGGCCTACTCCAAACTGATTCAGATGTTCTGGCGGCTGGCGGGCGTGCTGGCGACCCAACAAGAGCCGCTGGTGCAGCGCGCGCTACGCTGGGGCGACAGGCAAAATTTCGGTCGCGCTTATCGGAAGAACGGCAATATCCTCCACCCAATTCCGCCAGACCAACTGCCGCACATCGAGATGTTCGGCGCCGACCATCTCGGTATTGTGCCGTCGATCGAATTGCCCGGCTTCCGATTCCCGGCGGAAGTGCCCGAAGCCGAGGCCGCCGAAGCCTAGTTGTTCGATGAGGCAACAGTCTGGTGGGTCGGCACTGCCGACCTCGTATCGTGCGATTTGCCGTTCAGTTCGTAGAGCAGGAAACTCAATATCATCAGCGCGCCCACGCCGATGATGGCCTTGGTGGGCTTGTGATGATGCTCCTCACCGAAGTTGTGGTGGTGGGCACCCGCATAGTTTGCTTCGGCGCCATCGACCTGATGGTCAGGCTGCGATGCCCAGGGTCCCGACTGATGGGTCATACCGTCCTCCTTGCCTGATGTCGTGAGGGTGACGAGAAGGCAATGGCGCGTAAACCCCCTTGTTCCGATCCAGCACCGTCATTTCCAGGCAGCTGCCCCCGTAGATTCGCAGCATTTCCGAACATTTCCAGGATTTGCCGGGAACCCATTACCGGTTCGCACGTTCAGGCATCTCACGGTCGTGCGTGGGAAGCAGGGGCAATGACGGAATGACTAGCGATAGCGATCGGTTTTCAACCGGCGTACCGGGGCTCGATACCATCTTAGGCGGCGGCGTTTTTGACGGCGGCATCTACATCATCCAGGGTGCGCCGGGCGCCGGAAAGACCATCCTCGGCAACCAGATCTGCTTCGCGCAGGCGGCCCAGGGGCGCAACGCGCTGTACATCACGCTGCTGGCAGAGAGCCACGCGCGGATGATTGGCCATATGCGGCGGCTGACATTTTTTGATGAAGCCGCGATTCCCGACCGGATGTCCTATGTCGGCGCCTTCAAGACGCTCGAGGACGACGGCCTGCGCGGCCTGCTCGACGTGGTGCGCCGCGAGGTCCGCACCCGCAATGCCAGCATTCTGGTGCTCGACGGGTTGATCACCGTCCATGAGAAGGCCCGTTCCGAACTTGAACTGAAAAAATTCATCCACGAGTTGCAGACCCAGGCCGCGTTCAGCAATTGCACCATGTTCCTGTTGACCAGCGCCTTCGATGCTGAGGCCTATCCGCCTGAACACACCATGGTCGATGGCCTAATCGAGTTGCAGACTTCATTGCACGGCCGCCGTGCCGAACGCTCGCTGCAGGTTCACAAGCTGCGCGGCAGCTGGTTCATGGGCGGCAAGCATTCCTACCGCATTACCGAGAGCGGCCACGCCATCTACCCGCGGGTCGAGGCGCTGCTGGAGACGCCCAGCGTATGGGACAGTGCCGATGGACCGATGGTCTCGGTCGGCATCGCCGGCGTCGATAAGATGCTCGGCGGCGGCGTCGACACCCATTCGGTGACGGTGGTGCTGGGACCGTCGGGATCCGGCAAAACCACCGCGGGTCTTCAGTTCCTTACCGGCGGACCGGCCGATGAGCCGGCCATGCATTTTGGATTTCACGAGAACCCGCGCGCGCTGGCCATCAAGGCGCGGACGCTGAAGCTTTCGATGGACGAGCGCGGCGACAAGATCAGCCTGCTGTGGCGGCCGCAGACCGAGGCTATCCTCGATGAGGTCGCCACCGAACTGCTCGGGGCGATCAAGGCGCGCGGCGTGCGCCGCCTCGTGATTGACGGCATCGAGGGGTTCTCCAAATTGACCGACGAGAAGACCCGCATCGGTTCTTTTTTATCGGCGTTGTGCAACGAGTTACGTGCACTGGGTGTTACTACGCTGGCGACGGCGGAGACGGATCATGCCGGGATCACGCCCGGGCAGCCGCTCAAGGGCGTAAACCAGACCGGCCTTTCAGCGGTCGCCGAGAATATCATCGCGCTGCATCTGGCGGCGCTGCGATCGGAAAACCATCGGTTGATGACCATTTTGAAATCGCGGGATCGCCGGACCGACATGCGGATGCGCCGTTTCGAGATCGCTGAAGGCGGCATTGCGCTCGATGAGGACTATCGCAAGGCAGAAGTCATCCTCCGGGACATTTCCAGTCAGGGTCCCGCACCGGCACCATTGGCGGATCTCAAATTGGCTGGAGAATAGCGGTGCGCACAGTCCTGATTGTCGAGGACGAATGGGCAATCGCCGACTGGCTGGAAGTCCTGTTGAGCGAAAACGCGTTCAACGTGCTGGTCGCCGGCAACGGTCGCGAGGCCCTCGACATCTTGCACCGTGAGACGCCGGACCTCGTGCTGACCGATTTCATGATGCCGTTCGTCGATGGTGCCGGCCTCATCACCGCGATGGCGCAGAACGACAAGCATCGCGACATTCCGGTGGTGGTAATGACATCGCTACTCGAACATGTGGTCAAGGAACGCGCCGGCAAGTTTCGGGCTTACTTGCGCAAGCCGTTTCGCGAGGCGGATTTGATGAAGGTGATCGGCGAGATTTTCCCGGGGTAGGGCGCGGCCCGGCCACGACGAGCGTGCGGCCTGACGTCTTGATCCAACGTCATGCCGCAACGCGGTAGATAGTCCCGCCTACTCACGTCCTTGCGCCAAACGCCGTTCTGGCGACACAAGCCGAAATCCCCGGCGGGGCATTTCATCACGAAATTGCGTTCTGCTTTCGCAGCCCTCCGTTGCCGAGAATAGTGGTGCGTCGCGCCGGAAAACCAACATAGAGTGTTTCTAAGGGAGTCGAATGTCTCCCAAATCGACACGCGACAGAGCCTCGACGACTAGATCCGGGCGGCAGTGAAGAGGATGCGATGGGAATCAACCAAGGCCCGATCAGTCTCGACCAGAAATACACCCAGGGCTCCGGCCATATCTTTCTGACCGGCATCCAGGCGCTGGTCCGGCTGCCGATGGCGCAGATTCGGCGCGACCGCGCGGCTGGTCTAAATACTGCTGGCTTCGTCACCGGCTACCGCGGTTCGCCGCTGGGCGGCTACGACCAGCAGTTGATGGCGGCGCGAAAACATCTCGACGAATATGGCGTCAAATTCCAGCCCGGCGTCAACGAAGATCTCGCGGCCACCGCGATCTGGGGCACCCAGCAGCTCAACCTGTCGCCCGGCGCCAACTACGATGGTGTCGTCGGTATCTGGTATGGCAAGGGCCCCGGTGTCGATCGCTGCGGCGACGTGTTCCGCCACGGCAATGCCGCGGGTTCGGCGAAATTCGGCGGCGTGCTTTGCCTCGCCGGCGACGACCACGGCGCCAAGTCCTCCACCGTGCCGCATCAGTCCGACCACGCTTTCATGTCCGCGCTGATGCCCTACCTGTACCCGTCGTCGATCCACGAGATGATCGAGATGGGCCTCCTGGGCATCGCGATGTCGCGCTATTCCGGCTGCTGGGTCGGCATGAAGGTGATCACCGAGACGGTGGAGACCACCGCGGAGATCGACCTCAACAACGAACTCAAGCCGTTCAACATTCCCGCCGATTTCGAAATTCCGCAGGGCGGACTGAACCTGCGCTGGCCCGACGACCGCTACGACCAGGATCGCCGGCTGCAGGATTACAAGGGCTTTGCCGCGATCGCCTTCGCCCGCGCCAACCACATCAACCGCATCACCATGGATTCTCCGAACCCGCGCTTCGGCATCATGGCTTCCGGCAAGAGCTACGAAGACGTGCGCCAGGCGCTGCGCGAGTTGGGCATCACCGACGAGGTCGGGGCCAAGATCGGACTGCGGCTCTACAAGATCGGCATGCCGTGGCCGCTGGAGCCGGAAGGCGTGCGTAACTTCGCGGTGGGACTCGAGGAGATCTTCATCGTCGAGGAACGTCGCGAGATCGTTGAGAACCAGGTCAAGCAGGAGCTGTTCAACTGGCGCGACGACGTTCGCCCGCGCATCATCGGCAAGATGGACGACAAGGATCACCGCTTCCTGCCGTTCGCCGAGGAACTGAGCGTCGCCAAAGTGGCGACTTCTTTGGTCGATCGCCTGCTGGCGATGGAAATCGATCCGGAAATCGCCGCGCTGCTTCGCGCCAAGGCCGACTGGTTTCACGGCCGCGACGCCTCGCAGGTGCAGGCGGTGGTGCCGATTACGCGTACGCCGTATTTCTGCTCGGGCTGCCCGCACAACACATCGACCAAGGTACCGGAAGGCAGCCGCGCGCTGGCTGGCATCGGCTGTCACTTCATGACGCTGTGGATGGACCGCAACACCGAGACGTTCACGCATATGGGCGGTGAGGGCGTGCCGTGGACCGGCATCGCGCCGTTCACCAAGGAAAAGCATATCTTCGCCAATCTCGGCGACGGCACGTATTTCCATTCCGGCAGCCTTGCGATCCGGCAGTCGATCGCCTCCAAGGCCAACATCACTTACAAGATCCTCTACAACGATGCCGTGGCCATGACCGGCGGCCAGAAGCACGATGGCGATCTGTCGCCGCAGCAGATCACCTTCCAGCTACACAGCGAGGGCATTCGCGACATCTATCTGGTCTCGGAAAATCCCGATGCCTATCCGGCGAAGGATATCGCTGATGGCGTCAAGCTCGCGCATCGCGACGAACTCGACGCCGTGATGAAGACGCTGCGCGAAGTGCCGGGCTGCTCGGCCATCGTGTTCGTGCAGACTTGCGCCGCCGAGAAGCGCCGCCGCCGCAAACGCGGCACACTGGTCGATCCGCAGCGCCGTGTCATCATCAACCCTGCGGTCTGCGAAGGCTGCGGCGATTGCTCGGTGCAGTCGAACTGCATTTCGGTGGAGCCGCTGGAAACCGCGCTGGGGCGCAAGCGGACCATCAACCAGTCCTCGTGCAACAAGGACTATTCCTGCCTGAAGGGATTTTGTCCGTCGTTCGTCACCGTCGATGGCGGCAAGATGAAGCGCAAGGCGCCGGTCGAACTCGGCAGCATAGGTGAATTGCCGGAGCCGGCAACGCGCCCCGGCCTTGCGCGACCCTACAACATCGCCGTTGGCGGCGTCGGCGGCACTGGCGTACTGACCATCGGCGCGCTGCTCGGCATGGCCGCGCATATCGAGGGCAAGGCCAGCATGATCCTCGACATGTCGGGCCTCGCGCAAAAGGGCGGCGCGGTGCTGAGCCACGT
>NZ_JAQGJD010000406.1 GCF_028290785.1 Tardiphaga sp. | reverse complement strand
AGCTAAGATATCGCGGCTGACAAGGGAGATCGGCAGCGGCTGGCGGGTGGGCGGGATTGGCAAATTGGCATCCAGTTCATAGGTTGCAGGATGTTTTCCGGACAGAACCTGAGCAGATGACCCGCCGCAGCGGCAGCGCGGACCTTCCCCTCCAAGTCGGTCGCGTGCCGCAATGGCTGGCGGACAGGATGTCGTCGCTGGGAGCTGTCGTTTGCCAGGCCATCGTCCACCACTATGGCCGCGAGGAGTTGCTGGCGCGGCTCGCCCATCCGTTCTGGTTCCAGTCGTTCGGCGCGGTCATGGGCATGGACTGGCACTCCTCTGGCATCACGACGAGCGTCATCGGCGCCCTGAAGCGCGGGCTGGCGCCGCTGGGCAACGAACTCGGCATCCATGTCTGCGGCGGGCGCGGCAAGCATTCGCGCCGCACGCCGGATGAGTTGATGGCGCTCGGCGACCGCGTCGGTTTCGATGGCTACGCACTTACCCGCGCCAGCCGCCTTGTCGCCAAGGTCGACAGTGCCGCCGTGCAGGACGGCTTCGACCTCTACCTGCACGGCTTCTTCGTCACCGACGACGGCAAATGGACGGTCGTCCAGCAGGGCATGAACGGGGACAAGCGGCAGGCACGCCGCTATCACTGGCATTCGGAAAGCCTCGCCAGCTTCGTGGAGGCGCCGCACAGCGCGATCGATGGACCGGTGCAGGGTCAGATCGTCAATCTGACCGATAAGCGCGCGGCGCCCTCCCGAGACGCCCAGCTCGAACTGCTTGTGGACCTCGGGCCTGACAGCATCGTCCGCGAATACATGTCGATGACCACGGAGCCGGCCGCCCAGGGCATGCTGCCGCATCTGATCATGCCCGCGCATCACGACGTGCGGTCGAGCGACGTGTTCACGCGCCGATTGCACGGCACGCTGGCCGCGGCAGCCGAGCGCGGACCAATCGACTTTCCGGAATTGCTGCTGACACCTGGCGTCGGCGCGCGCACCGTGCAGTCGCTGGCGATGGTCGCCGAGGTCGTGCACGGCGCGCCTTATCGCTTCGCGGATCCCGCCCGGTTCTCGTTGGCGCACGGCGGCAAGGACCGCCACCCGTACCCCGTCCCCATCAAGGTCTATGACGAGACCATCCGGGTGCTGAAGTCGGCCGTGCAAAGCGCGAAGTTAGGCCGCGAAGAGGAACTGCAGACCCTGAAGCGGCTCGACGACCAGGCGCGGCAACTGGAACGGACCGCCAGCGGCCCGTCGTTCGAGGACTTCGTGGGTGCCGAACTGAAGGCCTCCCCCGCGCTGGGTGGGCGGTCGGTGTTCGGTTGGGAAGAGGACCTGGTCGCAGACCAGAGCCTGCCGGCGAAATGAAGGATCGCCACCCTCCTGCGAAGCCGCTGATCATCGGGAGCAAGACCCCGACGCCCTTGTCGGCAATCCTGATGAAGCCGACCAAGGCGCGCGCGTGTTTCGTGTTCGCTCACGGCGCCGGCGCCGGTATGACGCATCCATTCATGGAGCAGGTCGCGATTGCTCTGTACGAGCGCGGCATCGCCACTCTGCGCTATCAGTTTCCGTTCATGCAAAAGGGCAGCAAGCGACCGGACCGGCCGGCAATCGCGCAAGCCGCCGTCCGCGCCGCCGTGGCGGAAGCGCGCAAGCGGTGCCGCGGACTTCCGCTGGTAGCGGGGGGCAAATCGTTCGGCGGCCGCATGACGGCCGAGGCGCAGGCCATCGAGCCGCTCGACGGCGTCCAAGGCCTCCCATTTCTGGGATTTCCGCTGCATCCATCGGGGAAGCCGTCCGTCGCCAGAGCAGATCACCTGTCAAAGATCAGGATCCCGATGCTCTTCGTTTAGGGGACCCGCGACAAGTTCGCCGAGACCGCCTTTCTCGCGGGCGCGACGACAGGCCTAGGCGGAAAAGCTACCGTGCACCTGGTAGACCAAGCTGATCATGCGTTTCACGTTCCTGTCCGCACTGGACGGACCGACAGCGACGTCGTGGCTGAGATTGCCGACGCTATCGCCACTTGGAGCGCGCGCATCTCGACGTAACGACGTCTCCCGCAATTGTGCAGATCAATCGCCGCAGGCGCATCCACTAGTTCGCGGATCGCTTTTGGTAGAATTCGAGCACGTACAGCCTGAGTGCCGACGACAGGTTGCCTTGCTGCCGGTTCTTGTCGATCTCCGCGACGAGTTCGGACAGCGTCATGCTTCGTCCGGCCGCGATTTCCTTCATGCCGGTCCAAAACCCTTCTTCGAGGCTGACGCTCGTCTTGTGGCCATTCACCATGACCGACCGCTTCACGACGGGCGATTTCATCGCACCTCCAGGTTTGGTTTCTTCCCTAATGAATCTGACGCTTTTGCGTCATCCTATACGGCACACCGTCCTCGGCAACTGCGGGGGCCGAATCCTTGGTTGTCAGCAGACCGAAGTGCTGCCGGTAATGCGTTAGGACGAACACCCGCAGCACGGCGGAGAGGTCATCCTTCGCCGTATCGCCGACGACCTGCGCCACCAAGTGATCGAGAGTGGTCCCGCGCTGCACCGCAATCTGTTCGATGCAGTCCCAAAAATCGTTCTCGAGGCTCACGCACGCCTTGCGTCCATCCAGTTCAACGCATCGCCGCTCTTCAGATTGTCGATCCATGTCGGCCCATTCCCGGTTTAGACGGCAGACTACACATGGCCGACGAAACTTGGAGGTATCGGGGAGTGACCCGAAATCATGGGACGGCTGCTGTCCGGTCGCCGACTTTAACGGCTAACTATCGTTGGACATCACCCGGCGCGCTCGCATACCTTTCATCTTCCGACCGGGACGGTGAGATTTCGGCGGATGCGGAGGCGGAGTGTACGCGTGTCGTTGCAGGTCGCGATCATGAAGGTACTGTCGGGCCATCCGAACGGATGTGCCGCGCTTGCAGACCTGAACGCCGACTTGGCCGTCCTGAACGCGGTCCCCGATTGGACATCAAGGATGCGGCGCCTCGCTCTTCGCCGGCCCGGTCTCGACATCTTCAGCCAGGGAATGGTCGTCCGTGACAGCAACGGCTGGACGCTTACGGCAGCCGGCTTCCAGGTGCTAAAAAGCCTCGAACAACCCGCGACCGCCGAGCCTCCGACAGAAGCAGTTCCACTGGTTTCAATCCCAGCCATCGTCGAGCCTTCGGCCGAAGCGATTCCACTGCCGCGCACCCGTTCACCGAAGCGCGTCGCTGCCTGTCGCATGCGGACGGTACCGCGACGGCGCGGAGCTCACGGCCTCGACCGCTCGGCGTAGACGGTTCGGCGTCGAATGCTAAAAATCGCATGTCTGTTTTCTGACACCCGTTTCGGTGCACGTCATGTCGCAATGTTCCGATAGTTTCGACCTGCAGCGCTTCTTGTCGGCCCAGCAGCCCGTCTACGGGACCGCCCTCGCCGAACTGATGGCAGGCGCGAAGCGGACGCACTGGACGTGGTTCATCTTCCCTCAGGTCGAGGGACTGGGCCACAGTGCGATGGCGCAACATTTCGCCATCCGCTCGATGGACGAGGTGGTCGCTTACCTCGTCCATCCCCTCCTCGGTACGCGGCTTGCCGAGTGCACGCGCGCGATGCTGAGCGTCGCAGGGTCCGCGCACGCGATCCTCGGCTCTCCGGACTATGACGCTCTTCGATTTGGCCAACGCTGACCTTGCCGTCACCAGGGACAGCGCGAGCAACGCGCCGTCCATGCCGAGCATCTTCTCCGACTATCCGGTGCTGATCGAGCGCAACGCCCACGGCGCCGGTGAACTCCCAATCGCTCGGTGGCGCATGCCCTTGTCGTCCAAGGCGCTGTTCAACTTATCAACAAGCCAAGCTCGAGGCCGGGGCGGCGGTCAAGATGGAGCCCTTCCAGAACTCCTATATCATGCGCACGCGATCCCTGAGTTGCTTAAAAATCCATCGCCCACGGGTTGCCAGAGCGCTTGCCGACCGTGCGGCCTTACGGTTGACTAACGCGTGTTCACACCTGCAGTAAAGCGGGCGGGAGAACTGCCATGCTCGAAGTGCTGGTCGGCATCTCTTTGACTTTCATCATCTTCGAATTCGCCGACGAATGGCATCAGCGCCGTCAGAGTAAACGGCGTCTCGCTGCTTTGAGGCAGCATTCGTCCGCAATGCGACGGCCGTGGGACACGCTGCGGGGACGCTGGGCGGACGCCCCAGCCGAGGAGCCGTCAAAGTCACTGCAAGCCCCTAGCGACCCGGGCCCCTAATTTGCAGCGAGCCAAGTCCTGTCGAAAATCGCTCGCTTGAACCCGATCCTCGCCTCCCGCAACGGCCCGCTGGACGACGCGTGGCTCGAATGGAGCTTCGGCTTCGACCCGGCGCTGCGGCGAAAGCGCTGCGAACGCCGCCTCTCCCGAGCGCAGAAAACCGATGCACGCCGCCGGACTAGCCGAGGCCGTGCAACGCGTGCATCAAACAATCAGGGACACATCTCTAGCGGAGCATCCCGGAACGCTGCTAGTCGCCACGCCTTGGGTATTTCGGTATTTTGACCGCCACGCCTTGCTGATAGCTGTCCCGGTCCTTCCTGCGCGCACGTCGAACCATCTGCCAAGAGCCGGTACGTGCACTTCGAACTGCTCCGACTCTCACCGCCACCTCCCTCGACGGGTAGGCCGCGATCCAGCTCAGATCTTCACTGTCTGGCTACTGCGCGTATCCTACCCGGCGAACCCGTAGCCCTCAGCACCACGCAAAACGGCGCACGCAAGCCGAGCCTCGATGCCACCGGCACACGCTCAGGCAGTTCTTGGGTTGCTGCTTATCAGGATAAAGCCAGAGATGAGATTGCCGAATGTTGTGTGATCATAACGACGAAGCGGACCTGATCTAAGACTGCGAGCTGCCCCCATTCTTGCGGTGATCGACGCGCACAACGTTGGGCGGGGCTTCATCCTCTTCTTTCGAAATGAAACCCGGATCAGGCGTGGAAGTGTCGCTGACTATTCCGTACGAGCTACGACGTGAGGGTTTGCGCCTTTATGAAGAATTGAGGTCGGCGGCTGGATCTGACGTTGATGCAATTCCCTGGATTCCAGCTCCTATGTTACTTTCCGGACATTGCCCAAGCGGACAATCACGTGCTACGGAGGAATCAGCGGATATTGCCCGCTAACATAGGAGGCCAGGTTGGTTTCTTTCGATCATTTTCAACATGAATTACACAAGCAGTTCTATCAGGCCTCAAAGCGAGGCGACAAGTCGATCGTCATCACCGCAGCGGATTTGAGCCTCGCTGTTGGTGCGAAACCGGGCTTCATGGAGTCTTGCTTCGAAGCTCTACAAACCGAGATCAAACCCGGCGACGACGTTCTGATCGAGCCCAACGGCGGAAAAGGCCTTGCAATTCGGTTCACTCTACCAAGACCAGCGGAAGACTAGACGACAGCGCGAGCCGATGCGCCTTCATAACCTCTCGACTTTGAATGAATATCGGTAGATGACCTTCCCGGTGGTCTAACACTTCGAGCCGCCAATCGAGATCGGGCTCGATCCGACTAAACATGGCTCGGAGCAGTTCGCAGGTAGTCATGGCCCCTTCGTGCCAGACCTCTTCTCGATCGTCGAAAGCTACAGCATCGGACTCGTAAAGTTCGGACTCGCTTCGAGAATGTCCAGTCGTCCAAGCTGGTTGCCTTAAAGCGTGAAAATCTAGCTAGTGCGACGAAAGATCGACAGCCTCTGGATATTTCCCGGCGGCAGGGCCCGATCGCCGACCCGATCGTTCTGCAGCCGTTCCGAGCAATGACGCGTGAGGTATGAGGCGTCTCGCTTTGCGCAGTGCATTTACCAATTGAGGGCGCTCCTTGCCTTCGATTATGCCAAAGAATGTCGTGCGGATCTATGCCCTGTACTCGCGGTGAAATGAACCATTCTAAGAAATGCGATCCGAGTTGCTTGACCTAGAAACAGTTCGATATTCATGCGACGCTGGACACCTACGTCTTTCATCCCGCCCGGTGTACCACACGACATCGCCAACGCTAGCGATGAGCCGGCGCGGATGATCATGACCGTGTCGCCTCCCGGCCACGAACATTACTTCGAGGAGTTGGTGAAACTGGCTGCCCGCGG
>NZ_JAQGJD010000037.1 GCF_028290785.1 Tardiphaga sp. | reverse complement strand
GCGATCCCGGCCATCTCGGCGCCACCATCAACCGCGGCATCATGTTCCAGAGCCAAGGCGACTTCGCCCGCGCCATCGCCGATTTCAACACCGCGATCCGGCTCAAGCCGCAGGACCCCAGCGGCTACGCCAACCGCGGCAACGCCTGGCAGCTGCAGGGCGACCACAGCCGCGCCATCGCCGATTACGACGCCGCCATTCGGCTCGATCCCAATGACCCCTGCACGCGCTACAACCGCGGCAGCGCGCGCCACGACAACGGCGACCTCATCGCCGCGATTGCCGATTACGACGAGGCGATCCGGCTGCAGCCCGGCTATGCCGTGGCGTTCAACAACCGCGGCCTGGTGTGGAAGGCCAAGCACGAGCCGGCGCGCGCGCGCGCGGATTTCGAAGCGGCGATCCGGCTCAATCCGGAGGTCGCGGCGTTTCACATCAACCGCGGCAATGCCCGCGACGACGACGGCGACGCGGCCGGCGCCATCGCGGACTACAGCGAGGCGCTGCGGCTGCAGCCGGGCTATGCGCTGGCCTACGATTTGCGCGCTTTGGCCCGCCAAAAGACCGGCGACGCGTCCGGCGCCATGGCCGACACCGCCGCCGCGCGAAAACTCGATCCGAAATCCCCGACCTGGACCCGCGCCGCCACGCAGTGAGGGCGCGCGTTGGCTTGCTTGGTTGCTTGGTTGCTTGGTTGCTTGCTTTCTTCCTTCTCCCCCGCGCGAAGCGAAGCTTCGCTAGGTGGGAGAAGGTGGCACGGCCGTAGGCCGTGACGGATGAGGGGTAGTCGCGAGGCTCGGAGCTTGTGGCACCCCCTCACCCGACCGCGCTGACGCGCGGCCACCCTCTCCCACAAGGGGAGAGGGGAAGAAGAAGAAGAAGAAGAAGCGCGCTGCGCCGTCGTTACTGAGACGTAGCTAACATCCAGTCCCAGCTAACCCCAACCGTCCCTACCCGGTACCCGCCTCGTCGGCATCCGGCACCGCGTTGTCCTGCGCTGGTTCACGCGCGAGCCTGACGCCCGGCACCCGCAACTGCGGCGGACGCGCGATGCGGCGTTCCAGGTCGGCGCGGTTCTGCGGCTCGACGAACTGCACCGCAAAGCCGTCGGGCAGATGCCGCACCACGCGGCCGATGCAGGCGCCGACTGCCAGCGGCGTGCCGATCGCCGGCTGCAGGTCGGCGGACACCGCCGCGCCGGAGACCGAGACGTCGATGATGAAACAGGAATGGATGCTGCCGTCCGCCAGGGTCAGGGCCGAATGCGGCACGGCGGGAATGATGCGGGCCTGGCGGCGGGCGTCCTGCACGCTGGCATCCTTCAGCTTCTTCTCCAGCCAGCTCAGCTTGTCGGCCATCTTCTGCCGCATCGCGCCGGTCATGTTGAGTTCGAGCAGGAATTCGCCGGCGGTGGTATCGCTGATGCGGCCCTCGAGGCTGCCGAAATCGCCGAAATACGAGGTGATCTGGTCGCCGACCCGGCCGACCACCGGCGCCGCCACGATCATGCGGAACGGCGACACCCGGCTGGTGCGGCAGGCGAAGTTGCGCGGCCGGCCCTGGGCGTCGAGCCAGTTCGGCAGTTCGTAATTGCCGCCGACCACGATATTGACCGCGCGCTGCTTGAGAAAATCCTTCACGGTCACGGCGAATCCCCTCAGGTACCGACGCACCATAAAGCAGACGCCCTGAAGTTGCATAAGGTTACCCACACCTTTCTGCGCACCGGTTAGCGGGAGGTTGCCAGGCACCGGCAACTGCCATGCACTTCGCGCCCGGCGGCGGCGCGTGGCGCACGCTATTTGGGCAGCGCGCCGGGCCTTTTTCCGGAACGATCGATCTCGGGGGCGATTAACTCCGGAGCCGGCTGCAAGGGCACCGGCACCGGATGGCCATGCGTGCCATCGAGCATTCGAGGCCACCATGACGATCCATCAAAACATCGCCTCCGTCGATCGCGCCATCAACATCTACGAGGCGCTGGCCGACCGTCGCGAGCCAAAGGGCGCACGCGACAAGCTCGCCCGCCATCTCGACGCGCTGTACCTCAACGGCGAACGCGACCCGCACCGCCTCACCGTGCACGGCCTATCGTTTTTGCGCGACTATGAGCGGCAGCGGAACAGCTAGGCCGGTCCGCGGCTGATCTGCAGAAGCGCGATCGGCGGGTCGCCCCGCCGATGCGATTGTTTACAATCCGCTGCCGGTGCTGCCGGCGTTTTTCGGATTGGTCAGGCTGTTGGAGCCGCTGGCGGAGTTGGCATTGTTGCCGCCCAGCGCCGCATTGCCGCGCGCCATGCCGGTGGTCGTGCCGGCGCCGGAGTTGACGCCGGCTCCCGTCGTCATGGCACCTGACGTGGTGCCTGTCGTGACGGCCTTCGGGTTGTGCACACGGTGTTTGGCCAGCGCGGGCGCGGCAGAGAAGCTGGCGACAAATAGTGCGGCGGATGCCGCTGCGATCATTTTATGCATGTGACATGACCTTCGTTCGATGCCCCACCTTGGAACGTCAAACAATGTGCAGCGTTCCATGCGGTCATGAGAGATGACCGAAGCAGCGCGAATGCTATCGCGATCTTTGCCCGGGCGGCGCCGGCACGGGAAACGCCTCCGGCGGCAGATCGCGATCCGCGATCCACTCGATACTTGTCGGCAACTCGCCGTCGGTCTCCATGAACTCCTTCACCGCAAGCCAGGCTTTCGGAAACGGGATGAACAGCCCGACCGACAGCGGTGTCGTATGCAGCGACTCCACGAACTCCAGAAGGCGCGTCAGGTCGCCTTTCGGGGAATAACTGAGTCCCTGCTTTATCCTGCCGTCCCATTTGCTGTAATCGAGATAAACGCCGAGCTCGGGGTTACCTATCATGGCCAATGACACGCTCACCTGGTCGGCTTCAGGCTTGTCCCCCGTGCCGTAAAGCGCGCTGACGCTCATTCCCCAACTATCATTCCTGCCGCGGTACGACCATTCCTGTCCTTTCGGCGCAAGGAAGAACGGTTCAAGCTCGCCGGGCGACGGCCAATAGGCGCCGCGAAATCGATCAAAGTAGATGGTTCGTTTCACCGGTACCTCCCCCGAGAGCCATCTGCCGTTCCACATCTCGAGTCTTTCGCCGGTTTGCCGTTCGATATAGGTGACATAAGGATTTCCGAGTTCTAGTCCAAGCTTCGGCAGGCGCTGCGTCGGGGAAAGAGGAAGTAGTACTTATTACTTGCCACTTCGCGAGCAACCCGCGTTGATATTCTTCGTGCCGAACCCGCGCAAGCTACGCAGACTGCCCGCCCCTACCCCAGCCGGTCCCCACCCTCGACCGGCGCATAGCCCACGGCTTCGCGTTTCTCGTTCAGCGTCAGGAATGCCGCATTTGAAACCCGCTCCCACAGCGCCGCGCGGTCGGACGCCAGCGCGTCGATGCGGTCGGTGTCGATGACCACGCGCAAACTGTCGCCGAAGGCCGGCGCCAGCCATTGCGCCAGCGCGTCGCCGACGCGGCTCGCCAGCGGCAGCACGGTCTGGCGGAAGAACACCCGGTTGGCTTCCTGATAGTTGGCAAAGGTGTTATCGCCGGGAATCCCGAGCAGCATCGGCGGCACGCCGAAGGCCAGCGCGATCTCGCGCGCCGCAGTGTGCTTGGCCTCGAGAAAATCCATGTCCTTCGGCGTCAGCGACATCGCCTTCCAGTCGAGCCCGCCTTCCAGCAGCAGCGGCCGGCCGGCATTGACCGCGCCGGCGTAGCTGCCTTCGAGTTCGCGCTTCAGCCGGTCGAACTGCGCGTCCGACAGCAACGTGCCGTCCGGCCCGGCATAGATCAGCGCGCCCGAGGGGCGCGCGGCATTGTCGAGCAGCGCCTTGTTCCACTTCGCCGCAGCGTTGTGGGTGTCGAGCGCCACCGCGGCGGCCTCGATCGGCGCGAGACCATAGTGGTCGTCGAGCGGATGGAAGAAGGTCAGATGCAGGATCGGCGGCAACGCCGCACTCTGCTGATCGAAGCGCACCTGACGGCCGCCGACGCTGTATTCATAGGCCTCCGCCCAGCCATCGCTGCCGGGCACCACCTTGATGCGGTCCGGCCGCAGCGCGTAGAGTTCGCGGACTTCGGGCTGCCGCCCGGCATCGTCGAGCGTCACGGACTCCACATAGGCGTTGCCGGCGAGCAGCAGATGCGCATACAGCATCTCGAAGAACACGCCGCCGTCCTGCCGCGGGTTCGGCCGCGTCAGCAGCTGCGACAGTGGATGCGCCTCATGCTCGCGCGCGCCCTCGAACACTCCGAACGAACACGCCGCGGCATTCTCGGCGATCAGCCGGACCGCGCGGTGCACGACGGCATTGGCGAGATAGCCCTCGCGCGCGAGTGCGGAAAAGTCCCGCGGCGTCCAGCGCGCCCGCCCCCCGCTGTCATAGGCCAGCAACCGGGCGGTGCGCGACGCCTTGGTCTCCGGCGCCGCGAGATAGGCCTTCAGGCGATCGAACATGGCGGCTTCCTGTCGCTACACTCAAAACGTGCACTTCGTTGATCGACAACCCGTCGGCCGTGGACGCGGCATTCGCATTTGGCGACCTTTGGCGCCCCTGCGCGATCCCGTGGCGCGCCGGTTCGGCGGAGCAACCGCATGCCGAAGAACATCCTGATTTTCTCGGATGGCACCGGACAGGCCGGCGGCCTGATGCCCGACGAGAAGCGCACCAACGTCTACAAGCTGTACCGCGCCACGCGCTGCGGCCCGGACACCGCCAACGATCCATTGCAGCAAGTGGCGTTCTACGATCCCGGGTTGGGCACCCAGACCGCGCCGGGCGGCCGCGAAGTATCGTTCGGCCGCAAGATCTACAACTTGCTCAGCCAGGCCACCGGGCTCGGCATCACCCGCAACATCATCGATTGCTACAGTGCGATCATCGAGCTGTGGCGGCCAGGCGACCGCATCTACCTGTTCGGCTTCAGCCGCGGCGCCTATACGGTGCGCTGTCTCGGCGGCGTGCTGTCGCTGTGCGGAGTGCCGCGCAGCGAGAATGGCGCGCCCGTCCGGGTCGATGCCGACACCGCCGAACGCATCGCCACCGAGGCGGTGAAGAACGTGTACCAGCACGGCGCCTCGCAGAAGGAGGAGCGGTTCCGCGACCAGCGGCTGCAGCTCGCCGCCGCGTTCCGGAAAAAATACGGCTCCGACACCGGCGGCGTCGCCAACGAGGTGCCGTATTTCATCGGCGTCTGGGACACCGTGGCGGCGCTCGGCGCGAGCTGGTCGAAGATTTTTCTGGCGGCGATTATTGGCCTGCCGATCGTGTATGGCGTACTCGCCGCGATCGCCTGGGGGCTTAGTCACTGGACCGGCAGCTATCACGGCTGGCTCACCGCGCTGATCGGGCTGAGCGTCGCCGGCGGCGTCTTCGCTTATCTCTGGACCCACGTCAAATGGGCCACCGGCACCAGCTATCCGTTCTGGCAGACCGTGCATATCGTCGGCTGGAAGCTGCGGTTCTACGACCGCAACCTCAACAACCGCGTGGCCTTCGCGCGTCATGCGCTGTCGATCGACGAGGCGCGCAAGGATTTCAGGCGCGTCGAATGGAGCAACGCGGCGGGCATCGCCGACGACGGCGAGCACGCCGTCAACTGGTTTGAGCAGATCTGGTTTGCCGGCAACCATGCCGACATCGGCGGCGGCTATATCGAGAACGAGGCGCGACTATCCGACATCGCGCTGCAGTGGATCGCTACCGAAGCGCAGCGCGTGCCACATCCGGTGCTGGTCGATACCAGCTACCTGCGGCCATGGCCGTCGCCGGCCGGCATGCAGCACGACGAGACCCAGAAGGCGATCTTGGGCATCGACTGGCTGCGCTGGCCGGTGAAGCTGCGCGACATCCCCGACGGCGCGTTCCTCCATGCCAGCGTGTATGACCGCCTCGCGCTGCCGGAAGTGCAGAACTACGGCAGCTACACGAAATACGATCCGCCATCATTGCGCGGCCGCCTCGCCGCGTTCCACCGCTACGACCCGCAGCCCGTGCCATCCCCCCGCGCCAAGCCAGATCCCGCCGACGACGAGCAGGACCAGAGCTGACGCCATCGCCAGGGACGGCGTGGGCCACCGACACCGCGGCCATCGCCGCCGCGACGGCGGCGATGCCGATGGCGAGCGGATGGAGAGCCACATGGACGATGCCTCCCGTTTCCCGGGCGCGGTGCAGCGGCATCGCCGCAGGCGATGGTGGTGCACCGCAGAACCGGGATCCCGGTTCTGCGAAGCAGCACTTCGCGCTGCATCGCGCCCGGGAAACCACAAGATGGGCCGCAGGAAATCGAAACGCGCGCTGCCCTCCCGTTTCCCGGGCGCGGTGCAGTGCCATCGCCGCAGGCGATGGTAGTGCGCCGCAGAACCGGGATCCCGGTTCTGCGAAGCAGCACTTCGCGCTGCATCGCGCCCGGGACACGTAGTGCTTATCTTCAACTACATTACAGCATCACAACCCCCGCACCCGCGGCCCATCACCCCGCCGACCCAGCGCCAGCGACGCCACCGCCCAGACCAGCGCATCGACGCGGTCGGGCGAGCGGCCCGACGACAATCCGCTCGACGCGAAATCACACATCTCGTCTTCCAGTGCGGCGAAGGCGCCGGCGTGTTTGACGCGGCCCTGCTCGTACAACGTCGCCACCGGCTCGGCGCGCAGCCACTTGCCGCGCAAGGCGCGCACCGGGGTCACCGGCACGCCGGGATCGATCTCGTTGATCACGCTGCGCACATCTCGCCGCCCTGGTTGATCTCAACCAACAGCGCGTCGGCATCGAGCCGTCGCCACAGCGCGATGGCCTTGTTGGCCCACGCCGCGGGAGTCTCCGACGACACCGTGTCGTCGGCCACGATATACACGATCCCGCTCTCGGCGATCCCCGCAGCTACAATGCCGCAGGAATCCGCGCGCTTGCCCGACGACACCGGCGGGTCCACCGCCACCACGCTACGCCGCAGCGGCGGCGCCTCGCGGACCCG
>NZ_JAQGJD010000116.1 GCF_028290785.1 Tardiphaga sp. | reverse complement strand
GGCGACGCAGCGCCTGCGCCACGCCGAGCTGTGCAAAACTGACCGGACCGCCGAAGTCGGCTGCATCGATCAGGCAATGCATGGCGGTCTGCCATTCCCTCGCCTCGCCTTCGGACTTCGGCAATTGCGCGATGTAGGCGCCGGCGTCGCGCAGCGAAACCAGCGCACCGCCTTCAGGCAGTGCAATCGGTTCGCGAAACTGCTTGTCCCAAGACATACCGACACTCCGATTCACATTAGAACTACAATTGCTTCGCTCCAACATGGTTCCGGAAGGTAGCGGGTGAAGGCATCCTGCGCGTTTCCCGCCACTTAACGGTTCGGTAGCGGCATTGGCCCATATTCCCGACGGATTGCGCGATGCGCCACGACTTTCACCGTCAGGCTACAAGCGTTGGGAGCAACGGCGACCGGCCTGTCACTGGGCAAGAACAGGAGAACGGAATGCCCAAGCTCGCAGGCGTGGCCAAGGCCTACGACGATCTCGGCGTCGCCCAGAAAGTCCACGGCGTCGTCGGATTGTTCGTGTTCCTGACCTTGCTGCTGCTGGTGATGGCGATCCAGTCGGTGCGGTTGCAGACGACCTATCGCGAAGATCTCGCCGTCTCCGCCAACGCCGCGCTCAATATCGAACGCGTCAATGGCCTGATCTTTGCGATCGTGATGGAATCGCGCGGCATCTACATGTCCGCCGACTCCATCAAGGCGAAACCGTTCGGCGACGCATTGCTGGTGCGTAACGCAGAGCTCGGCAAAGTGCTCGAACAGTGGCAGGACGGGCTCCAACAGGACGACGCCGCGCGGTTTGCGCCATTCAAGAAGCGGATCGAGCAGTTCATCTCGTTTCGTCGCGAACTGGTGCGGCGCGCCGTGGAAGTCAGCCCCGCCGCCGGGCGCGAATGGGGCGACAACGACGTCAACCGCGCCTTGCGCACCGCGCTGAACGACGATCTGGCGGCGCTCGCCGGGATCTACGGCGAGCGGGCCAGAACAGTCGCCGAGCTTGGCAATGTCACCCGGCTCGCGGCCTGGTATCTCGCGCTGCTGGGATTCGGCACCCTCGTGGTGGCCGGGCTCACCGTGGTCGTGATGCAGCAATGCGCCCTCAAGCCGCTATCGGAGATCGCGCGTGCGACCGACGCCATTGTCGCGGGCAGGACCGAACTGGTCATTCCGTACATCGAGCGCCGCGATGAACTTGGCCAGCTTGCCGCCGCCGTGCAGAAGTTTCACGGTGCCGCCGTTCGCAACGAGCATCTCGAGAAGCTGTCGATCGACACGGCCAAACAGCGCGACGAGGCCATCCAGCAGCGCGACGCCCTCAACGATAAGTATTACGCGACGAAATGGCAGTTGTCGGCGGCGATCAACAGCCTGCCGCAGGGCATGATGATGCTCGATGCCGCGGCGAATATTCTGGTGATGAACGAGCAGTACCGCACCATCTATGCGCTGCCGCCGGAACTCAAACCGGGCTCGTCGCTGCTGGATATCCTGCAATACCGGTTCAAGAAGGGACAGCTCCGCAGCAACGTGTCGGAATATCTGGCTGCCATCATGGCGCGGATCGGCAAGCGGCAGCCGTCGTCCGATGAAATCCAGCTCATCGATGGCCGAACCATCCACATCCTGGAGCGGCCGATGGATGGCGGCGGCTGGGTCGCGACCCATGACGACGTCACCGAGCAGCGCCGCAGCCAGCGCATTCTCGAGCGCACCGAACGGTTCCTGGTGACGGTGATCGAAAACATCCCCGAGGCGATCGTCGCCAAGGATGCGCGTAACCTGCGCTACGTGTTCGTCAACACGGCGGCGGAGAAGATGTTCGGGCTGCCGCGCGGAGAGATTATCGGAAAGAACGCGCGCGAACTGTTTCCGCCGGCGACGGCCGAGTTGATCGAGCAACGGGACCGACAGTTGATGATGCAGGAGCAGCAGCTCGATCCGATCGTCGATACGGTCGAGAGCCCCATTGTGGGCCGACGAACGATTTCGGTGCGGCGGCTCCAGGTCGGCGCAGCGGACGGCGAATCCCAGCTTCTGGTCAGTTTGATCGAGGATCTTACCCATCAGGCCAGGACGGCCGCCTGATAGCGGCATGGCGTGAACGATTGGAACCGCTGGCGGCCGATCTCGTTGAGGCCGAAAGGGAGCTCATCATGCCGAAAATTCCTGTCGTCGCCATCGCCACTATCGTTGTTCTGCTGTCGTCTGCCGGGTCGTTTGCACAATCGGGCGGCGCCGGGGCAGGTGGCGGCTCGACCGGCGGCGCCGCGGGCACCAACAGCGCGGGCACCGCCAATTCGAGCGGCGGCCGCGCCGGCATTACGACCGGCGCGACCGGCACCGGTGCGTCGGTGGATGGCAAGCCGTCTACCGGCAATGCTGCGGTCGACGCCCAGGACCGGGCGGTGGATCGCAAGGTCAAGAGCATCTGCAAGGGCTGCTAGATCGCGCGGGCAACGTCCGGAAACATGGCCGCGCCGGTATCTCAGTCGCGATTAAGTGAGCGTCCAACCGTCTGGATTTATAGCTATTCTTCGCAACGTTCCTAACTGTCAGGCGTAGTTTGCAGTGGGTGCGATCTCTGACGGAGGATAGTCGATGTTGCGGAAAATGGTGTTTGGTTTGATGGCCGTGGCGGCGATCGCGTTGGCGGCGCCGACGGCGGCTTCGGCCCGCGGTGGTTTCGGCGGCGGCGGATTTCATGGCGGCGGTTTCCATGGCGGCGGCTGGCACGGCGGAGGGTTTCGCGGCGGCGGATGGGGTGGCCGCGGGATCGGCATCGGCCTCGGGCTGGGCCTGGCCGGCGCAGGGCTATACGGCGCTTATGGCGCCTACGGATATCCCTATGGCTATGCGGGTTATCCCTATGCCTATGGCGGCTATGACGACGAAGGCGGCTGCTACCTGGTTCGGCGTCGCGTATGGACGCCGGCCGGATACCGGCTGCGCCGGGTCGAGGTGTGTAACTGAACGAATACGCATCAACACGACGATGTGATTGAAACTGCGGCCCCGGCGTACCTTCGCCGGGGCCGTTGACGTCAGCGAGATCGCGGTTGGTACGCCGCTTGCTAAATCGAAGCCATGCTGATGACCCTCGACGTGCCGCATCTGACCTGGCTGTTCCTCGCGACTGTATTCGCTCTGGCCATGGCGTTCGTCTGGCTGTTCTGCGAGCTGGAACGCCGCTACGGCACGCGTCTCGGCTCCGCCGTGCTGGCGCGGCTGGGTCATCGCCGCGAGAGCGGCCGCGACCGCCCGATCAAGCGCCGCGACGATTGATCCCGAACCGGCCGCAGGCTTGCGCGCACGGCGGTATTTCGCGAGCCGGCGGCCCGATTCCGCTGAACGCAAATCAGCGGGCTCGAAACCGACGGAGCTAGCGCTGATATTCGACGAACTTTTTGTAGATCCACCGTCTTCCATCGTGGCGTCGCCAAACCCGGCCGTGAACCAGTCGCCCGGTGATGGATCGGCGCGGAATGACGATGGTCCACAAGTGCCAGACGTCAGCCCAAGCGGGGCGGGATCGGAGGTTGAGGATGCGCTGATAGTCTTCCCGGATGACGGTCATGCTCTCGGTCTCCCGTTTAACGGAGCCGTCCAGCGCGCGGCGCTCGAAGGGGCCGCCGTGCTGGATGTGGATCGTTCAGATCTCCGGCGTGACCAGGTTATCGCGGAGCGGGTACCGTGCAACAAAAGGTCGCGGTTAAGCTAACCGGTCAACCTTACCCGGCCGGTATCGTCCGATCGTCGTGGACGCTGGCGGGCGCCGGATCGACGAATGGCCGAGTCCCACAAAAAGTTGCGGCCAGCTCTTGGGGGAGAGCTGGCCGCGCGCGATCCGGTCTGGGACGGGGAGGGGTGGGGATGTGACCGGGTCGCGTGTCTCCGTTGTCTCTGGTTGTCAGCGCGCGCTGGCGGTGGCGGCCGCCGGCCGGCCGTCGCCCAGCGAAACCCATACGTTGGGATCGCTCTGCGACTGGCGCTTGACGAAGCGGTATCCGGTCTCGGTCCAGGCCACGACGCTTTCGTTCTGGTTGTCGAGAATGAACTCGCCCTTGTCGCTTTTCACGGTCAGCACCGCGTGGCCTTCGCCCTTCTTGTCCCGCACCACCGTCACCAGCAGGGCCTCGCGCGGCCAGCCGGCGTCGATCAGCATCTTGCGCTTCATCAGCACATAATCTTCGCAGTCGCCGTAGCCGTCCGTCGGCAGCGACCATTTCTCGATCACGCCCCAATGCTCCATGTCGGTCATCGGCTTGACGGTCTCGTTGACCCAGCGATTGACCCGGAGC
>NZ_JAQGJD010000344.1 GCF_028290785.1 Tardiphaga sp. | reverse complement strand
GCGCGTGCGGCGCCCGGCGCGGGCTTGATCTCGATCGGCGCCGGCAGCGGCGCCAGGTGTTGGCTGATCACCGGCGGGGCAATCGGCGGCACGATGGCGGGACGCGGCGCGACCATCCGTGGCGCGGTCCGGCGCGTATCGCGGCCCGGCACGTCCGATGGCGATGACGTGGCCGATGGCGGCAACGCCTGCGGCGTCTCGGGCGCAGCCGGTGGCGAAATCGCGATCGGCAGCGTGCCCGCCGGCGCCTCGCCGCGCTCCAGCAGATCGAGCCGCTTGGTCTCGCGATCGATCGCGCGCACCGCAAGCCACGACGACAACGCGGCGACATCGACGCTGCGGTCGAGCCGGTCCGGCGATCCCGCCGCGAACACCTGAATCTCCGGACGCACGCTGGACGAGCCCATCGCCGGCATCGTCAGGCTGGCGCGAATATCGGCCTGGTCCGCCGCGATATCGTAGCCGCCCGACACCATGGCGCGCGCGCCATCGGCGTCGAGTGGCGTGGCGCCGACGCGCAGCCGGCCATCCTTGATCAGAAACGGAATCTGCGCTGACGCCACCAGCAGCGCGCCTGCGGCCAGCGCGGGCTCGACGACCTGGCGCAACCGCGCGTCGTCGGTGGCGACGCCCGTATCGCTGGCGCGGATCGCCGCCTCGAACGCCGCGGGATCGAGGCCACTGATGCGCGCGGCTTCGAGGGTCACCACACCATTGCCGGCCAGCGCGCCTGCCAGCGCCGACGCGCTGCGGCCCTGGCTCGCCAGCGTTAGGCGCAGCGACGTCCGCCCCGCAGGCATCGCCAGCGATCGATAGCGCAACGCCGTGCCATCGACGCCGGAAAACTCCACATGCGCGTTCATCGCGACGCCGGCCAGAACCGGCTTCGCATCGATGTCCGCGGTGAACTCGCCGCCGCCGAGGCCGCCCTTGATGGCGTCGATGCTGAGCGACTGTCCGTCGCTCTTGACGACGCCGCTGACCGGCCGCACCTCAACGCCGCCCGGCAGCGTGCCGCGCAAGGCCTGGAACGCCAGTTGGCCGCGCCAGCCCTGCAGCAGGCCGCGGCCGAGCGGCTCGGTGACGTCGTGGCCGCGCGTGCCGATCGCCAGCGCGAACGCCGGTGCCAGCTCGATGGTGTCCATGCCGACCTGGCCGTCGATCGCCTTCTCCGCGCCCAGCGTCAGCGCCACTTTTCCGCGCAGCCGCGCGCCGGCCACGGCGCTGTCGATGTCCTCGAAGCTCAGGCGGTTGCCGGCCAGCGTCACGCGCGCGGACAGGCTGACATTCTGCGCCAGCGGATCGGTCGGCTTGAGATCGAACAGCGGCGCTAGGTTGGCGCGCCGCACGCTAAGCGCGACGGCGCCGCTCGGCTGCTCGCCCCACGGCTCCGCCGTTCCTTGCGCATCGGCATCGAGTTCGACGCCGGCGAACGTGACCTTGACGCGCAACGGCGCGCGCCAGACCCCCGCTGCGGAAGCATCGAGACGGAGCGGCGCATCGCTGGCCGCAATCGCGCCATCCAGTCCGAGCAGCGCGAGCAGCGGCTTGCCCTGCCCCGCCAGTTGCGACTCGATGGCGACCTCGCTGCGGGACAGCGCGTCCAGATCGATGCCGCGCATCGCCGCGACGGCCGGCGTCGCCGTGATCGTGGTGGCTCCCTTGAGCTGCGGCGCGTCGAGTTCGACGACGGCGCGCGCGACGGCGCGGTCGGCGCGCTGCGCATCCTTGGTGAGGTCGAGCGCCAGCTTGACGCTGACGGCACCCTTGGCCGGCGTCATCGCGTTGAGCCGCACGGCCACCGCCGGCGCCAGCGGCGCGAGCAGCGCAGTGACCTGCCCCATTGAAGCAGACCTGGCATTCACGGCCAGCCGGCCGGTGGCATCGATCCGGTCGAACGACCCGCTGCCGTCCAGCATCAGGCCGCTGGCCTCGCCGACCCTGAAGCGACCCAGCGAAATCGTTTTCGCGCTGTAGCCAAGCTGCGCCACGAAGGGCCGCATCTCCTGCCCCGCCGACACCGCGCGTCCGATATCCAGCGACAGTTGGCCGGCGTCTGGCCATTCCGCCTGCGGCCCGGCGAGTGAGCGGATCAGCGCGGTGGCCGCATCGAGATCGAGACGGTCGGCTTTCAGCTCCGCATCGAAGCGCGAGCCACCGGCCGCGTTCGCATTCGCAAAAGCCACGCGGCCTTCCACGGTGCCGCCGTCGATCTCCGCCTTCAGCGCCTCTACCGCAACGCGGTCCGCGGAGGCATCGAGGTTGCCGCGCACGCGCAGCGGCTTCTGGTTGCGGTAGGTGATGTCGCTGCGCCCCTGCAGCCACGCGGCCAGCGTGTCGGGATCGCTGGAGTCGATGCTGACCGCGCCCTTGAAGCCACCGGATGGTCCGGACGGGGCGACGGCGCCGGACAGCGCCACGCGGGTAGTGCCCGGCGCGCGAAGTTCAAGACGGTCGATGGTCCATGCTGTCTTGTCGCCATGCAGATCCGCGCCAAAATTCTGCACCGGACGCCCGCCCAGCATGATCTGTTCGGCGCCGATCTCGATCTGCGCCGGCACCGGAGCCGGCGGTATCGACGCGATCAGCTTGCGCAGCGCGGGCAGCAGTTTCGTCTTCTCGTCGCTGCCGCTCTCCTTGGCGAAGAACCGATCGGCGTCGAACTGCTTTGCCGACAGCACCGCGTGAAGCAGCGGCGACGTGCCGAAACGAAGGTCGGCGAGACCGGCCAGTTTCAACGCGGCGTCTTCGGTGCCGTAGCTGGCCTCCAGCGCTTCGAGCTGCGCGGCGGCGGGATCGGCTTTTACCTTGGCCGAGATCCGCCACGGCGTCGGCAACTTGTCGCCGGCGCTCTTGATCTTGAGCCCGAGCGGGCTGGTCAGCACGAGCGCACCATCGAAGCGCGGCATCCGGGCATCGAAATGCAGCACGCCGTCGAGATCGACGACGAGCGGTCGCGTTCCCGCGTCGAGGTTCAGGTGAACGCGGGTGCCGTTGCCGTCAACGGTCTGGCCCGATGACATCCGAAACGGATAGCGCTCGCCCGACAGCGTGAAATTGCCGTCGCCGCGCATGGCGCCCGCGGCCAGTGAACGCACATCGCCGCTGAATGCGATGTCGTTGAGCTCGAGCGTGCCGCGGCTGGCCGCATCGCGCAGCGCGACGCGGCCGGTGAGGTTCAGCCGGTCGATCGCCAGCCCGCCGAGATTGAACGGCCCGGTCGAGGCCGGCAGTTCGACGCGGCCTTGCGCATCGAGGCCGAGATCGATGGCCGCGCCATTGATGGTGAGTTCGGTGGCACGCCACTCGCCGCGCATCAGCGAACTCAGGTTGAATTCCACGTCGAGCCGCTCGGCGCGGATCTTGCCGGGGTCGTTGGGACCGCCGATGGCCACGGAGCGCAGCCGCAGCGACGGCGCCGGCAGCAGCCGCGCGTCCAGCGCGCCATCGACCCAGACCCGCATCCCGACCACGCGCGAGGCTTCCGCCTCGAACTGCGGGCGAAACTGGTTCCAGTCGATGAAATATGGCCCGATCAATGCCGCAACCAGCGCCATGATCACGGCAATCGCCAGGCCGAGCAGCGTGGTCTGCACCGGATCTCCCTTGAGCATGTCGGCGTGACGCCGCCTCGCTTGCCGAGCGAGGCCATTCCAGATCGCCTACGGCGGTTGCGCCGCAAACCGCGATGCCGCCCTGAAAACGCCGGAGGTCGGTCAACTATACGGGTAACTGTGGCGAAGTCACAGCGCCGTGCGATCCCGGCTTGCGCATTCGCGGCCCAGTCGCGGCAAATGGCCCCGCTATCGCGGGCTCGCGGTCCGCTTATCAACGGGCCATCGCATCCACCCGATGACGATCACGACATAAACACCCGCCGCCAACATGGCGAGAAGCGGTAACGGGGCCAGCTCCCAGATTGTGACGCTGGCTGCGAAGCCGGCAACGATGCTGATGAGAAAGGCGACGGTGCTGACCGCAATGGCGATCAGCCCGCGCCTCCAGCCGCGAAGACAGAAGATCGTGCCGATGGCAACGATATGCGCCAGCAGCGCCACGAACATGGCGACACACCATGACGGCGGCGGGATCCACAACATTTGAACACGGAATATTTGGGGTTAGTTGCTGCCCTCTTTGTCCGTAGCGGGAGGGCAAAGGTTCAGCGCCGAGGCCACCAGACCCTAGTTCGAATCCGCCAGCGGCCTGATTCCGCCGTTACCCGACTGCGCGCCATGGGCCAGATGCAGTCGTCCGGCGACGACGCGGACCTTGCCCGGCGCGGCCATCCAGATCGCCGCGGCGGCGGCGAGGCTGATGAAGGCGCCGATCGCAAACGCCAGCGTGTAGGTGCCGGTGGCGTCGTGCAGCGCGCCGGTGACGAACGGACCCGCGGCGCCGCCGGCCAGCGCGGCGAGCATCAGCGTGCCAAAAATGCTGCCGAAATGCTCGCCCTGAAAGATCTCCGCGACCACCGCGCCCATGATCGAGGTGACGCCGTAACCGAGCAGGCCCTGCGAGATCACCATCACATAGACCAGCAGCAGGCTGGGCTCGTATTGCAGCGCAATCAGCGCCGCGAAGCAGATCGCAAAGCCGACGCCGCTGACGGTCCAGATCCATTCGCGGCCGATCCGGTCCGAGAGGTGGCCGAGGAAGATCTGGCCGGGCACGCCGAACAGGCTGACCATGCCGAGCGCCCAAGCGGCGACGCCGGGCGTGAAGCCGATATCGAGCAGATACTTGGTCTGGTGCACCTGCACCGCGTACCAGGAATACAGTCCGCCGAAGAAGCCCAGCGCCAGCCACCAGAACCGCGCGGTGCGCAGCGCGCGAGCCAGCGTCCAGTCGATGCCGACCCAGGCGGGATCGGCAACATTCGACAGCGGCTTCGCCGAGGACGCGGTCGGCGCCGCATCGCCATCCGGCAGCAGGCCGATGTCCTGCGGTCGCTTGCGCAGCAGCAGGTTGATCGGAACGAGCACCACGAGAACCATGATGCCCAACGCCGTGCAGGCGGTGCGCCAGCCGGTCTGTTCGATCATCGACTGCACCCACGGCAGCACCGTCACCGAGCCGATGCCGACGCCGGCAAAGGCAATGCCGATGGCCAGGCCGCGCTTGCGGCTGAACCAGTTCGGCAGGTACAGCGATTGTCCGGAATAGCCGAGGCAGATGCTGCCGGCGCCGACCAGCACGCCGATCGTGAGATAGAGATGCCACGGCTGCGTGGTCAGCGGCGCCAGCAGCAGACCGGCCGCCATCAGCCCGGTGCCCAACTCCATCACCGCGCGCGGCCCGGCCCGGTCCATCAAGCGGCCCATCAGCGGGCTCATGATGGCGGATACCAGAAAGCCGAACGAGAACGCGCCGGCAGTGACACCGCGATCCCAGCCGAACTCGTTCAGGATCGGCGGGAAAAACAGCGAGAACGAGGTGCGGGCATTGACCCCGATGGCCATGGTGACGAACGTCACGGCGACGATGATCCAGCCGTAGAAGAACGGAAGCCGCATCGGGCGAGCCTTTTTCTTGGACGCGCTTGCGCCGGATATGCCGAAATTTAGCGCGGGATCGGTCACACACTCATTTAGAGGTGCTACAGTATTATGCAACCTTCAACTATTTAGAAACGGTGAGTTTGTTGAACGTCCGGGCGCATTTTCCCGCACGCCGCTTTCGAGTCTTGCGTCAAAACTGTGGCAAGATCTTACCGGGGTTGAAAATGTTATGCGGATCAAGCGCTTGCTTGATCGCGCGCATCGATTCCAGCGCCTCTATGCCCAATTCGGCCTTGAGATACTTTTGCTTGCCCTGGCCGATGCCGTGCTCGCCGGTGCAGGTGCCGCCCATCGCCTGCGCGCGTTCGACGAGCCGGTGCATGAAGGCCTCGGCGCGCGCGACTTCGTCGGCATCGTTGCGATCGCACAGCATCGAACAATGGAAATTGCCGTCGCCGACGTGGCCGACAATCGGCGCCACCAGATTCATGCGCGCGAGATCTTCTTCGGTCTCCGCGACGCATTCGGCGAGCCTCGAGATCGGCACGCAGACATCGGTGGCCGCGACATCGGAGCCCGGCCGCAGACTCTTCACCGACCAGTAGGCATCGTGGCGCGCCTGCCAGAGTTTGGTACGGTCTTCCGGCTTGGTGGTCCACGTAAACGCGCCGCCGCCGCACTCTTCGGCGATCTCGCGAAAATTCTTCGACTGCTCGGCGACTTCGGCCTCGCTGCCATGGAATTCCAGCAGCAGCAGCGGCGTTTCCGGCAGCGTCAGTTTCGAATAGGCATTGCAGCAGCGAACCTGCGCTTCATTGAGCAGCTCGATGCGCGCCACGGGAATGCCAGTCTGCACCGCGAGGATCGTGGCCTGGCAGGCGCCTGCCACGGTCGCGAACGAACACGCCGCCGCGGCGATGGTCTCGGGAATGCCGCGCAGTTTGATCGTCAGTTCGGAGATGATCCCGAGCGTGCCTTCGGCGCCGACGAACAGATGGGTGAGGTCGTAGCCGGCGGATGATTTCTTCGCCCGCGTGCCGGTCTTGATGATCTCGCCGTCGGCGCGCACGACTTTCAGCGCCAGCACGTTGTCGCGCATGGTGCCGTAGCGCACCGCGTTGGTGCCGGAAGCGCGGGTCGAGGCCATGCCGCCGAGCGAGGCGTCGGCGCCGGGATCGATCGGAAAGAACAGGCCCTGGTCGCGCAGGTTTTCGTTCAGCGCCTTGCGGGTGACGCCGGGCTGGATCACGCAATCGAGGTCCTCGCTGTGGACTTCGAGAATTTGATTCATATCGCGCAGATCGATGCAGATGCCGCCGGCGGGGGCGTTGACCTGGCCTTCCAGCGAAGTGCCGGTGCCGAACGCGATCACCGGCACTTTGTTCGCGGCGCAGATCCGTACCACGTCCTGAATGTCGGCTGTTTCCTGCGCCATCACCACGCCATCCGGCGGCTGGTTGGCGATCCACGTGGTGGTGTGGCCGTGCTGATCGCGCACCGCCTGCGACGTGATCAGCCGGTTGCCGAACCGGGCAGCCAGCGATTCCAGGGCAGAGGCCAGCGCGTTGGGCTCTGGGCGTTTCAGGTCGATGAGTGCAGCCACGTGAAAATCCTCCGGCGCGCGGGACCGTGGCAAAGGATGTATAACGGGTCAAGGGATGTTGGATTTTTGCGACAGGAATCAACCATGACGATGACGGCCGAGCCAACCGATGACCTGCTGCGACAGCCAGTGCCGTTCCTGTCGTCGGTGATGCCGATCGAGCCGCAGTGGATCGACTATAACGGCCATCTCAACATGGCCTATTACAACGTGCTGTTCGACCGCGCGATCGACGAACTCTGGCTGAAGCTGGGAATCGGGCCGGGATACATGAAGGCGCGGCAGCACTCGACCTTCACCGCCGAATGCCACGTCCGCTATGTCAGGGAAATTCACCTCGACGATCCCGCGCAGGTCTCGGTCCTGGTGGTGGCGGCGGACGACAAGCGTATCCACACCTTCAAGGAACTGCGCCACGCCACCGAAGGCTGGCTGTCGGCGACCTCGGAAAACATGACGCTTCACATGGACATGACCGCCCGCAAGGTGGCGCCCTTCCCGCCAGACATCCGCGCGCGCGTGCAGGCCTTGGCGGACGCCCATCGTCCCGTTCCGCGTCCCGAGGGCATCGGCCGAAGCATCGGGATGCCCTCGAGAAAATAGCTCCGGTCAGGCTCGGCCACGCCCGCGCAACAGGCCGACGACGGCGGAGATCAGGAACAGGATGATGGCTACGAAGAAGATCATCTTGGCCATTTCGATCGATGCGCCGGCGATGCCGCCGAAACCGAGCACGCCGGCAATCAAGGCAACGATGAGAAACGTAACGACCCAGCCGAACATGGCGCCAACCTCAGTTTGGTTTTGACGCGGCGTCATCGCCGCGCCTCATGCGGTTACAAGCGAGATTCGGAACCAAAGTTCCCGGACCGACGTACCGGCCGGATCAACGAAACGAGAGCAGCCTGCCGCCCGCGATTCGGCTCCTCTGGGGTCGGGCGCGGGGATAACTCTGTCGCCAGAGCCCTCAGGCTCCTATATGCGGATTGATCCTGCTATGAAGGCTCCCCTTTGAGGCCCCACGGTGCCACCGTGGATGGAAGACGATTCGCATGACTGAACCGCGCAAAGTGCCGAGCAACGATCTCCCCGCCTACCAGCCGGCGGCGGGCGGCATCGGCGCGCGCGCGCGCGCTCAGGCGGCTCCCGCGCAATATCTGACCGGCCTGAACCCCGAGCAGCGCGACGCCGTCGAGACTCTCGAAGGCCCCGTTCTGGTGCTGGCCGGCGCCGGCACCGGCAAAACCAAGGTGCTGACCTCACGGATCGCCCACATCCTCAGCATGGGCCGCGCCCGGCCCAACGAGATCCTGTCGGTGACCTTCACCAACAAGGCGGCGCGCGAGATGAAGCACCGGCTCGGCGCCATGCTGGGCCAGGCGGTCGAGGGCATGCCGTGGCTCGGCACCTTCCATTCGATCGGCGGCCGCATCCTGCGCACCCATGCCGAACTGGTGCAGCTCACTTCCAATTTCACCGTGCTCGACGTCGATGACCAGATCCGGCTGCTGAAGCAGTTGTTGGCCGCCGACAACATCGACGACAAGCGCTGGCCGGCGCGGATGCTTGCCGGGCTGATCGACGGCTGGAAGAACCGCGGCCTGACGCCGTCGCAGGTGCCGTCCGGCGAAGCCGCGGTGTTCGGCAACGGCAAGGGCGGCAAGCTCTACGCCGCCTATCAGGACCGGCTCAAGACCCTCAACGCCGCCGACTTCGGCGACCTGCTGCTGGAGTGCATCCGGCTGTTCCGCGAGCACCCCGACGTGCTGCGCAGCTACCAGCAACGTTTCAAGTACATTCTGGTGGACGAATATCAGGACACCAACGTCGCGCAGTATCTTTGGCTGCGGCTGCTCTCGCAGACGGGGACGGCTCCGCGCGCACCGATCGGTTCTCAAGCCGTGGCAATAGAGAGCTCCGCCAGCGAAGGAACAGAAGTGGCGTCGCGGGTCCCGCGCAACATCTGCTGCGTCGGCGACGACGATCAATCGATCTATGGCTGGCGCGGCGCGGAGGTCGATAACATCCTGCGCTTCGACCACGATTTCCCCGGCGCCAAGATCATTCGCCTCGAACGCAACTACCGCTCCACCGGCCATATTCTCGCCGCCGCCTCGCACCTGATCGCGCACAACGAAGGCCGGCTCGGCAAAACGTTGCGCACCGAGGACGTCGATGGCGAAAAGGTCACCGTCACCGGCTCGTGGGATTCCGAAGAGGAAGCCCGCGCCATCGGCGAGGAGATCGAGCAGTTGCAGCGCGACGGCAACAAGCTGAATGACGTCGCGATCCTGGTGCGCGCCTCGTTCCAGATGCGCGAGTTCGAAGACCGCTTCGTCACCCTCGGCCTGCCCTACCGCGTGATCGGCGGCCCGCGCTTCTACGAGCGCGCCGAAATCCGCGACGCGCTGGCGTATCTGCGCGTGATCAATTCGCCGGCCGACGACCTCGCTTTCGAACGCATCGTCAACGTGCCGAAGCGCGGCCTCGGCGACGCCACCGTCCAGATGCTGCACGACGTCGCCCGCAAGCGAAAAATCCCGCTGTCGGAAGCGGCGCGCGCGGTGGTCGATACCGACGAGATGAAGCCGAAGGCGCGCGGCAGCCTGCGCGAGCTGATGCTCAACTTCGAACGCTGGCGCAAGCAGCGCGAGACCATGCCGCACGGCGAACTCGCCGAGATGGTGCTCGACGAGAGCGGCTATACCGACATGTGGCAGAAGGACAAATCCGCCGACGCCGCCGGCCGCCTGGAGAATCTCAAGGAACTGGTGCGCTCGATGGAAGAGTTCGAGAACCTGCAGGGCTTTCTCGAACACATCTCGCTGGTGATGGACCGCGAGGGCGGCGCCGACGAGGACGCGGTCTCGATCATGACGCTGCACTCCGCCAAGGGGCTGGAATTCGACAACGTGTTCCTGCCCGGCTGGGAAGAAGGCCTGTTTCCGCACCAGCGCGCGCTCGACGACCAGGGCCGCGCCGGACTGGAAGAAGAACGCCGCCTCGCTCATGTCGGCATTACGCGGGCGCGCAAGCGCGCCAAATTGTACTTCGCCACCAACCGGCGAATTCACGGCACCTGGAATACGACGATGCCGTCGCGCTTCCTCGACGAGCTGCCGGCGGCCAATGTGGAGATCACCGAGTCCAAGGGCGGCTCCGGCTGGGGCGGCGCGTCAGGCTACGGCCCGTCGCGGTTCGACAATGTGGAATCGTTCGGCTCGACCTATTCGACGCCGGGCTGGCAACGCGCCCAGGCCAACCGCCGCGGCGGCGGCAACAACGGCGGACAGGCCGGCGGCGGCTTCAACGAAAGCCAGTCGCCGTTCTCCGCCATGCGCCAGGAATCACCCGGCGGCTACTCGCGCGCCAAGCCGATGACGATCGAAGGCGAACTGATTGCCAAATCCACCGGCACCGAGTCGGCGTTTACGCTGCAGGACCGGGTGTTTCACCAGAAGTTCGGCTACGGCGCGGTAATCAAGATCGACGGCAACAAGCTGACCATCGCATTCGAGAAGGCCGGCGAGAAGAAGGTGGTCGATAGTTTTGTGGAGCGGGTGTGAGGATGCCGGTCTATATCGCGCTGATTCAGAAAGACGCCGGCGGCATTTTTCGCGTGTCATTTCCCGATCTTCCCGGCGTTGTAACGGCCGGCGACAGCCTCGATGAAGCTATCGAGGAAGCCGAGGAGACTCTCGAATACGCGGCCGGAGACTGGACCAATCCGGACGGCTCGGGCGACCTGCCATCGCCGCGCACTCTCGATCAATTGCGGAACGATCCGCACTTCGCCGACGCGGCCGATGGCGGGACGATTGTCGAGATCGATTACGAAGCCGCCGAGTAGCCATAAAATTGCCCTTCCTGCGATTGCGCTGCAGCAGCCTCGTTCCTATGTACGGACCCCGCGTCTAACGCGGCCTCCCGTTTGAGCCTCGGCTCCCTTTTTTCAGATTAAGTCCCCCCATGTCCCCCATCATTACCGTTTCCAACCTGACCAAGAGCTATGCCGGCGGCTTCACCGCGCTCAAGGGCATCGACCTCGAGATCAACCGCGGCGAGATCTTTGCGCTGCTGGGACCGAACGGCGCCGGCAAGACGACGCTGATCAGCATCATCTGCGGCATCGCCAATGCCACCTCCGGCAAGGTCGTGGTCGATGGCCACGACAATGTTGCCTCGTTCCGCGCCGCGCGCGAGATGATCGGGCTGGTGCCGCAGGAGCTGCACACCGATGCATTCGAGACGGTCTGGGCGACGGTCTCCTTCAGCCGCGGGCTGTTCGGCAAGCCGAAGAATCCGGCGCACATCGAAAAGGTGCTGAAGGACCTGTCGCTGTGGGACAAGAAGGACAACAAGATCGTCACATTGTCCGGCGGCATGAAGCGCCGGGTGATGATCGCCAAGGCGCTGTCGCACGAACCGCAGATCCTGTTTCTCGACGAGCCCACTGCCGGCGTCGATGTCGAATTGCGCAAGGGCATGTGGGAGGTGGTGCGGACGCTGCGCGCCGCCGGCGTCACGGTGATCCTGACCACGCATTACATCGAGGAAGCCGAGGAGATGGCCGACCGCATCGGCGTCATCAACAAGGGTGAGATCATCCTGGTCGAGGACAAGGCGGCGCTGATGCAGCAGCTCGGCAAGAAGCGGCTGAAACTGCATCTGCAAAGCAAGGTCGAAGCCATTCCACCAGGCCTGTCGGCCTACAATCTCAAGCTCGCGGACGATGGCAACCAGTTGATCTACACCTACGACACCAAGAGCGAGCGCACCGGAATCACCAGCCTGTTGGGCGATCTCCGTGAAGCCGGCATCCGTTTCTCCGATCTCGACACCACGCAGAGCTCGCTGGAAGATATTTTCGTCAGCCTGGTGAGGAAATGAGCATGAATTTCCGGGCCGTCAAAGCCATCTATCTGTTCGAAATGGCACGCACCTGGCGCACCGTGCTGCAAAGCATCGTCTCACCTGTCATCTCCACCTCGCTGTATTTCGTGGTGTTCGGCGCCGCGATCGGTTCGCGCATCACGTCGGTGGAAGGCGTCAGCTACGGCACCTTCATCGTGCCCGGGCTAGTGATGCTGTCGGTGCTGACGCAGAGCATCTCCAACGCCTCGTTCGGTATCTATTTTCCAAAGTTCACCGGCACCATCTACGAACTGCTGTCGGCGCCGGTGTCGTACGTCGAGGTCGTGCTCGGCTATGTCGGCGCCGCCGCCACCAAGTCGATCCTACTCGGCCTGATCATTCTCGCTACCGCCGGTCTGTTCGTGCCGCTGCACATCCTGCATCCGTGGTGGATGATCACGTTCCTGGTGCTGACCGCGGTGACCTTCAGCCTGTTTGGCTTCATCATCGGCATCTGGGCCGATGGCTTCGAGAAGCTGCAGGCGATCCCGCTGCTGGTGGTGACGCCGCTGACATTCTTGGGTGGCAGCTTCTATTCGGTGAGCATGCTGCCGTCGGGCTGGCGCACCATCACGCTGCTCAATCCGGTGGTTTACCTGATCAGCGGTTTCCGCTGGAGCTTCTACGAAATCTCCGACGTCAGCGTGGTCTGGAGCGTCACGATCACGCTGATGTTCCTGGCGATCTGCATGGTCGCCGTATGGTGGATCTTCAAGACCGGCTACAAGCTGAAGAACTGACCGCGCATCACGGCAAAGCAAAACGGCCCGGTGTTGAACCGGGCCGTTTTCTATTCAGGCGGACCGCAGCTTAGCGATAGCAATGGAAGCGGTGACGTCGGTCATAATAACCACGACACTGGCGGCTACGGCCCTCGGGAATGCCGAGCACGCCCTTCACGCCGCCCACGGCGCCGCCGACGCCCAGACCGACAGCACCGCCCACCAGACCGCCGATCGGACCCGCCGCACGGTTGCCGTCGCGGGCACCCTGGTTCGCGCCCTGCTCGGCGCCGCGGAACACGCCCTGCGCCTGCGCGAAGTGCGGCATGGCGATCAACGCCAGCGTACCAGCGGCCAGCACAAAAGCGGTCTTGAAGCTGCGACTCGGCAAAGCAACGGTTTTGGTCTTCATGATGGTCTTCCTTTGAAGGGCGGCGATCCGCCCACATGATCTAGTGGGTGGCAACGTCCGATCGGGGGACCGGTTCCATTGGATATCTGGAAGCGATCAATGATGGGCGCGAGGACGAAAATCGCTACCTTGGACCCGATTTGGCCCGTTCCGTGCCTTGCTCGCGCCCCGCCCCCTATTAAGGATGCACGAAACTGTCACTGGAACAAATTCCGGCCCGTATGCATATTGGGGGCGGGGACGGCAGGCGGTTCAACAGGTTGCGGCCCGGAGGCCAAAGTTAACATGCGTTCGCTTATGATGACCGTGATCGGTCTGAGCCTTTTCGCCGCCAGCACTGCCGCGCAGGCCAAAATCGCCATTGCCATCGACAAGGACAATCAGGAAATGACCGTCGCCGTCGATGGCGTCGAGAAGTACCGCTGGCCGGTGTCCTCGGGCGATCCGGCGCATGAGACGCCGAATGGCAGCTTCCAAACCTTCCGCATGGAAGAAGATCATTTTTCCAAGGAGTTCGACGACGCGCCGATGCCGAACTCGATCTTCTTCACCAGGAAGGGCCACGCCATCCACGGCACCGACTCCGTCAATCGCCTCGGCACACCCGCGTCGCATGGCTGCGTGCGGCTGTCGCGCGACAATGCCGCCACGCTGTATGCCCTGGTCAAGCAGGATGGCCTTCTGACCACCACCGTCACCCTGACCGGCTCGGCCTCGGTAGCCGTGGCGCGCAATCCGCGTCCAAGCAGGCCCGCCGCCGTCGCGCGACGCCAGGTCGCCCCCGCCGAGCCGTCCTATGACGCCGCCGGCAATCCGATCGAGCTTGTGCCGCAGCCGATGGTGCCGAGCCGCCGCGTGCAGCGCCAGGTCGTGCAGCAGGATGACGGTTACATCTACCCGGCCGATGGCAGCTCGAACGACCAACGCTACCCGGCACCTCCCGGCTATCGCCGCATGACCGATGCCGAGACGCAGCAATATTACGCCAGCCGCCGGATGTACCAGCCGCAGGTTTACGCGCCTCGGCCCTATCAGCCGCGCGGCTTGTTCGGCGGATATCAGAGC
>NZ_JAQGJD010000323.1 GCF_028290785.1 Tardiphaga sp. | reverse complement strand
GGCGCCGACGCTAGGCATTCCGGCCTTCGCGATCCCCGGCCTCGGCCGCATTGCGCAAAGCCTGATCCACATCGCGCCGGTCGATGTGGCGGTGACGCTGGCCCGCGTTGTGCTGGCGCTGGTGATTTCGTTCGTCATCGGCCTCGCCGTTGCGATCGTGATGTACCTGTCCGAAAGCGTCGAAAAATATTTGCGGCCGATGGTGCGCATCTTGATGGCGGTGCCGGTGGTGTCGTGGATTCTGTTCGCGGTGCTGTGGTTCAAGGGCGTCGAGTTCCGGATCGCCTTCGTGCTGGTGGTGGTTTGTGCCCCTGTCTTCACGGTGGATGCCCTCGATAACATGCGCGAAGTGTCGAAAGACCTGAAGCAGATGATCCGGTCCTTCCGGCCGACCTCGCTGCAGTTCTTCCACAAGCTGATGCTACCGGCGATCACGCCGGGACTGATCACCAGCTGGAAGATCACGCTGAGTCTGGCGATCCGCGTCGTCACCATTGCCGAACTGGTCGGTGCCGTGACCGGGATCGGGCATCAACTGTCGGTGGCGCAGGAGTTATTCTCGGTCGCCGATGTATTCGCCTGGACCCTGGTGCTGGTGGTGCTTCTGTTCATCCTCGAAGCGCTGCTCGTCCGTCTCGAAACGCGCGTGCTGCGGTGGCGGGCATGACCGCGTCCGCCGCGATCGAGATCGCCGACCTGCGAAAGGAGTTTCGCCAGACCATCTCCGGCCGACCGGTGGTGGCGATCAACCGGCTCTCGCTCCGCATTGAACTCGGCGAACTGGTCGCCGTCGTCGGCCAGACCGGATGCGGAAAATCGACCTTGTTCGATCTGCTGATTGGGCTCGAACATCCCAGCGGCGGTCGCATCACCATCGGCGGCAAGACGCCCTATGACGACTTCAACCATTTTCGCGGTCGCATCGCGACGATCTTCCAGCAGGACCGGCTGTTGCCGTGGCGCTCGGCGCTCGACAACGTCAAGCTGCCGTTGGAGCTGATCGGCATAGCCGAAGACGAACAGCAACAGCGCGCGATGGCCTGGCTGACGCGACTTGGCCTGGAAAAATTCGCCAACGCCTACCCGCGCGAATTGTCCGGCGGGATGCGGCAGCGCGTCGCCATCGCCCGCGCCTTCGCGGTGCAGCCGGAAATCTTGCTGGCCGACGAGTCCTTCAGTGCGCTCGACGAAGTCACCGCCAACGAGCTGCGAAAAACCTTTGTCGCGCTGGCACGTGAGTTCAATTCGACCGCGATCCTGATCACGCACCAGCTCGAGGAAGCCATGAGCGTCGGCGATCGCATCGTGGTGTTCGGCAAATCGGCCGCGCTGCTCGCCGATATTCGCGTCTCCGACTGGGACCGCGCCGATTATCCGCAACTGCGCGAGGCGATCCAGCACACGCTGCAGGCCAACGCGCCAGATGCTCGACTGAAGCGGGCGTCTTGACCCAGCGACACGCGCAGGTCTTCACCCTCCCCTTTTGAGGGGGAGGATCGACGAGCGGCATGCGAAGCATGTTGCTCGGCGGGGTGGGGTGACAGCGCTCGTGGGAGCCGCTGTCCCGTACCACCACGGCTGTCACCCCACCCCGTCCAACACGCGCTTCGCGCAGGTTGGGCGACCCTCCCCCTCAAAAGGCGAGGGTCAAGCAAAACTCCACTCCGTTGACATCGCCAAACCCGGCGGATACCTCCATTTCGTGGACTTGCCGACGCGGCACCACCGTCGCGGAAACGCCGCTTCGACCCGTGCCGATGCAGGCACCTATTCAGGAATGGCGTCGCCATGATGGATTTCGCCACCCGGGTCCACAACCACAATTACAGGCTCGATCCGATCATCCGGTCGTTGCTGGATACCGACTTCTACAAATTCCTGATGCACCAGTTCATCTGGATGCTGTATCCCGACGTTCCCGTGACCTTCGGTCTCATCAACCGCACCAAAACGGTGCGGCTGGCCCAGATCATTCCCGAAGCCGTGCTGCGCGCGCAGCTCGATCACGCCCGCACGCTCAGGTTTCGTGAGAACGAATTGATCTGGCTGGCCGGCAACCGCTTCTACGGCCGCCGCGACATTTTTCGCCCGGAATACATCGAGTATCTGCGCAGCTTCCGGCTGCCCGATTATCACCTCGAGACCATCGACGGCCAATATGTGCTGACCTTCGAGGGCGCCTGGGCCGAAGTGACGCTGTGGGAGATCTATGCGCTGGCCATCGTCAGCGAGCTGCGCACGCGCAGTGCGATGTCCACGCTGGGCAAGTTCGAGCTCGATATCCTCTACGCCCAGGCCAAGACCAAGATCTGGGGCAAGGTGCAGCGGCTGCAGGCGCATCCCGACCTGCGGCTGGCGGAGTTCGGCACAAGGCGGCGGCACAGCTTCCTGTGGCAGGAATGGGTCACCGACGTGATGGCTAACGAACTCGGCCGCACCTTTGTCGGCACTTCCAATGCCCTGCTCGCCTTCAAGCACTCCTTCGAGGCGATCGGCACCAATTCGCACGAATTGCCCATGGTCGCCGCGTGCCTTGCCGACACCGACGAGGAGTTGAAGCGCGCGCAATACGACGTGCTGGCGAAATGGCAGGAAGTCTATGACGGCGAACTGCTGATCATCCTGCCGGACACGTTCGGCATGACGCAGTTCCTGCGCGACGCGCCGGAATGGGCCGCCGGCTGGACCGGCATGCGCATGGACTCCAAGGAGCCGGTGGCGGCCGGCGAAGAGATCATCGCCTGGTACGCGTCGCGCGGCGAAGATCCGCGCAAGAAGCGCGCGATGTTCTCGGACGGGCTGGAGGTAGATTCGATGATCGAGCTGCACCAGAAATTCCGCGGCCGGATCCGCGAGAGCTTTGGCTGGGGCACCATGGCCACCAACGATTTCCGCGGCGCCCATCCGCGCGGCCTCGATACGCTCGACCCGATCAGCCTGGTCTGCAAAGTCACCTCGGCCAACGGCCGCGCGGCCGTGAAACTGTCGGACAATCCGGCGAAGACGACGGGCAGCCCGGCGGAGATCGCGCGCTACACGCGGATCTTTGGCGAAGAGGGATTTGTGAAGCAGGCGGTGGTCGTTTAGGGCAGTCCCCTCCGCCGTCATTGCGAGGAGCGAAGCGACGCGGCAATCCAGAGGCCACAAGTGAAGACTGGATTGCTTCGTCGCAAGTGCTCCTCGCAATGACGGGGGTGGGTAGCGAGCTCAGCCAACGCAAAAAACGCCGCCCGGTTTCCCGGGCGGCGTTTCTCTTGATACGTTCGCGAAAGCTGCTTACAGCAGCCCCGCGCCGCGCGCCCACTTGTACTTCGCGCCCAGCACTTCGACCGGCAACTCCGTCGAGTAGGCATAGGCCGGGATGCCGTTCTGGTCGAGATATTCCGCGGCCTCCTCGACCTCGACGTCGCCGGCGAGCGAGGCGACCATCGGCTTCTCGATGCCCAGCTTCCTCATCTCGTTCTTGATCTCGACCATGTTGCGGGCGAATACCATCGGCGGCGTCACGATGGTGTGCCAGTAGCCGAGGATGAGCGCATGGATGCGTGGATCTTCCAGACCGAGCTTGACGGTGTTGACATAGGTGATCGGCGGCTCGCCACCGGTGATGTCGATCGGGTTGCCGGCAGCCCCAAACGGCGGAATGAACTTGCGGAACGCCGCATCGAGATCCGGCGGGATTGTCATCAGCGATAATTTATT
>NZ_JAQGJD010000282.1 GCF_028290785.1 Tardiphaga sp. | reverse complement strand
CGAAGCCGCCGGGATGCCGCGTGAACGGATGCGCCAGCACGTCGCCTTCCTTGAGCAGCGGGATCACGCGCTCCAGGATGGTATCGACGTCCTCGCCATTGGTGCCGCTCTCCGGCAGGCCCCAGAGTTGGCCGAAATGTACATAGACCGGCAGGCTGGTCTGCTTGCCGATTTCCGCCGCCATCTCCAGCACGCGAATGCCCCAGCGCGCGAAGCCGCCGATCGCGGCATGGGCCTTGACCCCCCGCACCAGATCGAGAATGGCCAGCGCGGATTTCACGGTGGCGTCGATGTCGACGCCATCCGGGCTGTACAGGTTGGGATAGAAGTGACCCTCGAGGCCGCCGACCAGATAGGCCGACAGAAAGGCGTAGACGCGCGACTTGGCGGGCTCGGCGATGAAGTGGCGGAAGCCCGGCAGGGTCATGCAGGACGGGCCGCCCTGGTCGATCAGCGTGGTGACGCCGGACTGCACGCCGACCATGTCCGGGTTCATGCCGAAGCGGCCGGAAACATATTGATAGACGTGCGCGTGGGTATCGATCAGGCCCGGCAGCACGAGTTGGCCGGTAACGTCGATCACTTCCTTCGCGCTGGTCGGCAAAATATCGGATTGCACCGCGGCGATCTTGCCGTTGCGGATGGCGACGTCCTTGATGCCGTCGATGCCGGAGGCGGGATCGATGACGCGACCGCCGCGCAGCAGCAGGTCGAAGGTGGCGGTGACGGACATGGTGGTCTCCTCTGACATTGGGCGGCTCTTGCGGGCCGCGCCAAAATGCGAAGCATACTTCGTATTTTACAAAAGCAAAGCGCATGCCATAAATGGCGCGAGGTTTTCCCGCGAGTCGCGGCGGTATCAGGAGAACGCGTTGCCCAAAGCCAACAAGCCGCGTGTCGCCGCATCGCAAAAGCCGTGGCCGCTGCCGCAGCGACCGGGATTCCTGATCCGCCGGCTGCACCAGATTCACGTCGCGCTGTTCCAGGAAGCCTGCGGCGGCTTCGAGGTGACGCCGCTGCAATACAGCCTGCTGTCGGCGCTGGCGCAGCGCGGAACCGCGGACCAGACCACCTTAGCCGCTGATATTGCTCTGGATCGCACCACCACCACCGGCGCGCTGAAGCGGCTGGAGGCGCGAAAACTGGTCGAGCGTCCGGTCAGCGACGACGACCGTCGGGCGCGAATCTGCCGGCTGACGCCGGCCGGCACGGCGCTGCTCGGCCAGATCGAGAGCGCCGCGCGCGACGCCCACAAGGCGACGCTGGGCACTCTGAGCAAGTCTGAACAGGCAGCGTTCGTCGCCATGATGCAGCGCATTGTCGCAGACCACGCCAGCCGCGACAGCAGCGCCGTCGCGCTGGATTGAGGCGCGGCGGCGTGGGTTTAGAATGGCTATAAATTAATCAGGACGGGTTGTTAAACGGGCAGCGCCCTCTCAACCGTCATTGCGAGGTCAGGGAAAGCTGCAAGCTTTCCCTGACCTCGCAATGACGGGGAGACGCCGGTACGCTTCACAAATCCAGCACCAGCCGGTCTTCCGCGGACTCCGCGACGCACACCATCAGGCTGCGCGCGCGCTCAGTGGGCGACAGCACGCGGTCGCGGTGGATCGGCGCGCCTTCCAGCCAGTCGACCTTGCAGGAGCCGCAGATGCCGCCGCAGCAGGAAGCGGGAATGTCGATGCCGACGCCGAGCAGCGCTGACAGCATGGTTTGGCCGGCGGCCACCGGAATCTCCAGTTTCGAGCGCGCCAGTGCCAGCGTGTAGGGCCTTGCGTCGGGATCGACCGGCAAGGGCGGCGGCACGAAGCGCTCGATGTGGACGCGCGACGCCGGCCAGTCGCGCGTGGCCTGCTCGAAATCCCCGATCATACTTTCGGGGCCGCAGCAGCCAAGCCCGACATCGGACAGCGGCCGGCCCACCAGCGCGGCGATATGCGGCCGCGCGGCCGCCGCGGTATCGTGGACGACCAGATGCCCGGACCGCAGCAGCGGCACCAGCAGGTGCGCCAGCGGCGGCGCGCCGCGCGCGATCAGGTGCAGGGTGAATTTCGGCCGCCCGACCCGCTTCAGCCAAGCCGCCACGGACAGGAACGGCGTCACGCCGATGCCACCGGCGACGAAAGCAAAGCGCGTGACGTCGTCCGGCAGATCGAGGCCGCCGCGCGGCAGCGAGACGCCGATGGTGTCACCGACGTCGATCGCGTCGTGCAGCAGCACCGAGCCGCCGCGGCCGGCCGCCTCGCGCTTCACCGCCACGACGTAGCGCGCATTGTCGGCGGGGTCGTTGCACAGCGAATAGGTCCGCACCATGCCGCCGGGCAGATGCAGGTCGATATGCGCGCCAGGGCGGAACGGCGGCAACTGCCAGCGGTCGGGATCGACCAGCCTGAACACCTTGATGCCGGCGCCGCCATCCTCGATCCTGTCGACGATGGTTTTGACGGTGGTGATCGGCAGCGTCATGCCGCGTTCCGCACGGCGTCGCCGACGCGTACGGTGCCGCCTTGCAGGATCTTGCAGTTCAACCCGGAGCGATTGATCAGGGGATCGAAGATCGCCTTGCCGGTGATCTCCTCGATGTGGCGGCACGGGATCGACAGCCGCGTCGCTTCCAGCAGCGTCTCGCCCAGCCAGAATTTTTGACCGACCAGATGGGTCAGCGGCACGCCGGCGACGGTCACGTTGCGGCGATGCTCCTCGGGAGCCAGGTCGATGTTGTGGTCACGCTTCAGCGCCAGCAGCGTTTCGATCTCGAACAGCGTGACCTGGCGGCCCTCTTCCGGCTTCGACGAGTAGAAGCCTTCCTCGCGGCCGATCATGTAGCGATCGCTGTCGATGCCCTTGCCGGCAATCAGTTGCAGTTCGGCCATCGCGCGCATCGGCAGGAACGCGCGCGGCGTGATGTGGAGATGGCGCACCACGCCCGTCCAGGCGAGGGTGACGGGAGTTGCGGTTTTGCTGTCGAGCGTATCGAGCATGGTTCTGTCCTCATGAATGGCGTGCAGTCGTAGGGTGGGCAAAGGCGCCCTTGCGCCGTGCCCACCATTGTCGCCGCGAGTGAAGGTGGTGGGCACGCTTCGCTTTGCCCACCCTACGTCGTGCGCCTCGTGTGACCTCAGGTCAGTTCCTTGTTGGCGGTCTCCGGCGCCATGAAGGTCGCGGTGGCGGTGATCAGCGCGCAGACGATCAGGAACACCGACACCGGCCAGGTGGCGCCGCCGGCCCAGGCCATCAGCGAGGCCGCAATCAGCGGGCTGAGGCCGCCGCTGATCGCCGCGCCAACCTGGAAGCCCAGCGAGGCGCCGCTGTAGCGCAGCTTCGCGGTGAACAGCTCGGAGTACCAGGGCGCGCCGATGCCGAACATCACCATCTGGCCGAACGAAATCGCCGCGACGATGGTTAGGATGACGATGGTCGGGTCCTTCGTATCGAGCAGCCAGAACATCGGGAAGGCGAACAGCGCCGAGAAGATGCAGCTCGCATAGAACATGGTCTTGCGCCCGATCTTGTCCGACAGCCAGCCGAATAACGGGATCGAGAACAGCGCGACGAAGGACGCGATGAAGGCGCCGTTCAGCACCAGCCCGCGCGACAGGCCGAGACGCGAGGTGGCGTAGGACATGATGAACACGCCGGCGATGCTGGCATAGGCGATTTCCGAGATCTTCAGGCCGACAGCGGTGAAGAACGGGCGGCGGTGATACTTGAAGATCTCCACGATCGGCATCTTCGCCACTTCGTTCTTGGCCTTCAGCGTGCGGAACGCCGGGGTTTCTTCCATGCTGAGCCGGATCCACAACCCGACGCCGACCAGCAGGATCGAGAGCAGGAACGGAATGCGCCAGCCCCAGCTCATGAAGTCGTCTTCGGGCAATTGCGAGACCAGCGCGAACATGCCGATCGCCGCGAGGTTGCCGACGGGATTGCCGACCTGCACCATGCTGCCGAGGAAGCCGCGCCTGTGGGTTGGCGCATTCTCCACCACCATCAGCACCGCACCGCCCCATTCGCCGCCGAGGCCGATGCCCTGCAGGAAGCGCAGCACGACGAGCAGGATCGGCGCCGCGATGCCGATCTGCGCGTAGGTCGGCAACAGCCCGATCAGGAAGGTGCCGATGCCCATCACCATGATGGTGATGGCCAGCATCGCCTTGCGGCCGACGCGGTCGCCGTAGTGGCCGAAGATCGCGGCACCCAGCGGGCGCGCGAGGAAGCCGACGGCGTAGGTGCCGAACGCCGCGATGGTGGCGAGGCCGGCATCGCCGCCGGCAGCGAAGAACACCTTGTTGAACACCAGCGCGGTGGCCGCGCCATAGATCAGGAAGTCGTACCACTCGACGGCGGTGCCGATCACGCTCGACCACACGATGCGGCGTAACGCTTTCGCGTCGTCGGGGACGTCGATGGTGTTGAATTGTTCTGCGACGGTCATGGCATTCCTCTCCAGGAAGGGGTGCAAAATTCGGACGCATATCGTCATTCTCCGCCTCCGGTTTGCCGGGGAGGCGCAGTTCGAAAATTTGGAATGTTCGCTGTATCAGCCGCCCCAGCGCGGGCGTCTCGCTGTCACAAAATCCAACATGTTTACTGCTGGAAATCAACGGCACCACAACAGGCATCTGACGCCTAAACCGGCAGGAACGGCGAAATGCCCATCCCATGGGCGAGAAACTGCCGATTCCGGGCAGATTTGCCTAAATTATCCTTGCCGCTGCTGGAAATATCTGCAGCAATGTTTTCTGAGAGAAACGCGCAGGCACGCCCTGCGGGCGCGGCCCTTCCGCATCGCGCGGGCTTTCTCTAAAAGACACGCTGAACACGGAGACAAGCGTTGCTCGATGTCAGCAGATCCGAGGCGGTGGGGTTCAACCTGCGCCAGCTTCGTTCGGCCAAGGGACTGACGCTGGACCAGCTCGCCACCCTGAGCGAGCTGACGCGCGGCTATATCTCATTGGTGGAGCGCGGGCTGAAGACGCCGTCGGTCGCAGCCTTGCTGCGGCTGGCCGCCGCCCTCGACGTCAACGTCACCTATCTGTTCGATCCCAATCCGACGCCGGCGGCAAGCTATACGCTGTTTCGCCGCGAGAGGGACGCGGCCCCGGCCCAGCAAGGCGGCTTCGACCTGCTGGCGCTGGCAGCTAGCCGCACTCAGAAGCGGATGGAGCCGTTTTTGATCCGGCCGCCGCTGAAACTGGCGTCGCGGGCGTCGCACGCCGGCGAGGAGTTTTTGTTCGTGGTGTCCGGCAGCCTGGCCATCAAGCTGGACGGCGACGAACTGCTACTGGAGAAAGGCGACTGCCTGTATTTTTCCGGCGAAACCCCGCACTGGCTGCGCAGCATCGGCCGCCAGAAGGCCGAAGTGCTGCTGGTAGTTTCTGCGGTGGAGCGGGATGGCAAGGGGTGATCAGCGCCACAGCCTTTCGTCGGGCGGGGCGATTTCGGTGACGAGGTCGCGGATCAGCGCCTTCTTCGGCAATGGCGCCAGCGTCGTGGTGCCCTCTTTCAGGCGCACGGTGCAGGCGTAGTCGACCTTGCCGTCGATCAGCATCATGCATTCCTTGCAGGCATTGGCATTGATGCAGGA
>NZ_JAQGJD010000275.1 GCF_028290785.1 Tardiphaga sp. | reverse complement strand
CGATCCTGTCGGATCGCGGCCAGCCGGCCATGGTGGTGAACTGGTCGACCGCGCGCAGCAGCATCATCGGATTGCCGGGTACGCCGGAGAGCGCCGACATCGTGTTCGACGACGCCTCGGTGGACCGTGTGGTCGGCGCGGTGCAGGCGCCCACCGTGCGCGCCAAGCATGCCGAGCTGCACGGCCGGCTCGCGGCGGGCTCTACGCCGGAAAAGCCGGTACTGGAATCCGTCCTGCAGCTCGCCGGCGGCAGCATCGTCGGGGTGCATCCGCTGCTGGAGACGCCGTTCGATGCCGATATCCGCACGCTGCTCAGCGGCTTGAAAGATGTTTCGCCAAAGCCGTGGCCGGAACGCTTTCGCGAGTTGCAGGCCGCTGGCGGCCGGGTCGAGATCGTGCAGTCGCGGGTGCAGCAGGGCGAGGTGATCTCGCTGGCGACCGGCTCGCTCGGCCTTACGGCAGCCGGCAATCTTGACGGCGAATTGCAGATGACGGTGGCCGGGCTGGAAAAAGTGATCCCGGCGCTGGGCATCGACAAGCTGCTGGAGATGGGCGTGCCGCAGGCCGCGCTGGACCGCTTTGCGCCCGGCGTGAAGAGCGGGGACGTCAACAACCTGCTCGGCGCGCTCGATCGCGCGATCCCCGGGCTCGGCAAGCTGGCGCGGCAGAACGCCAATGTTGGCGTCGCCGCCGGCATCAACTCGCTCGGCACCGAAGCCGTGCTCGAGGGCAAAAAGGCGCGCGCGTTCCCGCTGAAATTCGTCGATGGCGCGGTATTGCTGGGCTCGCTGAAAGTCGCGCAGATCCCGCCGCTGTTTTAAAGAAGAAGCGCCCGCTCTTTCTTCCTTCTCCCCTTGTGGGAGAAGGTGGCGCGGACAAAGTCCGCGTCGGATGAGGGGTATTTGGCGACGGAGCGTGAGGCACCCCTCACCCGTCTCGAACCGCTTCGCGGTTCGATCCACCCTCTCCCACAAGGGGAGAGGGGAAGAAGAAAGAGGCGCTCCGGCGAAGTCTCGCTACTCCACCTTCTTCAACGCCGCATGTTTGCGGCCGAAATCCGCGGCCGCTTCGTCCTGGCCGATCGAGACAATGCCGCGGCGGATGGCGCGGGTTCGGGTAAAGTGGTCGAACAGCACGTCGCCCTCGCCGCGGCGGATCGCACGGGTGAGTTTCGACAAATCTTCCTGAAACGCGCCGAGCATTTCCAGCACCGCGTCCTTGTTGGCGAGAAACACGTCGCGCCACATGGTCGGGTCGGACGCTGCAATGCGGGTGAAATCGCGAAAACCGCCGGCAGAGAACTTCAGCACCTCCGAACGAGTCACGTCCTCGAGCTCGTCGGCGGTGCCTACGATTGTATAGGCGATCAGATGCGGCAGATGGCTGGTGACGGCAAGCACCAGGTCATGGTGCTCGGCCTGCATGATCTCGACATTGGCGCCAAGCGCGCCCCAGAACTGCGCCAGTCTTTCGACGGCGGCGGCGTCGGCGCCGTCCGGCGGCGTCAGGATGCACCAGCGGTTGCTGAACAGCTCGGCGAAGCCCGAATCGGGGCCAGAGTTTTCGGTACCGGCGACCGGATGCGCCGGGATGAAGTGCACGTTGTCCGGCAGATGCTCGGCCATCGCGCGCAACACCGAAGCCTTGACCGAGCCGACGTCGGAGACGATCGCGCCGGGCATCAGATGTGCGGCGATGCTCTGCGCCACCGCGCCGGAGACGCCGACCGGCACGCAGGCGATCACCAGGTCGGCGTCCTTCACCGCGCTGGCGTTGTCGTCGGCGATTCTGTCCGCGAGCTTGATCTCGACCGCGCGGGCGCGCACCTCCGGCGAATGGTCGGTGGCGACCAGTTCGCCGGCGAGGCCGAGTTGCTGGATGCCGCGCGCCAGCGACGAGCCGATCAGGCCCAGCCCGATCAGCGCGATACGCTTGAATGGCGGCGTAGCGGTCATTTCCGACCCAGGAATTCGCGCAGGGTCTCGACCACCAGGCGGTTGGCTTCCTCGGTGCCGATAGTCATGCGCAGCGCGTTTGGCAGGCCGTAATTGGTGACGGCGCGCAGCACCAGACCGCGGCTGGTCAGGAACGCGTCGGCATCGGCCGCGGTCTTGCCGGGGGTTGTCGGGAAATGCATCATGATGAAGTTCGCCACGCTCGGCGTCACCGCGATGCCGAGCTTGGTGATCTCCTCGGTCAGCCAGTTGCGCCACGTTTCGGTGAATTCCCGCGACATCTGCACATGGGCGTGATCCTCGATCGCGGCCACGGCAGCCAGCATCGCCGGGGCGGAGACGTTGAACGGGCCACGGATGCGGTTGACGGCGTCCACGATGTGGGCAGGTCCGAACATCCAGCCGATCCGCAGCGCGGCAAGGCCGTGGATCTTGGAGAAGGTGTGCGTCATCACCGTGTTCTCGGTGGTGGCCACGATCTCGAAGCCGACCTCGTAGTCGTTGCGCGACACGTAGTCGGAATAGGCGGCGTCGAGCACCAGCAGCACATGCGCAGGCAGGCCGGCGCGCAGCCGCTTGATCTCGTCGAAAGGCAGGTAGGTGCCGGTGGGGTTGTTCGGATTGGCCAGCCACACCAGCTTGGTGCGCGGCGAGACCGAGGCCAGGATCGCATCGACGTTGCAGGTGAAGTCGGTTTCCTTGGCGACCACGTTGGTGGCGCCGTTCGCCGCGGTGGCGATCGGATAGACCAGGAAGCCGTGGGTCGTCGAGATCGCCTCGTCGCCGGGGCCGAGATAGACATGCGCCAGCAGGTTGAGGATTTCGTCGGAGCCGGCGCCGCAGACGATGCGAGCGGGATCGAGGCCGAAGGTGCGGCCGATCGCTTCGCGCAGCACGCGTGAGGTGCCCTCCGGATAATCCTCGAGATGTGCAGCAGCGGCGGCGTAGGCTTCCCTGGCGCGTGGCGAGGGGCCGAACGGCGTCTCATTTGCCGACAGCTTGAACATTTTGCGGCCGGGTTCGGCCACCGGGCTCTTGCCCTGAACGTAAGGCGCAATATCGAGGATGCCGGGTTTAGGCACGGGGCGGGACATCTTCAACTCCAGATTATCGATCGATGCTTCAGGAACGCGGCGCGCCGGAGGCCGGCACCGTATAGCGGGTTGCGTGGCTGCCGACGAGGGCCGTGGAGCGCACGGAGGCGCCGGCCTCGATCAGCGCCGCCTTGATGTTGGCCAGGCTCGTCGTACCGGTGATCGA
>NZ_JAQGJD010000263.1 GCF_028290785.1 Tardiphaga sp. | reverse complement strand
AGCCAGTCGCGCTTCTCGCCGGCGGCGAAGCCGACATAGGCCTCGGCCCAGCGCCGCGGCCAGTGATCGTCGTCGCGGTCGAAGCCGGCGGAGCCGGTCCAGTCCTGCATGGCGAGATCGTAGCTGTCCTTGATGCCGAGCCGGCGCTGCTCCGGCGAGTCGACCAGGAACAGTCCACCGAACGACCAGAATGCCTGGCCGCCGAGATTCTGTTCGCCCTCCTGGTCGAGCACGATGACGCGACGGCCGGCGTCGGCGATTTCCGTCGCCGCCACGAGGCCGGCGAGCCCGCCACCGACCACGATGACATCGGCATCCTCAGCCATGTCGCTCTCCCCCCAATTCGTTAACGGAGATTGAAGCGCGCGGCCTTGCCGGCGGTCAATTGAAAATACCGCGCAACATGCGTGTTCCGGATCGGGACCGCCGCCCGCCCAAGTGCATCTTGCGTGCAACACTCGATTTGAATTGCATTGCAGGCATGGCGTCCGTCTGGACAAAAAACCGATCTGGCAACACGCTGGTGAAGTCCTGCATCACCGGGACATTGAGATTCGGATCGTCGGGTTTTGGACTGGGTTTAGACTTGGGTTTGAACTGGGGCAGGTCATGAAGTTCGTTACGGGGTTGCTGGCGGCGGCGTTGCTGTTCGCGGCGGTGGGGACGAGTCACGCGGTGGTTCGCATCGCGGACGATCGCGGCGGCCGCATCGGAACCTACGTCGACAAGTATCAGGGCCTGCGCAGTTCCGGCGAGACGGTGATCATCGACGGTCTGTGCGCCTCGGCCTGCACCATCGTGCTGGGCGCGGTTCCGCACGACAAGATCTGCGTGACCTCGAATGCCAACCTCGGATTTCACGCCGCCTGGGATTTCGGCGCCAATGGCCGCGCGGTGACCAATCCGGAAGCCACCCAGATGCTGTATTCGATGTATCCCTCGCAGGTGCGGCGATGGATCGCGCATCGCGGCGGATTGACGCCACGCATGATTTTTCTGCGCGGCCGCCAGCTCGCCGGCATGTACAAGCCCTGCTACATGGACGCCCAGGCCTCCGCGCACTGAATTCGCGTCTTTATTCCATCAGCATGACGTGATCCCGGCGGCGCCAACGGCGCTTGCCCGCTGCGGCGTCTGGCCCTATCTGGAACAGGACGACAGGCCAACCCGCCTGCGCCGTTTCGAGATCGCCTGATGGTGCAACCCGTGTCCGCTCCGCAGCCCAAGATGGCGTTACCGGGACCTTCGTCCCGCGTGGCATCGATGATCGTGGTTGCGGCCGTGGTGCTGACGGTCGCCCTGGTCGCTGCGGCGGCGGCGCTGTGGGCACATTACGGTTCCGCGGTGTTTTTCGAGATGATCAAGTCGGGCATCGCCGCCTGCATCTGAATGGATTCAAGGAACCTCGCATGACGGATCGCACCACCCGGCCGCTGCTCGTGATCGCGGCGTTCGCCGCAAGCCTCGCCGCCGGCCTGCTCGTCGTGCTGTGGCTGGCGGGCGGACTGAGCAGCGTGACGGCGTCGGCGTCGATCGGCGGCCCGTTCCAGCTCACCGACCAGGTCGGCCAGACCGTTACCGACAAGAATCTGAAGGGCAAGCCGACGCTGATCTTCTTCGGCTTCACCCATTGCCCGGACGTCTGCCCGACCTCGCTGTTCGAGATTTCCGAAGTGCTGCGTGCGATGGGCAAGGATGCCGACCGCGTCAACGCGTATTTCGTCTCCGTCGATCCGGAGCGCGACACCGCCGCGGCGATGAAGGATTACCTGTCGAGCTTCGATCCGCATCTGAAGGGGCTCACCGGCGACGCGGACGCAGTGGCCAAGGTTATCTCCGGCTTCCGCGTCTACGCCAAGAAGGTGCCGCTCAAGGACGGCGACTACACGATGGACCACACCGCGCTGATCTACCTGATGGACCGCGACGGCAAATTCGTCTCGCCGTTCAACCTGAAGCGCAAGCCGGAAGAATCTGCGGCAGATCTGAAACGCTATCTTTAACCGGACCGCCGCGCAGTCTTTATCGACCGACACTTCCGGTATGGCGCCGCACGACCTTGCCGTGCTCGGTTTTCTCCCAGTGATGTGGCGCCCAGATATATTGCAGCACCGCGCACAAAGCGGCGATCGACAGGTACAGCCAGTAGACGGCGGTCAGGCCGAGGACCCAGCTATCGCGCCGACGCCCGCGTTTGGCCAGCCCCATGAAGCCGACCATCAATGTCGTGCCGCACGCAGCGGCGAACGCGACGAGATGAAGTATCGACCAGCCCTGCCATATCGCAAGCCGCCCGTCGGTCAGCAGATCCCTCAGCAGTCCGCCCAGCATGACCGGGTAGGCCAGCGCAGTCAGCAGGTTGCCGCCGGCCACGAGGTTGAGCGCGACAAATCCCTTAGCGCCAGCATCGCGCCATAGCTGCCGCGGCTCGCGCATGTGCACGCACCAGGTCTGCAACCACCCCTTCATCCAGCGCGAGCGCTGGCGCAGCCAGGCGCCCGGGCGAATGGGGGCCTCCTCATAGGTCGTCGAGGCGAACATCACGGAACGGTAGCCGAACCGCGCCAGGCGAAAACCGAGGTCGGCGTCCTCGGTGACATTATGCGCATCCCAGCCGCCGACCTCGCGCAGGCGCGCAGTGCGAAAATGATTGGATGAGCCCCCCAGCGGCAAAGGCAGGCGCATTTCCGACAGGCCCGGCAGGCAGATGTCGAATTGCCCGGCATACTCGGCGCCGAACATCACGGAGAGCCAACTGTTGGTCTCGTTGTCGATGCACAGGCTGGCCTGTGCGCAGGCAACCTCGCCGCCATGGCAGCGAAACGCATCCAGCGCCGCCCGCAATTGCGCAGGATCGGGCTGGTCCTCGGCGTCGAAAACCGCAAGGAAGCTGCCGCGGGCGAAGGGCAGCGCCCAGTTGAGCGCCTTTGGCTTTGTTTTCGGAATCCCGGCGGGCGCGATCAGCATCCGGAGATGCGGCCGGGCCCCCAGCCGGGCGATGGCGGCGCGGGTCTGCAGATCGTCCGGCTCGACCACGAGGATGACGTCGAGTTTTTCGCGCGGATAATCCAGCGCCTCGATCGCCCGCATCAATGGCGCTACCGAACTCGCCTCGCGATAGAGCGCCACCATGACCGTGTAGACGGGAAGCCGTCGATCGGACAATGGAAGCGGCCGCAGGATCGCCGGTCGCGGCCAGAACGCGCCGGCCAGCCGAAGCGCTGCGTGGCCGATAAACCATAGCGCCAGCATGACGCCGGACAGGCCGGGTGCCAGCACGGGCGGCAGCAGCGCCGCAGCGGTGACGCCACAGCCGCGACGGAGCCGGCCTGGCCACGGACTGCCCCCTTCTGCCGTCGGCGCGGCTGAGGCCGCGGGATGTCGATCGTGAAGTCCCCAGGCCGCGGCGCGGGTCAGCGCTTTGCGTCCGCCTCGCTCCGTGAGAAACGCCTGCAAGGCGGTGGACGGCGCCAGCCGGAGGCGCCCGGTGAGATCTGGATACGCCTTCACCAGGCGACACAGCGTGCGGGCCGCGTGCCCGCGCGGGGCAATTGCCCAGATCAGTTCACCGTCGCGCCGTAGCGGGCACACTCCATGAGCCGCCACGTACGTCAGCTGCGAATCGATGAGGGCGCAGTCGGCGCGCTCAATCGTCGCGAAATTCTCCAGGGCGATGCCGGTGTGTCGCGACAGCCGGTCAAGATACCACCCCTCGTCGATGACACCCGACCGGATCAGAACCTGATCGGCGCCCATGCCCAGGCGCCGCGCGCGGGATTCGGCGGAATCCAGCACCTTCGACGCCAGGAGGTGACGCACGCAATCCAGTTCGTCAGCCGGCCCTTGATCGGCGCCGGAATCGACATTGTCATTGTTCGATCGGGCAAATGCGGCCTGGGCGGGGACAACCGGGGATGTTGCCGCAAATGGACGCGCGGCCCGCTGGCTGCGCGGCCACGCTGTTGCCGCCCCGTGATCTGCAACATGGTCCGACAGGGCCATGTGACGCCCCCAACGCAACGTCCGCACACAACGGCACTCGCCTCCCGCGCCGGATGGTCTATAAGACCGGCAATCGGAAGTACCCGGATATGCAACCACAGATAGTTAACGCTATCAATACTAAGCTACCGCGATGTCGCAGCCTTGGCATTTCGCTGGCCGGGTGGCTGTTTGGTGCCTTGCTGGCACCACTGTCTCCGGTGGCGGCGCAGGTTGCCGCGCCCGCGGTCATCCAGCCCGTCCCCCAGGCAGTCCCCGGTTTCTGGGACCCGCGGCGCCGCCCCGACCGGCCCGATCTGTCGCGCATCACGGTGATCCGCTTCCTGACCGAGACCGACTATCCGCCGTTCAACTTCACCGGCCCCGACGGCAATCCCGCCGGCTTCAACGTCGATTTGGCGCGACTGCTGTGCGAGGAGATCAAGGTCACCTGTACCATCCAGATGCGCCGCTTCGAGACCCTGCTGGACGCCATTGCCAGCAACCGCGGCGACGCCATCATCGCGTCATTGGCGGTGACGCCGCAGATCCGCGCCCGGGTCGATTTCACCGACCCCTATTACCGCGCGCCGGCGCGCTTCGTGTCGCGCAAGAACGCGGTGATGCCCGAAGTTCGCCCGGAATATCTCGAGGGCAAGAAGGTCGGCGCGATCAGCGGTTCGTCACACGAGGCTTATCTGAAGGCGATGTTTACCGACGCGGTGCTGACCTCGTTTCCGAACGATGACGCACTGCGCCAGGCGCTACGCCGTGGCGACGTCGATTTCATCTTCGGCGACGCGATCTCGCTGGCGTTCTGGATCAACGGCACGGATTCCAGTGAATGCTGCGCCTTCTCGGGCGGACCGTTCGTCGAGAGCCGCTATTTCGGCGAGGGCATCGGCATCGCGGTCCGCAAGGGCAACGATACGCTGCGCCAGGCGCTGAACTGGGCGCTGTTCCGGCTCTGGGAAAAAGGCCGCTACACCGACCTGTGGCTGCGCTACTTCTCCATCAGCCCGTTCTGAAATCACCTTG
>NZ_JAQGJD010000080.1 GCF_028290785.1 Tardiphaga sp. | reverse complement strand
CAGGCGGCCTGCGCGGCGCTCATTGCGCTGCTGCTGTCGGTTGCCTCGGCGGAGGCGACATCGCGGATCAAGGATCTCGCCAATATCGAAGGCGTGCGGCAGAATCAGCTGATCGGCTACGGCCTGGTCGTCGGCCTCAACGGCACCGGCGATACCCTCAACAACATCCCCTTCACCAAGCAGTCGCTGCAGGCGATGCTGGAACGCATGGGCGTCAACATCCGCGGCGCCACCATTCGTACCGGCAACGTCGCCGCCGTGATGGTCACCGGCAACCTGCCCGCCTTCGGCACCCAGGGCACCCGGATGGACGTCACAGTCTCGGCGCTCGGTGACGCCAAGAACCTGATGGGCGGCACGCTGCTGGTCACCCCCCTGCTCGGCGCCGATGGCAACGTATATGCGGTCGGCCAGGGCTCGGTGGCGATCGGCGGCTTTGCGGCCGAAGGCGCCGCCGCGTCGGTCACCCGCGGCGTGCCGACCGTCGGCCGTATCGCCAACGGCGCCATCATCGAGCGCGAGATCGAATTCGCGCTGAACCGCCTGCCCACCGTGCGGCTGGCGCTGCGCAACCCGGATTTTACGACCGCCAAGCGGATCGCCGCTGCCGTCAACGACTTCCTGGGCACCAAGAGCGCGGAACCGATCGACCCCTCCACGGTGCAGTTGGCGATCCCGCCGGAATTCAAGGGCAACGTGGTCGCAATGCTCACCGAAATCGAGCAGTTGCAGGTCGAACCGGATCTCGCCGCCAAGATCATCATCGACGAACGCTCCGGCATCATCGTGATGGGCCGCGATGTCCGCGTCGCCACCGTCGCGGTGGCCCAGGGCAATCTCACCGTCACGATCTCCGAAGGCGCCAATGTCAGCCAGCCCAATCCGCTGTCGAACGGACGGACCGTCGCCACGCCGAACACCCGCGTCGGCGTCAGCGAGGACGGCAAGAAGCTGGCGCTGGTCAAGGACGGCGTCTCGCTGCAGCAACTGGTGGACGGGCTGAACGGCCTGGGCATCGGCCCACGCGACCTGATCGGCATCCTGCAGGCGATCAAGGCCGCCGGCGCGATCCAGGCCGACATCGAGGTGATGTGATGATCCACAACAGCACGGTCACCCCCAACAAGTACCTGGCCCCGACGCCCACGGTCCGGCCCGATCTTGAACTCGCCTCCGCGCTGACCAAAGTATCGCCGGAAGTACAGAAGAAGGCCAAGGCGCAGGCGCAGGACTTCGAGGCCGTGTTTCTCAACTCGATGTTCTCGCAGATGACGGCGGGCATCAAGTCCGACGGCCCTTACGGCAACACGACGGGCACCGGTCCGTGGCGCTCGATGCTGACCGAGGAATATTCCAAGTCGTTCGCCAAGGCCGGCGGCGTCGGCATTTCCAATGATGTCTTCCGCACCCTCATTCTTCAACAAGCCAACCGCGCCCGCTGATCGCAGAGGATACCGCCATGAACCATGCGCAACGTCAGCCTGCCCCCGCTATCGCAGCGCCACCCCGCCCGGCCGCCACGCCGGCCGAGGCCCGCAAGCTCGCGGAGAACATGATGGAAGTCATGAACGCGCTGCTTGCCGTCATCGAGCAGGAAACCGCATTGGTACGTGCCGGCAAGGTGCGCGAGGCGTTCAAGCTCGAGCAGACCAAGGCCGAGATGTCACGCCGCTACATCGCGATGATCACGCTGCTGAAGGCCAGCCAGAAATACCTGGCGCAGACCACGCCCGATCTGCTCACGGCCCTGCATCGCCACCACGACACGTTCCGCGCCATGCTGCAAGTCAATCTCACCGTGCTGGCCACTGCACACGCGGTGTCGGAAGGCATCGTGCGCGGCGTCAACAATGAGGTGCAGCGCCGCAACATTCCGCAGACCTACACCGCAGCCGGACAGCGCGCGCAGCCGGGGCGCAGCAACATGACCCCCATCGTGGTCAATCGTTCGATGTGATGGGCGTCAAGACTGGACCAACAACAAGGTGTGCCGGACGCCAATCGAGGCGTCGCGGCACTGCTAGCTTTTGAATCAAATCATCGCACAGAGGTAAGTACCGCGTTCAGGCGGATGTGCAATACTGAGGTCTGGGAACGGGTCGGGATTCATCTAGTGGAGGCCAGGAGGCTGCCATGGGAGCCGATTTCAACGTCAGACCGGTGGGGGCACCGGTTGCCACACCGATGCTCAGGCCCGCGCCGGAAGCGGTGCGCGAAGCCGTGCCGACGCAACTGCCGCCGGACAAGAGTGTCGGCGCGGCCGACGCCCTGTTGCGACCCACCATTTCCGCCAGTAACTATCAACAGGTGGATAGCGATCGTATTTCGCGCGAGGTGATCATCGACAAGGACGCCGCCGAGATCGTCTACGTGTCGATCGACAAGAAATCCAACCAGGTCATCAACCAGTTTCCCGAGCAGTCCCGGCTGCGCACCCGCGCCTACTTGCGAGCGATGGACAGTGCCAAGCTCGAAGAACGGCGCGTCGCGACCGACCGCACGATCTGAACGACGGCTCGCCGCGGTTAGTCCCGCTTGGCGTAGGCGGTGTTCAGTACCGTGCCGCCGGTGACCGGATCGGTGACAACTGTTTTGATGGTCGCCTTGTTATTCGCGGTCAGCGTGAATTTAGAATCACCGATCTTGAACGAATTGTCCTTGATCAGCACCTGCTGAAACTTGACCGTCGAGCCGCTGACGTATTTCACCTGCGCGCGAAACCCTGACACCTGCGATACATCGATCTTGAATTTTGCGTTGTCGTGATACTTGCCTTCCCAGCTTCCGGTGTAGGAAGCCGCATCGACGTTAACGTACTTCCCCGCCGTGACAGGCGTCGTCGTCGCGTAGTTGTTGGAAAGGATGCTCATCAAGTCGGCCATGGCTGTCCCGTGAGGCGTTGCGCAACGAAACGATTCGTTGCCAAATGTTGCTGGATATTAAGCGACGTGGGGTGTTAACGGGTAGTTTACAAACCTCGTTAGGCCCATGGTTCAACCTCGTCCGCTGAGACCGGCAGCAATATTGCGGTTGATATCGATCAACGACTGGAACCGTTCGATCTCGGGCTTGAGCTTGAGCGCCGCGCACTGTGTCAGCACAAAGATGCCGATGTTGGCGATGTTCTGGCGGACCTCGATCGGCTGCAGGCTGGCGTCGTCCATCGCGTCACCCAGGAAAATCGACCACAGCTTGCGATTGAACATCAACGCATCATCGAGGCCTTCATCGGTCGTGGCCCAGTTGGTCATCACGTCCTGCAGCTTGCGCGCGGCCTTCAACAGCGCTTGCGCCTCGATGTCGCGGGGGGATGCGGTGGTCTGGGCGGTACGCGCGTAAGCCTGGGCGCCGATCGACATGAACTACCTCAGCAGGTCTTCTTCGCGCTTGATAAGACTGCGCAATTCTCTGAGAGCTTTGTAAAGACCGCCGCTTAAAATTAGATTACTCACTTCCTCGATTTGCGGCCTAAAGCTGGGTACCGCCTCGATCAATTCCTTGATGAAGCCGAGGTACAAATCCTGGTAGCCGGGGATGTCGTTCTCGAGATACATCATCTGGACGCAGAGATAGATCCGCTTGACCGGCGTGGTCGCCGTCTCCGAGGTAAGGATGTCCTTCTCGCGCAGGATCGGCGCGTCGCCGTCGATCAGGAATGCGGTGCGTGTGTCAGAATTGGTGATGACACTCTGGCCGATGATGATGCGTTCGCCCGGCTTCAACTCAACTCGCAACGGCATTCAAATCTCCTCTTCGCACGCCTATCCGGGACCGGAATAAAACCTTAGGGCATTCCGTGCCACGTTTATCGCGGCGATGCATCACTCGGCACCGTAAAATACCCTCGCGAATCGAATAATGCCAGCATTCGAGCCCTTATGGCTCCTGTTCGTGGCCCGCAAATGCGAAAACGGCGAGGTTTCCCCCGCCGTTTTCGAGTTTCACTCAGGCCGTTGGCCTTACTGAAGCAGTTTCAAAACGCTCTGCTGCGACTGGTTGGCCAGCGCCAGTGCGGACACCGCGATCGACTGTCGGGTCGATAGTGCCTGGCTGTTGGCAGCTTCTTCGTTGGTATCGGCCAGCGTCAGGTTCGACGACCCCGTCGACAGCACGTTGATCAGGTTCTTCGCAAAATCCTGGCGGATCTGCACGATCGACAGGTTGGAGCCGAGCGCGGAAGCCTGCGAGCGCAGGATGCTGCTGGCGATGTTCAGCGAATCGAGGGTGGTGTTGGCCGAAGTGTTGTCGAGGAAATCGGTCCCCTTGGTCATGCCGCGCAGGCCGAGGCCGGCCGGCGTCAGCGTGGTGCCCGCGATATTGAGCGTCGATTTGCCGGTTTCGTTGAATACCAGCTTGAGCTGATCGCCGGCCAGCAGGTTGATGCCGTTGAACGAGGCGTCCTGCGAGGTCGTGGTGATCTGGTCGATGATGTTGTTGTACTGCGCGACAAGGTTCGCTCGCGAGGTCTGCGAAGCGAAATCGGTAACTGGAGCGGAGCCAACGAGGCCATTGAACAGCTTGCCAATGCCGGCGGCGGTGCCAGTGATGGCTCCGATCTTCGATGATGCCGCGTCGTTCGACGTGGTGATGGTCATGTAGCCGGTCGGGTCGATGACAGCTTGCAGATTGTTCGGGGCTAGCGCGGCGTTGAGCTGCGCAAGGGTCGAGACCTGGCCGCTGGCGGTGCCGAAAGTGATGTTGCTCATCACGCTGGAGACGTTGGTTGCAGCGATCGACAGCGTGAGTGCTGGCGGACCGCCGAGTGCGGTCGGGCCTGTGGTTCGCGCCCGGGCTACCGACGTGCCCAATCCAAGCCCGGCCAGCGCGGTTGTATTCGAACTCGTGATGGTCAAATCGGACGCCGTACCGGTGTGCAGCGTGATGGCACCGCCAGTGACGCCCGAGCCCGTGCCGCCGGTCAGCGTATCAATCTTTGCCAGCAGCGTGGTGACACTGTCGGTGATGTTGATCTCATTGTTGCCCGAAGCTGCCGAAGCCTTGAAAGTCAGGCTCTGGCCGTTCACGGTGATGGTATCGCCCGCCGCAAAGTTGGTCGCGATCGAGTCGCTCGGCGAGGTACCGGACAGCAGCGTCGCACCGGTGATCGGCGCGGCCGTCGCCGCCTTGTTGTTGGCGACGCTGCCGACGAACGTGTTGTCCAGCGGCGTGGACGTGCCCAGAATATTGTCGGCCGTCGCGCCGGGGTTGATCGGCGTCGTGATCGTCGACTTGGTGGCGTAGCCGACCGGGATCTGCAGCGCCTGATTGGCGATCGACTTGGCGGTGTCGACCAGCTTCTGCAACGAGGTGATGCCGGTGTTCGCCGCCTGCAGCACCTGGACGCCGTTGCCGATGCCGTCGAGCAGGTTGTTGATGTCACCGGACCGGCTGTCGAGCGCGGCTGCGGTGAAGAAATTCGTGGGATTGTCGAGGGCGCTGTTGACCTTCTTGCCCGTGGCCAGCCGGTTCTGGGTGGTCGACAACAGATCTGCCGTGTTTTGCAACGAGAGCAGATTCTGACGAACCGACGCCGAGAGAACAATGCCTGACATGTTGTAACCTTCCTGATCCTCGCGGCACGGCGACCTTCAGTCGCGCGACGCATGGTACGTCTGGGGCGAACAGAGATGTCGCCACGACGCAGCCGGTGATATTTGACGCCCTTCTGGAAGAGGGATCTCGACATACCCCTGAGGGATACCACCGGATCAACGCGGCCGATTCTCGGCCTGCCTGCTTCCTACTTAGCCTGACTATGGGCAGACACCCTTTAATTTATGGTTAACAGGCCCTTAAGGCGCGGCAAAAGGTGTCCCAAAACGGAAAAGGCCCGAAAAGCGATGAGCTTTCCGGGCCTTACAGGTCGGGTCGAATCCAAGAAAAAGCGGCGGGGTTTCCCCCGCCGCCCGGTATTTGTTGGTCTAGTTCGCCGAAATCAGCGTAGCAGCTGCAGCACGCCCTGCTGGGCGGTGTTCGCGAGCGACAGCGACGACACCGCGATCGACTGGCGGGTCGACAGCGCCTGGCTGTTGGCCGCATCCTCGTTGGTGTCGGCCAGCGTCAGGTTGGACGAGCCGGTCTGCAGCACGTTGATCAGGTTCTTCGAGAAGTCCTGACGGATCTGCACGACCGAGAGGTTCGAACCGAAGCTCGAAGCCTGGGAGCGCAGCGTGGTGGAGGCGGTGTTCAGGCTGGCCAGGG
>NZ_JAQGJD010000254.1 GCF_028290785.1 Tardiphaga sp. | reverse complement strand
CATCGGCAGCTTGCGGCGTGCGGCGTCGCCGCGGCCGAACAAGGATGCGACCCCATGCGCCAGCGACCAGATGTGCAGCGCCATCATCAGCGCCGGCGGCCGTGCCACGCCGGGCGGCGTCAGCGCGGCGAGCCGTTCGGCGGCGGCGCGGATGATGCCGAAGGCACGCTCGCTCGCGGCCATCAGCGGCGGGTTGAGATCGACCGGAATGCCGGATTCGAACATCGCCGAATAGAATGCCGGCTCGTCGCGGGCGAAGGCCAGATAGGCCTTGCCGACCCGCTCGAACGCCGTGACGGTGTCCGGCCGGCCGTCGTCCCAGGCGGCCGTCAGCGTCGCCTCGAACTGCTCGAAGCCGCGCTGCGCGATGCTGGCGAGCAGGTCGTCGCGGTCGCGAAAATGCCGGTAAGGTGCGGCGGCGCTGACGCCGGCCGAACGCGCCGCGTCGGCAAAGGTGAAGCCCGCCGGCCCCTTCTCGGCGATCAGCCCGAGCGCTGCCTGCAGCAGCGCCTCCTTCAGATTGCCGTGATGGTAGCCGCGCTCGGCGCGGCGATCGTCTTTGCGCCAGCTCATGTGAAGGGCTTTTACATGAACAGGGGCGTCAGGTCACCAAGTTCCGCGCGCCTTAATCCTGCCGCAAGAATTGAAATTTCGTGCGGGCCCGGGCCAAAGTCTTGCGGCTAAAACGTGGCGAGCGAACTCGGCGACTGCCTCCTCGCGGCGGGCCAGACCCATCACCCGCGCTGGCCCGCCTGCAACTTTTCAAACCCTTCCGCGGCCTGTTGCACGTCCTCCGGGAAATCCGCCATCTCCTGGACCTGGCGGATCTCAATGACCTCATTCGGCCCGGCCGGGCATCGCTTCGCCCATTCGATCGCATCGTCGCGCGAGGCGACGTCGATCATCCAGTAGCCACCGAGCACTTCCTTGGCCTCGGCAAACGGACCGTCGGTGACCAGAGGCGTACCGCTCGCAAAGCTTACCCGCGCGCCGGCGGACGGAGGGTGCAAACCATCGAGCGTGATCAGCACGCCGGCTTCCTGCAGCGCATTGTTGTACTTCATCATCGCCGCGACCGCTTCGGCGGCCGGCATGGTGCCAGGGGCTGCGGTTTCGTAGCCCGCCGGAATCATCAGCATCATGAATCGCATGTCATGCTCCTCGTTTGATGAGAGTTGGCAGCAACTATTTCGTGGCCTGCCGGCGCAGCCGCTCTTCCTGTTCGCGCAGTTCGGGGGTCAGCGCCTCGCCAAAATCCTCTGCCGCAAATACCTGGCGGATTTCGATCTCGGCCCCGCCGTCGAACGGCGCGCGCTTCATCCAGGCAATCGCCTCGGCCTTGGATTTCACGTCGATCAGCCAGTAGCCCGCGATCAGATCGCTGGTGACCGCGAACGGCCCCTCGGTAACGACGGGATCGCCGCCGGCAAATTTGATGCGCGCGCCCTTCGAGGTCGGATGCAGCCCCTCGCCGGCCTGCATCACGCCGGCCTTGACCATTTCCTCGTTGAACTGGCCCATCGCGGTCAGCAATTCCGTCGATGGCATCACGCCGGCTTCGCTGTCCGGGCTGGCGTGGACGATCACCATGAAACGCATCGGTTGCTCCCTTTTGTGTAGCTCCGGCGGGCCGACTGCCCGCGACAACGTCGCTCTGATCATAGACGAACGGGATTTTGTGGCGCCGACACGTCCGGCAACATTATTTCATGGGTCATTGCGGGCAATTTACGAAAACACCTGCAGCAGAACGCAGGGTGCGCCAAGGCGCGCTAGCGCCGTGCCCCACCCTGACATCGTCGCCAGCGTCGTACCGCGAAGGGTGGCCTCGCTTCGCTTGGCCCACCCTGCTCCACCATCACGGAAACACCTGCAACTTGCTATCGAGATCCGGAAGGTCGTCGAGCGAGCGTGGCGGCAGCACAGCGACGGTGTCGCCGACTGCAATGGTCATGCGGTCCTGGCCCATCGTCAGCGGTCCGCCATAGCCGGCGGCGCGGGTGCGGGCCATGATCTCGTCGAGACCCTTGGCGCCGTTCAGTTCCTTGGTGACGATGTGCGAGAACACCGCGAGCTTCGGCGCCGCCCGCGTGAACACCTCGGCGGCCTGCTCCGGCGTCGTCAGTTTCGCCAGCACGCCCTTCATCTCGGGCAACTGGGACAGGCGCTCGCTGAAGGCGATCACATTGTGGATGACGAGGTCGGCCTTGGTGCCGTACTTGACGACGTTCTCGTTCAAGGTGGTGTCACCCGACAGTACGACGCTGTGGCCGGCATAATCGACGCGGTAGCCGTAGGCCGGATTGCCGTCGTCATGTTCGACCGGAAAGGCCGTGACCTTGACGCCGCCATCCTCGAACACGACGCCTTCGCTCAGGGCATGCACCTTGATCTCGAGGTTGGCGATCGGGTTGAACTTGTTGACGCGCTTCTCAAGATCGTGGCCGAACATCGCGCGCATGCCCGCGATCATCGCTTCGCTGCCCTCGGGCCCCCATAAGTCAAAACCGTGATCGCGGCCGAGCAGGAACCACGGCGTCATCCACAATTCCGGCAGGCCTTCGTAGTGGTCGTTGTGCAGATGGGTGAGAAAAATATGTGTGATGTCCTTGGGGTTGACCCGGCTTTCATACAGACGCTGGTTGGCGCTGCGCCCGACATCGAACAGCAGCTTGCGGCCGTTGGCCTCGACCAGCGTGGAGATGCCGAGCCGGTCGGGGAAATATTCGGGGCCGGCAGTGCCGAGCAGCGTCACCTTGATGGCCGGTGTCTGGGCGTGCGCCGATGGAATGAACAGCAACGTGAGACATGCACTGAGAATCAACCGGGCTGCATTCACGGGAGCCTCCATGTGGTGCGCCCTCGCGCGCTGAGAAGCGATGTCCCGAGGTTCCTCGATCCAACACGACCTGCGAAATTTTATCAAGCAATGCTCGGATCAAACCTCATGGTGAGGAGGCGCACTTGCGCCGTCTCGAACCATGAGGATGTACATTCATCCTTCGAGACGCGCTCCTTCGGAGCGCTCCTCAGGATGAGGCCACGTGGTTTGGCCTACGATGCCTGTTTGACGAACTTTCCGTTCTGATAGCTGGCGCCGAAATAGACATCGATGCTCTTTATCTGGTCGCCCTCGAAGACAAAGAACTCTGTATTTCGAAACGCCTTGCCGTCCTTGGCCACGCATCGGTAGGTCACGAAGGCTTCGTGGCCATCGACGGCCATGCGTTCGAGCTCGTGCCGCTCGATCCAGCCGCTGTCGCGCCAGCAGCGTTCGAAATAGGTCGCCTTGTCGATGGCGTCGTCGAACGGACTGGTGAAGCGGAAATCAGCGGTCAGACGGTCCTCGACCGCGCGGCGGTCGTTGGCGAGATAGGCGGCGAACAGCGCGCGGATGATGTCGGCCTTGCCCGTCATGTCAGTTTGTCTTTCGGAAACATGTGGAAGTACGGCCTCGCCTCCTCGACCGCGCGGGCAAAGGACGGCCGCGCCAGCAGCCGCTGCAGATAGGCGGCGACGTGGCGATGGGTGTCGCCGAACGGCGCGACTTCATTGGCGTAAAACAGCGCCGGCGCCGCGGCGCAGTCCGCCAGGCTGAACGCCTCGCCGGCGGCCCAGGTCGAGGCCGCGATCTCGCGGTCAAGCACGCCGAGTGCGGCCTGCAGCCTTGTCCGCGCGTCCTTGACGCCATGCGGATCGCGATGGCCCTCGGGCCGCAGGGCTTCGTTGACGATCGCCTGCACCCGAAGGTGGATGTGCAGGTCGATGAAGCGGTCGCTGGCGCGGACCCGCAGCGCCGTTTCAGGATCGGCGGGGATCAGCGGCACCGGCCCGGGATAGTGCTGCAACAGATATTCGATCAGGATGCTGCTCTCCGGTACGGTGCGATCACGGGCCTCGTCACGCAGCACCGGAAATTTTCCGATCGGCCATAGCTGGAGAAACTTCGCACGCTGGGTTGCGTCCCCGAGATCGACCATGTGCGGCGTGAACGGCGTAGCGTTCTCGTACAGCGCCATCAGCGCCTTCATGCAAAATGACGACAGCGGATGATAGTACAGCGTCAGCGACATCGGGCTTCCCCCTGTTCGCGCAGCGTGGGCCGCCGCGCCTGGCTGCAAGACGGATTAGAACCGGTCGCGCCGACATCTGCAGCAACAAATTCCCGCCGCATTGCTGAATGACTCTGGGGTTGTCGATCTTCGCCGCTTGGGGACTCTTGGGGCGAAGACCCGATATGCCGGAATTCGCTTCCATATCCGGCGTGGGGTGTTCTGCGTAAAAAATGACCGGATTGCCACGGGTGCTCGTCGCGCAATGACGTAGCGTGCCCGAAGGCATCCTTTTGTCCAGGGGGACGTACATGAGGGATGCCCGCATCAAGGCAACGTCCCGCTTTCAGGCCGCGTCTGCGGTCGCGGCGCAGGCGCTGGCCGTCACCGCGATGGTCATCATAGCCACGGTCGTTTTTTACGTGCGGTAGGAGATCGCCACTCTCCTGTCCCGGACGCGCCGCAGCACGAAAGGCTGCCGCGCAGCGCCGGGACCGTCACGCACGCCGGCGACTGGTATGGCCCCGGCCCTGCGAGAGCCATACTTCGTATGGCATCGCGTCCGGGGCAAGGATTCGGAGCAACGACACCGCCAATACCGTGCGCTATAACGCCCCCAAGAATCGTCAATCCAGACAAGAAACTTGGGGCAGGACATGACCACACCATCACCGCGCAAGGTCGCATTGGTTACCGGCGCCGCGCGCGGCATCGGGCT
>NZ_JAQGJD010000194.1 GCF_028290785.1 Tardiphaga sp. | reverse complement strand
GGTGCCAGCCATGACATCACTTGCCACAGCGCGGCGAACACCGCGATCGATACGATGGCCTCGCGCGGCAGGCTGCTGATCAGCAGCGCGCGGCGCGGTTCTTCGAACGGCGTCGCCGGGTGGGTCTGATCAAGGGGCATAGATGATCGCTTGATCCGGCAGCCTGGGATGGAAGCCCGCGGTAACGGCGCGCTCGAAGGTGTCCCAGATGCCCTTGCGCTCGTCGCCCCATGCCGGCTTGGCGTCGAACTCCCAGCGTTTCGCCAGCACCGCTTCCTTCAGGACGCCGGGCGGCAGCTTGACGGTGTCCACCGCGATCCTGTCGGCGCCATCGGGATCGCTGCGCAGGTAGCTGGTGACGTCCTGCAAGGCGGCGATAAACTTGACCGGCGCGTCCGGCGTCTTTTTGATGGTATCTTCGCGCATCGCATAGACCAGCTCCCAACCGTGGCCGCCCGTGAGCTGCTTCCAGGCGTCGTTGGCATTGAACACGATCTTCACCGCCGGGTCGTCCTTGATCATCATGGTGGCGATCGGCTCGATGAGCATGGCAGCATCGACGCGGCCGGCGGCGAGCTGCGCACGCGCCACGGCGAAGTTGGCATTGACCAACGTCATGTCCTTGGCGAGGTCGATCTTGTTCGACCGGGCGCAGATCGACAGGATCTGGAATTGGCCGCTGCCCATGTCGGCGGCGAGCTGTTTGCCCTTGAGGTCGGCGAGCGACTTGATCGCCGGGTCCTTCGAGACGATCACCAGATCGGCCAACGTCGCGCCGGTGGCGATGATCTTCAGCGGCACCCCTTCAAGGCGCAGCTTCTGGAAATAGGTCGGGCCACCGATCAGCGTGTCGATCTCGCCGGTTGCAAGGCCGGCATAGTAGGCGGAGAAAGAGGGATAAACCTGAACGTCCGCGTCGAAACCGTTCTTGGTGTCGAAGCCGCGCGCCTTCATGATGTTGACGATAATCGGCGCGAACACCGGAAGCGTCAGGCTGCCGATGCGGATCTTGGGCCTCGCCTGCGCGCGGGATACCGTCGCCTTCGTCGTGCCTATCAACGTCGCAGCCGTGCCCAATGCGAAGGCGCGTCGTGAAAGTCGAGTCATCGGCATCTCCTTGGAACGGCCATAACGAACGGGTTTCACGCGCTCGGCGTGGCAGTGCAATATTTGTTTGTTTGCAAATGATATGCCAAAATTGAATCCACTAAATCCTCTTGCGGTTGTGGAATAAGCCTACTAGCATTTCGTTTGTGTGCAAATGAATTTGCTCTACAGGAGGCAACGATGCCGCATGTAACGACGCCCGACGGAACACGACTCTATTATGAAGAGGTCGGCACCGGGAGTCCCGTGGTATTCGTCCACGAGTATGCTGGCGACTACCGCACCTGGGAGCCGCAACTGCGATACTTCTCGCGCGCCCATCGCTGCGTCACCATGAGCCAGCGCGGCTATCCGCCGTCGGACGTGCCGACCGATCCGGCGCGCTACGGCCAGGACATCGCGCGCGACGATATCATCGCGCTGATGGACGCGCTCAAGATCGACAAGGCGCACATCGTCGGCCATTCGATGGGCGCGTCGACCGCGCTGCATGTCGGCATCAACTATCCCGAGCGCTGCCTTTCGGTCACGGCGGCGAGCTGCGGCTATGGCTCCAGCCCCGACCCGGTATTCGTCGAGCAGGGCAGGGCCGCGTCGCGCGAAACCGCAAAAATGTTCGAGACGGTGGATTTTCCGACCGCGGCGGCGCGATATGCCGACGGCGCCACGCGGCAGACCCAGAAGAACAAGGACCCGCGCGGCTTCGCCGAATTCGCCCGCATGCTGGCCGATCATTCGCCGGTTGGCCATGCGCTGACCATGCGCGAGCTGCAGGCCAAGCGGCCGATGCTGTGGGAGATGGAAGCGTCGCTGAACAAGTTCTCGGTGCCGCTGCTGGTCATTGTCGGCGACGAGGACGACTGGTGTCTCGATCCCAGCGTCTTTCTCAAGCGCGCGGTGCCGACCGCCGGCCTGCTGGTGATCCCGCGCTCCGGCCATACCATCACGTCGGAAGAGCCGGCCGCGTTCAATGCGGCGCTGGCGGAGTTGTTCGCCGCGTCCGCGGCGGGCACCTGGATGTCGCACCGGAAATCGGCCTGAGCCATGAAAACCCCCGGCGATATCCACATCGATATTGCGGACGGCATCGCGACGCTGCGGCTGACGAGCCCGGCACGGCGCAACGCGATCTCCACCGCTATGTGGAACAAGATTGCGGCCTTCGCCGGCGACGTCGGCAACTGGCCCGATGTCCGCGTTGTCCTCATTCGCGGCGATGGCGAGGAGATGTTTTCCGCCGGCGCCGATATCTCCGACTTTGCCACGGCGCGATCGGGCGAGGGGCAGGCGCGCGCCTATGACGATCTGGTCGAAAACACCTGCAAGGCGATCGAGGCGATTCCGCAGCCGACCATCGGTTTGATCTACGGCGGTTGCATGGGGGCGGGCTCGTCGGTGGCGGCTAGCTGCGACCTGCGCGTGGCGGCCGACGACGCTTTCTTCGCCGTGCCCGCCGCCAAGCTTGGCCTCGGCTACGATCCGCGCGGCATCGCCCGCTTCATTCGGGTGTTCGGCGCCGGCGCCACGCGCCAGGTGCTGTTCACCGCGGATCGCTTGCCGGCGTTGCGCGCTTATGCGCTCGGCGCCGTGCATGTCGTTGCAGCGAAGAATGAAGTGGCCGCGGCTGCGAGCGTGCTGGCGCAAAAGATCGCCGGCAATGCGCCGCTGACGATCAAGGCTGCCAAGGCCGCGATCCGGGCGATCACGACGGACAATGCCGAACTGCTGGCCGAAGCCGAACAGTTCTATGCCGCAGCCGACGCCAGCGCTGACTACGCCGAGGGCCGTCTGGCCTTCGCCGAAAAGAGACCCCCGCGTTTCACCGGGGCCTGACAACTATCGACCGATTGCTTCGTTCTTATCTTCCAACCCAGAAGGACACTTCCATGGACCTCCAGCTCAAAGGCAAATGCGCTCTCGTCACCGGCGGCAGCGAAGGCATCGGCAAGGCGATCGCCATGACGCTCGCGAAGGAGGGCGTCAACGTGGCGATCTGCGCCCGCCGCCTGGAGCCGCTGGAGAAGACGGCTGAAGAAATCAGGAACGCCTATGGTGTGACGGTGGTCGCGATTACCGCCGACCTGACCAAGGACGCGGACGCCAAGAACTTTGTCGAGAAGGCCGCCAAGCAACTCGGCAGCCTCGACCTGATGATCAATAACGCCGGCTCCGCGCCTGGCGGCGTGATCGAGACGCTGACGGAAGCCGACTGGGAGCAGGCGATGCAGCTCAAGTTCATGGGGTATGTTCGCTGCCTGCGCCACGCGCTGCCCATCATGGTCAAGCAGGGCGGCGGACGCGTCGTCAACCTGATCGGCAATGACGGCGTGAAGCCGTCGTACTGGGAGATCGCGCCCGGCGCCGCCAACGCCGCCGGCCAGAACATGACAATGTCGCTGGCCGGCCAGTACGGCCGCCACAACATCAGCTTCTGCGCGGTCAACCCGGGTCCTGTGCGCACCGAGCGCTGGGCGGGTCTCGTCACCGCGATGTCGCGCGACATGGGTATTTCCTATGAGGAGGCCGACAAGCTGGCACCGGCGTCGATCGCGCTCGGCCGCATCGCCGAAGTCGAGGAAGTCGCCAACCTCGTCGTCATGCTGTCGTCACCGTTGGTGCAGATGGCCAATGGCACGATGATCGAGATCGACGGCGGCCAGGACAAGGCGCTGATGGATCGCTTCCGCGATCGGTAGAACTAAGTGCGGGGCGCAGTTCTTTCTTCCTTCTCCCCTTGTGGGAGAAGGTGCCTTCGCGAAGCGAAGGCGGATGAGGGGTACGTCCAGGCTGTGAGCTCGTGGCACCCCTCAACCGGATCGAACCGCTACGCGGTTCGATCCACCCTCTCCCACCTAGCGAAGTTTTGCTTCGCGCAGGGGAGAGGGGACAGAGCGCTTGTGGCAGAGGTGAGCGTCGTCGCTACCCGTGCCTGATCAAATTGGCGGCGATGTGCTAGGCATGTTGCATCAAGACCCGTCTTGACAATAAAGAGGGTGCGCAAGACTATTTGCGTACAAACTAATTCGGGTAGCAGATGCCGGCAGAAGCGCCTTGCGCGAGACGCCCGTGCACTTGCTTGCGAAAGCTGCAGCGACAGATAAATATCGCAATCCTCGATCACAACGGAGTTCGATCATGATGACGGCTCGTACCCTCGGTTCACTCGCCCTTGCCGGCGCGCTGACGGCCTCGTTCGGCTTTGCAGCCTCTGCGCAGGAAACGATCAAGATCGGTGAGTTGAACAGCTACAAGACCCAGACCGCGTTCCTCGATCCCTACAAGAAGGGCTGGGAGATGGCGATCGAGGAGATCAACGCCAAGGGCGGCGTCCTTGGCAAGAAGCTGGAAGTCATCTCGCGCGACGACGGTTCGAATCCCGGCGATGCCGTCCGCGTGGCAGACGAACTGGTGACGCGCGAAGGCGTCAACATCCTTGCCGGCACGTTCCTGTCAAACATTGGCCTGGCCGTCACCGAATTCGCCGGCAAGAAGAAAGTGTTCTTCCTCGCCGCCGAACCGCTGAGCGACAAGATCACCTGGCAGAACGGCAACAAGTACACCTTCCGCCTGCGCACACAAACCTATGCACAGGTGGCGATGCTGCTGCCGGATGCGCTGGCCGCGAAGAAGAAGCGTTGGGCGATCGTTTATCCGAACTACGAATACGGCCAGACCGCCGTCGCAGCGTTCAAGGAACTGATGAAGGCGAAGCAGCCGGACATCGAGTTCGTCACCGAGCAGGCGCCGCCGCTCGGCAAGGTCGATGCCGGCGCCGTGGCGCAGGCGATCGACGATGCCAAGCCGGATGCGATCTTCAACGTGCTGTTCGGCGCCGATTTCGCCAAGCTGGTGCGCGAAGGCGGCACGCGTGGCACGTTCAAGGACCGTCTGGTGGTCAGCGTGCTGTCCGGCGAGCCCGAATATCTCGACCCGGTGAAAGAAGAAGCGCCGGTCGGCTGGATTGTCACGGGCTACCCCTGGGACAAGATCAAGACCCCGGAACACGCTGAATTCCTCGCCGCCTATCAGAAGAAGTACAACGACTATCCGCGGCTCGGCTCGATCGTCGGCTACACCACCATGAAGTCGCTGGCCGCCGGCATCGCCAAGGCGGGATCGACCGACACCGACAAGATGATCGCTGCCTTCGAAGGCCTCAAGGTCGATGGTCCGTTCGGCCCGTTCGTCTACCGCGCCAGCGATCACCAGGCGACGATGGGCGCCTATGTCGGCAAGATCGCGCTCGAGAACGGCAGGGGTACCATGGTCGACTTCAAGTATGTCGATGGCGCCAGCGTGCTGCCCAGCGACGCCGACGTGAAGAAGCTGCGTCCCGCCGATTGATGGATAGCATCGCCATGACCGCCATCGTTCCTCTCCCCGCCGCTGTACAGCGGGGAGAGGCTGTCTTCCGATGACCTTCAGCTCGTTTCTATTTCAGGCCATCAACGGCCTGTCGTCGGCGTCAGGCCTGTTCTTCGTGGCCGCCGGCCTGTCGCTGATTTTCGGCGTCACCCGCATCGTCAATATTGCGCACGGGTCCCTCTATATGGTGGGGACTTACATCGCCTACACCTTTGCGACCAAGATCGGCGGCGTGACCGGCTTCTGGGGCGGCATCATCGTCACCGCCCTGCTGGTAGGCCTGCTCGGCGCCGTCATTGAAGTGTTGCTGCTGCGCCGGATCTATCGCGCGCCCGAATTGTTTCAATTGCTCGCCACCTTCGCGCTGGTGCTGGTCATCAACGACGCGACGCTATGGATCTGGGGACCGGAGGATCTGCTCGGTCCGCGCGCGCCGGGCCTGACCGGCTCCATCGAGGTGCTGGGCCGCCGGCTACCGACCTATGACATCTTCCTGATTTTCGTCGGCCCGCTGGTATTGTGGCTGTTGCACCTGGCGCTGGCCAAGACACGCTTCGGCCGCCTGATGCGCGCGGCGACGCAGGACCGCGAAATGGTCGGCGCGCTCGGCGTCAACCAGGCCATGCTGTTCACCGGGGCCTTCGCATTGGGCGCGCTGCTGGCCGGCCTTGGCGGCGCGCTGCAGATCGCTCGCGAGCCGGCGACGCTGGCGACGGACCTGATCGTGATCGGCGACGCCTTCGTCGTCGTCGTGGTCGGCGGCATGGGCTCGATCTCCGGCGCTTACCTGGCGGCCGTCATCATCGCCGAAGTGAAGGCGCTGT
>NZ_JAQGJD010000405.1 GCF_028290785.1 Tardiphaga sp. | reverse complement strand
CAGCAGCCTGTTTCCGTCAAAACTCCCACGGACCTCAAAGCAGCTCCCGCCTCTCAAAAACCCATTAATATGTCCACGTTGCACGCGCTTTTGCTGGTGGAACCCGACGGAACCTGTCACGACGTGTCCTCCGAAGTTCGGAGGCGATGGTGAATTGTGCTTCGGTTCTTTCTTGAGAACCCTGAGTCAGTGATCAAGGTACGCAGGCGATTGCGCGTCGGAATAGCTCATTCCAAGTCTCGAAGTGACGAAGGCCGCCCCCAACTCTGCACAGCATTCCTCCACGGCATAATCGTCCTTGCCCATGTTCCGGTTGAGCCGGGATGGGTGCCCCGTGGCATGCGTATGAGCCGTAAAGCTCAGGTCAAGGGTTGAGGCCTCGAGCTCTGCCATGCGATCGCAGACCTCGGCAATCTCGTCAGTAATTGCGGAAAGTTTGTCGCTCGCTGCTTCGTATCTAACGGCAGCCATGGCGGCTCTATCGGCGGCATCAAAAGCATCCTGGGCAGCGAGAATTTCGTCCGCTCGCCTTTTGCAGCCGCGGGTCGGCCTCCGAGCTAAGTGCGCAATCGATGCATCGGACCGCCCCATCCAATCAAAGCCAGTGCCTTGATCGTCGCGGCTTCCTCATCCGTCCCGACGAACCAGTATCTCCGCTGCTCTACGCCCCTCAGCTGTTCGACCCAAAACGGATGGCACCAACGCCACGGGACCACCTCGTCTGGCACTTCAAAGGGGCCGACTGGATCGTCCATTCTGCGTCTTAAGACCTCCGGCCGTTCCGGGGCGGACGCTTGGTATCTAGCGCAGGCTCTCGTTTTATGGATTGCGATGATCCCACCATTGACGAAGATGAGGCTTGTCGACTTGCCGCAAGGTAGGCAATTCGATTGGTTGCCTTATGCCCCCCAAAGGATGCAGCATGGCCCCGAAGCATCCGATGCCGTTATCAGGCGGCATGCGGTCGGCCCTCAAGAAGGAGCTAGCCAGAGCCCAGGGTATAACAGTGATGCTGGCGCAGCAGTCGGAAGTGCTTCGCGTCAAAGGCGAGGATTTTATACAGAAGGCGGACGGCCTCATCTGTCAACGCTGGAACGAGCGGATGTGGAGCGTGGGCGAACCGATCGACCCGTCACCCACGATCAACCAGGCGGTCGATGGCGGATATCTGTGGCGATCGCGTTTGCGCTGCAAGGCGCTGCGGGACGTGGGCTGGCCGCAATGCGCCACGCACCGACAACATCCGTTCACGACCTGACCACCCGGCTGCGGTCCCAGAAGTGCGCCGGTGCCGACAAGCGCCGGCCGCGACGCTGCTGCAGTTGATGTCCAGACCCCGTCACACAGACTAAAAGCGGCTCAGACGGAGAAGGATCTTTCAATCGAGGGGCCAGCGGGAGCTGCCGGCATCTCCGCAGGGATGTTGCCGAAGCTCGACTACCGGACTTTGCTAGCTTGCTTCTTTGCCCAACGCTTGACGCCTCGGGCCTTCGCGCCCTGCGCGGGAGCGACGGCGGAAGAACTGCTCTGGGTGCTTGAAAAAAAGACCACTGCAGACGCCAGAAGAAAGGCGGCTTGTCCGGCGAACATGCAGATTATAGTCTTCCAAACAACCTGACTTTCAACAATAGCCCAAAGTACAGTTGCGGAAAAAATCATAGTGCCGAAGAGTGCAAATATCGCTACTCGACTCCGACCGAGGAGACCGAGAGCGAAGCCAGCGAGTCCGTTAATTGCAATCAGCATGATGGTAGCGCTCATATGAGCTCTCGCTGCGACTAGTTCACAAACTAACTGAATAGAATTAAACGCCTCTTAAGTAAAAATTACCAAGGCAACTATGGACTACCGGAACCACACATGAAGTCCAGTACTTTCGATCCCGCACCGCAAACCGCCGGTTAGCATCTGCGGGATTTGTACAATTGTGATGCAGAGATGAGCAAGCGCAACGCATGTCCGGCGGTCAAATCCCGACACGGCCAATAGGAAGCTAGGTCAAATCAGAATCGAGCCTCTACTGCACTGCAGCTCTGTAATCGGACACAGTTTGCGGCACCGATCGGATGAGCGTGATGAACTTCAGGAAATCAACGGATGGCGCGTTAGAGACGTAAATCATATCTCGATCTCTCATGATGAAGTCCGAGATTAGGAAATAGCCCGATGGATCTTCGAGGTCCGCCCGGTAAACCGTCGGAACTAGCGGACCTGGATGTTGACTAACATCCACGCCCATACGCTCAAGTGCCTTTCGCGATTCAAATCGATACAGGAACACGGCTGCCGCCTGCGCCCGATCGTCCTGCAGGCCACCCGCCTTTGCGAGCGAATCTCCCAGCGACATACGATACGAATCGAAGGGGAATCGTCGATCTAGCGGGCCCAAGGTTGTCGTTTGGCCGGTAGCTCCAAAGGCCAGGAAGTAACGCGGACGACGCGTCACGGTCACGACATCACCCGGGCGAAGCTGAATGTTGTTGTCCGGGCGCTCATTCACAGCGACGAGAAGCGCGCTGTCGATCCTGCCGTCTCTTTGGATAGAGATCAGGCTTTCAAATGCAGGAGCCTTCGTGCCCCCTGCCTTGGCAAGCGCCGGCAGCAACTGGATGCCACCAGGTTCTATCGGAATACGAGAAGGCGTATTGACCTCGCCAAGAACGCTGATGCTGTTAGAGATTCGATCGGCGACCGAAACAATGACCTGCGGGTCGATCGCACGACCACTCAACTTGTTCTTGATCTCCAGCTGCAAATCTTGCGGGGACCGTCCCGCTGCCTTGATCGCTCCGGCATAGGGCACGGTTATGTTGCCAGCCAAGTCCACCTGTTGACGAGGTATCTCGACGGCGTTGCCAGGTGCGGCATTGCCCTCAGTCGAGGTAAATAATCCGCCACGCTGCGCTTCGTAAATCGTGATGCTGACAACGTCGCCGACACCGAGCGCGACGCTCGTCTTGCCGCGCCCCCTCATGTTGCTGAACAGGCGACCGCCATCTTCTGAATTCAACAGACTTACGATCTCGGGGCGAAGATTGACGACGACGTAACCAACCACTGAATTGGGGTTGCCGATGGTTTCCACCGAATCTTTGAAGACCCGCGCCGATGCCGGGCCGCTGGACGGCAAAACCCCGCCGGCGCAGCCTCCTAGGAGGGACGAAATCAACGCCAGCCCAGCCCACGCGAAGCAGCGCCGCGTGTTTCCCGAGGAAAGCATGGTCCAAAAACCGCCCTTGAAATTGGTAGTCGTAAACTCATTCATCAAAAGGGCAGCCTCATTGGTAGGAACGCACACGCATTCTAAGCAACGACCTGCAGATGCCGTACCAAGGCACATCGACCCCGTCCAACCCCTTTGATCTGGCTATGGTTTTTTATTGAGAATCGAGGATTTCGGGCAACATCGGTTAATCGAAAATGACCAATTTGCGTTAATTAACGCTTAAGACCCAGGACCTCGCGCGGCGTCCTGACAATCCAGGGTATTTTAATGTGGTGAATTGGATAGGTGACTGGCCCGTGACGATCCGCGGAAAATCAACGCTGGTAGCCGTTTCCGCGAGAGCGGACCCGCTTGGCTCGACGCCGAAAGACCTTCAGGCTGCCGCTTTATTGAGCACAACGCCCAGCATCTTCTCATAAACCATCGGTGCCGTGGACAATGCCCCGATGACTTCGTCGTAGGACGTCTTTCGCCACTCAACCACGAAGACGAACTTTTCGATCAGGGGGCTGATGGCCCTTGCATCGACGGCCTTCGTCAACGGTGGGAGATCGATAATGATATAGTCGAAGTTCTCTTTGGCCTTCTTGAGCAACAGATCCATTCCAAGCGATGAGAGCTTCTCGGCAGTGTGGATAGGCCTTTCCTGCGTGATCGCTGGCAAGAACTTCAGTCCCGTTTCCCCATCCTGCCAGAAGAACTCTTTTGTATCGTCCGGACGCCCGATCGCATCAAGCAAGCCGGTCGCCGCTTTCGGAGCCAAGGCTCGCGTCAAGCCGGCATCTCTTAGCCCGCCGTCGATGAGCAAAACATGATTGCCAGCATGCGCCACCAAGTGCGCGAGGTTGGCAGCAATCGTCGTTGATCCCTCCTCAGGCAGAGCCGAAACGACACCGATTACTTTCGATTTTCCAATCAGGCCGGCATGATCGGCAGCAACGCGTATCGTCCGAAGCGTTTCGGCGAAGCGTGAAAACGGATCGTTGATCACATATCTCGCAATCGATTCGCCGGGATCAAGGTCACGAGCGGGAACGTCCGCCTTCGGTTGTCCAAGGCCAAGCAACTTCGGCCCCGATCTCCGCAGCTTGCGGCCTGCGACGAATGGCAACGCGCCAAAGCAGGGAACACGCAGCGTCGATTCAACGCTCTCCGTTGAACGAAATGTCCGATCCAGCGCCTCGCGTCCAAACGCAGCAGCCGCGCCGGCCATCAGTCCGAGCGCACTTGCAATGCCCAGGATAATGCCACCCTTGGGGTTGCTCTTCTTCTCCGGCGGCGTAGCAATCGTGATAACGCGCGCTTCAGTCGATGGCACAGATGTTTGTTGGTTAGATTGCACGTATTTCTGGAGGAACGAATCAAAAATTGCTCGATAGCTGAGCGCCGTACTTTCTAGCTGACGCAACGTTACCTGTGCCTTGCGCGTCAGCGCCTCGCCCTTAATCAAAGCGTTCACATTGGCAGTGAGCGCCTGTTGGCGCAGCAGCGCTATCTGGTAATCGCTGTTGTTGGACTCAGCTATGCGACTTACCTCATCGGCCATTGACCGCTGTAGGCCAGCCATCGAATTTCGCAAGTTAACCGCGGCTCCATGCTCCCGCCCGTATTTTCTCGATAGCTGCGCTTCTTGCTGCACCATATCGAGGTATTGCTGACGTAACCTACTGATGACTTCACTTTTCAGCGTATCGGCAACGGCTGCGTTTGTAACACCTTCGGTCATGACGACATTGACTCTGTCAAGCCGCGCCTTTGCCTCGGCGACCTGCCCCTGGACGATGACCAATTGCGTATTCAACTCGCCCAGTTGCTGCTCGCTGATGAGACCGAGCTTGGTATCGACAATATTATTCTGCGACTTGAAATCTTGCACCGCGCTCTCGGCAATAAAGGATTCCTGCCTCAGCTCAGCAATGCGCTCGCGCAGCCAATCAGCTGCTCTCTTTGCTTCGCTGTACTTTGCTTCCAATTGACCTGCAATATAAGCATCGGAAAACGCATTGGCGATCACGGCGGCCTTCTTCGGATCGCGCGCGCGGAAGCTAATGTCGATGACGTAGGTCAGCCCGACGCGCGTCACGGTCAAGTTCTCGAGCAAATTGTCCACCGCGGCACGCGAAACCCGACTTTCGCTGGGATCGGAAGATTCCGTAAAGAGACCGACGACAAACCTGACAATCGTCGCCACCGGGGACCCGCTTGATGTGGTAAAGTCAGGATCGTTGGCGAGCTCCAGCTTCTTTGCGACGGCAATGGCAACTCCCTCCGATCGCAGCACCTCGACCTGACTCTCGACTGTCATGGCATCCAAAACACCGTCGGACGCGCCCGCCTGCTGCGATGAAAGGAACTTCGATCTTGTCGCATCCAACATCATGCGCGCGCGCGACGTATACATCTTGGGAGACGTCACATAGACAGTCGCGCCAATTCCCCAGGCGAGCACGAGACAGCCCAGGACCAATGAACGGTTCCGGCGAAATATCGCAAGGAAACCCGAAAGGCTCAGATTTCGTTCGCCGAATGGCGGCGCCTGATTGATTTCCTGGTCGACCCGCAACGAATTTTGATGCAGTTCGAGCATGATATGCTCCCTTACTCGGACACCACTTTACAATACACGCGTCTTGGAAAGCACAGAAATTGAACTTGGCCAGAAATCCACTAATTTCGTCAATTGTACTAAGCAAGGACAGTGCCAGAAATCGCTAATAACCAACTGAAACGACCCAGATCAATAAATTGAAGCCCTACTCAAATATCCATCGACTTGAATGTTTGCTCAGGGATCGCGCGGATGATGAGCATAATCCATCGCCAGACACCCAGAACGTAAACAACGTTCTTCCTCCTGCGATGGGCCTCCAGAATGGCCCGTGCAACTTGCTCTGGACTTGCCGTCAGGAACGATGGGAGGGCCATTCCTTGCGTCATTCGTGTGGCTGCAAATCCGGGCTTCACCGTGAGCACATGAAGTTCACTCGATCCGAAACGGTTTCGAAGACCGGACAAAAACGCCGTGAAACCCGCCTTTGCAGAGCCATACGTATAGTTCTTCTTGCGCCCACGATCCCCAGCCACCGAGCTAATTCCAATGATGCACGCTCCTGGCATCTTGGCCATCCGGTTGGCAAACGCCCCAAGCAATAGCGACGGTGCGACATAGTTCACTTGCATGATTTGGTTCGCCGCCGCCGGACTGCTCCATGCAATCGTCTCGTCGCCGAGAAGACCTACAACCGAGATAACGGTTCCGGGTACTTCAGTCATGTTTCCTACCAGCGCCTCGCGTTGAGCGGCGTCAAGAATATCGCACTCCACAAGCTGGGCTTCGGCCTTATAGCGGTAGTACAGATCCTTTGCATCATCCTCTAGCCGGCGAACGTCACGCGCAGCCAGGATGAGTGACGCTCCAGCCTTGGCATACTCAGCTGCTATCGCACGCCCGATGTCGGACGCAGCACCCACGATCAATACCGGCGAGACAATTGTCATCAGATACCCAGTCGGTCGGAGAGAACCGAACGCATCTTACGGGATGGATCAAATTGCTGACGCACGAGGGCAAATTCAGCCGTCCGGGGATATCCGCGCTCGAACATGCGAGCCCCCATCCGCGCGTCCTTCGCCAGGTAGATCCGGCCATCATGATCATCCACGATCCGATCGAGCTCAAGCAACATACTGAAGGTTCGGGCTCTGATGGGAAAGTCGAGCGCTAGCGTGTATCCCTCGCGCGGAAATGACAGTAAACCATTGCGCTGCCTGCCGCATAGCTTCAGCACCGAGAGAAATGAACCCACCCCATAATCCGAGACGCGGCGTAGGATCGCTGCAATAGCTTCCCGACTACCTTCTCGCGGAAACACAACCTGATACTGGACGAAACCCGCACGCCCGTAGATTCGGTTCCATTGCGATATGCTGTCCAATGGATAGAAATATGGCTGATAATCGACGATCAAACGCCCCGGCTTGCGCGATGCGAAATAGACGGCATTGAAGGCAGACACACTAAACCTGTTCAACGTAATACCGGGAAAATCGAATGGCACTTTTCGCTCGGAGTGCTGGCTAGACTTGAATGGTGTTGAAGCTCGTTCCTTGGGCAACTCTGCTGCCGCCAGATGCTCCCCCGTGAACACGACCGCACGACCTAACCGATCACCCTTTGCAAGGCTGTCAATCCAGGCGACGGAATAAGTGGACGATAGCGAACGCTCAAGCACGTCGAAGGCTTCCCCCAGATTGCTCGCCCGTATCGTTTCCTGCAATATCAGATCGGTCTCAATGCGAAGCATGCGAAAGGTCACGCGCAGGATCACGCCGGTCAGCCCCATGCCACCAATCGTGGCGTTGAACAGATCGACATTTTCACCGGCGGCGCAGCGCAGCATCTGCCCGTTACTGACAGCGAGATCAAATGACTCGACATGCACGCCAAAACTGCCAGCACCGTGATGGTTCTTGCCGTGCACATCCGAGGCGATCATTCCTCCCACAGTTACATATTGGGTTCCGGGCGTGACTGGAAGAAACCATCCCCGCGGCACGAAAACCTTCAGGATATCGGCAAGAAGCATACCGGCCTCACAGGTCAGTCGACCTGTCTGATCGTCGAAGAATAGAATTCGACTACTTCCAGCCATTAGCAACGTCATTTGCGCGTTGAGCGCCGCGTCGCCATAGGACCGCCCTGCCCCGCGGGCGATTAGACTCTTGGTCGACGCGATCGTCTCCATGATATCGGTCTCACCGCGGCTATGATGGACTGTACATGGCAACGTGGGGTATCGTCCCCAGCCTGAAAGCATCACGCCGCCACCTCGAACACAAACCGCCGATCAAGGTGATATTTGACGACATAGCCGACGCAAAGCCCGATTCCGCCGCCAACCATCAAGCCGGTGGTTGTCGGTACGATCAGAAACACCATCGCTTCCGTTATCCAGAAGATAGCCGTCGTCACGAGACCCATCGCCGTGTACATCGAAAATTTCTTGGCATGAGAGTTGAGATCGCGACTGCGATCCTTAAAAATATAGCGCTTGTCCAGCGCGTACTTGATGACAAGGCCTGCCATCGTGCCGCCGGCAAGCACCAGGAGCAGCCGGATCTGCTCGCCGACACCCTGGTCCGCCAACAACCAGTTGAATGCGCCCTGGGTGCCGAGGTTCGTCGCAATCGCGATGACGCAGAACAGACCGTAGGTCGCGATGACGCGATGAGGTGTCGGCTTCATAGGCTGATATACACAAGACCAAGGCACAAAGTCCCGACGCCCAGACTGACACGATCGCGCGCTGCAAAAACAATGGGATCATCGTCCATCTGTCCCCGATGTGCCTTTAGCAACATGCGGCTCGTCCAAAATAATACCGCAACACAAAGCAGCAACAAGCGGTGCGGCTTCGAATAGAGATGCATAACAGCGTCGCTATTGAGGTAAAGCGCCATCACTAATGCCGAGAGATAGCCGCTGGCGGCCGCCATGGACTCGATGACCGGCAGGTCGGTGAGCCGATACCCGCGCCCACCCGGATCGCCTCGCCCGCTATTGACCCGATCCACGAGTTCGCCGGAACGTTTCACCAGGGCCAGGCTGAGAAACAAAAAAATCGAGAAGGCCTCCAGCCATTGAGAGATGAGCACACCTGTTGCTACCGATCCGCCGATGACCCGGGCGGCGTATAGACATGCGAGGGCCACCACGTCGACCATCACCTTGCGCTTGAGCCAGAAGGAGTAAAGCGTGGTCAGAACCAGATAACCGGTCAATACGACAGCAAAGACGCGCGGCAGGAACGCCGTAAGCGAAAACGCGGTTATCAACAAGACCGGCGCCATCATTGCGCCATGGATAAGGGGAACGCGCCCCGATGCGAACGGGCGCTTACGCTTCCGGGGATGCTGCCGATCGGCACGCAAGTCGAGCAGATCGTTGATGATATACACTGCAGATGCACACAGGCAGAAACTTACGAAGGCAAGAACCGACCCGAACCAGGTCGACATCAAGACGTGCCCCGCAACAGCCGGAACGAATACTAGAACGTTCTTCAACCATTGATGTGGACGCAGCGCTGAGATGTAGTCGCGAAGGCGGGGTGGGGAGCCAATGATTTCAACCACACCAGGCTGACCGCTCGCAATAGCGGATCGCCAGGCGCCGCGTCCCCCGGCCACGAGCGCGACGTTGCACGTGCTCCATACCTTGAGGTCGGCCCGGCTATCGCCGACATAATCGAACTTGGCCTTGCCAAACCGCGCGCAGAGAGCATCCGCTTTCGCAGCCCCGGACAGGTTCACCTTTCCATCCGATCCCAACACGCCGTCGAATAAACCTAGATGCTCGGAGAGTGCGGTTACGAGCCGCGCGTCGGCCGCCGATGCCAGGTAAATCTGACGCCCCCGCGCCTTCTCCGCCCGAAGGAAAGTAATGACCTCCTCGCGCACTGGCATCAGCGAGACATCGATCTCGGCCAAGCTTGCCAGACGCGCTTTGAAAGCGGCCTTTCCGTGCCGCAACTCCGCTAAAGTTAAAAGCGCCTTCCACGGTTTGCGTGAGAGAAGCGCGAGGAACGTTTCAATCAGCAAATCGGTTTTCAGCAGCGTTCCGTCGACATCGACGATCAGCGGAACCGACATACTCGACAACGACGCCTCTGCTAAGCCCACGTGCTCTACTCCAACTCGTCACACAGTATTACGGGGTCGTCATCTCAAGTTCGTTTGCTTCCACTTTCAACGACGCACATCAGGACGACCGCCCGCGTGTCGCCGCGCCTGACCTAAGGGAACGCTCAGCACACCAAGGGGCGTCAGTACTCTCCGGCTTCTCCGCCGGCAACACGACAAATGCCGCCGCTGCCCGACGATTGAAATAATCCCTCGCAGGGATCTCACTCAGCTCGTAGGTACGCCTCGATACCAAGATCACGACAACGAGATATCCCAGCGCTACCAGATCGAGAACCCACGGGCCGCCGGCCGTCAGCACGTCGAAAGGCGCTCCATCGTGGACGAATTGTGCACGCAGCGGCACGTGCAACTTCTGCTCCAACGCACGCGTAAACGCATTGAACAGCGTCAAAACGACAAAATGAACGAGATAGATCGAGTACGAAATTTCTCCTACACTTTGGATCGGCCGCCACTCTAGGAGACGAGAGACGATTCCTCCCCCAGTCGCAAAGACGAAGATTGTCGCACCGAAAAGAAACGGACTCACGAAGGCAAGATGACTTCGAGGCATCATCGAGACCACTGCCACCATCAAAAGAACGACGGGTATTTCTAACCATGATGCACCGGATACGATCGACTGCGGCATCGATCGAAAAAGCAGATAAACAAGAACGCCAATAAAGAACTCGCACATGCACCGCGGAACCGCCGCGTAGAGCGGTGGCGGACCCGCGTGCCCGCCAAGCAACACGAAAAATACCAAGCCAGCCAAGAGCGCGGCCACTGCCGCGATCATCGCGGAAGGTCGCCCAAAAACGACACAAACGCCCGCGAAAGTCGCATAGACGTAAAACTCGGTACTGATGCTCCAACTCGGCAAATTCCAGGTGAAGTCCGGGAAAAAGCCCAACCCGTGAAGCAGAAAAATATTATAGGCAAGTGCATCCAATCCGGTACGCCCTGCAAAGGCAGGAGCTCCAGCCCCGAGCCCAGCGAACTTCATGGCTGCAAATTTCAATACTTCGATCGCGACCAAGACAAGCGTGGTAACGATATGCAGCGGCCATAGCCGCCCGAAACGACGAATAGCGAAGCAAAAAAACTCTTCCTTGCTTGACAGGCGACCGCCATAAGCGTGCGTAAGAACAAATCCGCTCAGCACGAAGAAAAAATCTACAAATACATCGGCCTTTCTGATGAAAGAAACATCAAAAAAGTGACCGAGAACGCTGAGATGGAACACCGCAACCCCAACGGCTGCTATACCACGCCAGCCGTCTAGAGCTGAAAAACGCAATGGATCCTCCTAAAGGAAAATGCCACTTTTGATAAGCTATCGAATGTATGCAAGTTTCGGCAAGAGCATTTTATATGCAGAATATGCCCTGATTTCGGACAAAACTATTAACTACACAATCGACACGTTACAGACGATCTTCAATCCTCGTTTCGCCGTCCTGCAGGCATTTTCGCATGCGCGCCGGTCGCTATCTGATGTTCATTAGTACGTTTTACCGAGCGCCACCTCGGATCGTTGCGGCTTTTTTTGCCTACATTCGCAGCGGTCTCAGCCGCACTAATCCGCCAAACGACGCCAGGATAAGGACAATCACGAACTGGCGTTCGACCGCCTGAGTAGCGATCATCGGTGTCAGCATCGCCAAACAAGCCAACGCAAAAGAAAACGCCGTCATTCGCGAAAGTTCACTTTTTGCCGCAACGAAGAGACCGATCAACGCCAGCAATTCCAGACAGTAGTATGCCAACCGGTCCACTCTCGGACCAATATTGCAGCCGTAGCGATAGCCAGCGACGCATCCTTCGCCCTCAACAAGGCTCGTTAAGCGGCGCAGCGCCCGGACGCCGGCTTCTGCGGGGTTTGCGCGCACTTCATCGAACGCCATCTGTTTAAAGATTCGTCGCTTGTTTTCGTCGTGCAGCCACTGCTGATACCTTGCCTGCGGAAGCACAAGCGGGCGCGGGTAGATGACCTTGTCGCCGGCCTTGTAGCGCCGCTCCATCTCTTCGAAGAGCAAGTCATCCGCCTCTGGCCGTTCATGATCTCGCAGAAATGCGTTGTTGTTCCTAGCCAAATTCTCCTCGGCTGTCGTCGCGAAAAGCACCGCTCCGTTGTGAATGAGCGCCTGCGCCACGACATAGGGTCCGGCGACTGTGGCGAAGGCCACGATGAACCAAAACCGCTGCCGGATCGCGAGCAGCGCTAATACGATGAGGTAAATGCCAAAAATCGCCAGGAATGCGTGCGTCAAGCACGCGAGTGCGACTAACGTTCCACAAGCAGCGTATGCACGGCGCTGCGTCGACCGCATAGCGGCCGAGAATAGCTCCCGCTTGACGACCAGAAACACGATGACGCCAAGAAGCAGCAGAACAAGGTTTTCAGGCCGGATCTGGTAGTAATAATGCGTTCCAGCGGAGAACAGACAGACGATAGCGACGCCAGCGTATCGCCCACCGCGTTGCGATATCGCGGCAATCAGAAGAGTACAGCCGGCATAGGCGAAGAGAACGTTGACGACGCGAAGAAAGCCAACGCTGGAATTCGTCGCAGCCTGAATGCTTCCCATCACAATCGGATACAATGGTGGCCAGATGCCTCCCGCGTAAAACGTGCCGATGGCTTCAAGGCTCAGGTTTCCATGGGCGATGGCGGCGAACATTATCGAACGCTTGAAATGGTCGTGCTCGTCGGAAAAGGTCTCGGCAATTCCGAAGATCCCGTTATGCGCAAGCACTACGAGAGTGAGGAGAAGGAGAACGCCGAGCAGGGCGAAGGCGCCCCACCCCTCAAGGTGTCGAGCGAAGGCATCCGTAACGTCACTGACGCTACTTCGGCCGTTTGTGGTGCTCGTTTCATACTCCATGTTGACCCCGCCTGTTGCCTCTATTGAGGGTCTCGAACGCCCACTCATTGACACACCGATACATGCGCGCACCGCAAATCGGCGCCCGTCATTGTTGGACGTGCGGCCGCCATAGCCGGCCGAACGTGCCAACTCCGCCTGGAAACAGGAACTTGTTCACGGGAGGTAGGCTGCGGATAATAAAGGCGAGGCCCATGGCAAGGAGCATCGTCATGGCGAGCGTCAGAGCTCCTGTAACCCACGGACCCAGATTGGCTGCCGCCGCCGCAGGCACGACGGACCGGATGGCAATGTAGATTGGCTGATGGAGCACAAAGACTTCGAACGACATCCTGCCCAGCCCGCCGAACACAATTTGGATCGGGGGCCATCGACTGACCGCCAACAGGATCACAAAGGCGGAGAGCTGGATCACGTCCAACGCAAACAGCTTTTGTGGTGTGGCGATCGAAGGGACAAAGATCATCCCGACATTCAGTGGATGGCCCCGATTGATGAGGCCCGTCGAGAAGGTAAGCGCCAATGCGAGCGCGGCCAGGCTACAAATGGCCCACACCGGTACCCGGCGCTCACCAAGGTCCAATAGCGCGATAACCAAGCCAGGAAACAGCACCAGCGCTGCGACGGGCCAACCGAACGGTGTGATGTATTTCAGGCTGTCGGGCAGCAGGCCGATCAGGCAATGAGCGATCAGAGCCACGACCAGCACGGCCCATACCTGGATGCCCCTCAGTGGCGCCACGATCATCATCGCAAAGCGTATGCCGATCAGTGCCGGAAGAAACCAGAGCAACTGCAGGCCCGTCGCGTGATCGAATGCGCGAGCGCTCATGGCCAATACGGCCTCGCCAGCCAAGACCGGAACCTCCGTCAAGGCGCGGCCGGAGAATTTCACGAACATTAGCGTGTAGATGACAGTGAACACGACACACGGCCATCCGTAGCGTACGACCAGATCGGCCGGCTTCGTTCGGCCCCACGTTTCCCACGGCCGCAGAAACGGCAAGTAAAGGAACATCGCAACGTGGAACAGGTACAGAAAGGCGCGAAATTCCGGGCTCGCGTATTCAAGACTCTTGTTATGACCGAACACGATCAGGAAGATGCAGATACCCTTAAAGGCATCGCCTGAGGCCATCGACGCGACCCCCGCTTCCTGAGAAGGGGCCTGCGCATCGACGACTTCCAGCGTCGTGAGCGGTGCGGGATAAGCCATAGGTCCTACTTAATCGGAGACCGCCAACGCCCCGGGCATGATGCCCATCATGTCTTCGTCCTAATATCAAGCAATCGACATGCCAGAGCTGGCCTCGCTATTGCATAAGTAGTTCGTCTCAATCGGCAGGAGTGCGCATGTCCGACTGTAGTTGGGAAAAAGACTCTCGCTTGTCCGGTTGGCGCGAATTTCATTGCGCCCAATGCGGGAGCCCGTCCGTCCAAATGCCCGAAATCCTCCGGGAAACCGAGGAAGTCAAATGTCAGCGTTGTGGCTTTGTCGTATCGACGTGGGGAAACTTCAGAGCCTGCATCGAAAACAATATTCGTTGAAGCCAGAACGAGATCTTCTGAGCTGATCAATCGGTACTCATCGCTCTAGATTCAAAGCAGTGTGCTCGGATATGGAGCAACTTACCCCGTTGGTAAAAGCCAACGGCCAGACTTCCGCCGGCTTCAACGCACGCCCGCCGGAAATCTTTTTTATCCCGAACGGCCTACTCCAGCAGCGGAGATGGCGGTATGTGGTCGAAAAACGGTACGTGCCCTTGCGCGATCGGAAAGAACAACGAATCCCACGGATGCCTCTGCATGAGTTCCGCCCGCGGCACTCTTCTTGCTACGCACCAATAGGGGCTATTCTCCAGCCAGTTCTCCAATCAATCGCGCCGCCTTGGGCGGAGTGATCGACCGCGGACAAGCGAATGTCTATTCGAGACCTCCGCGACGCAGAAATTGACGAGACGAAGTTCGCGCAGATATGCGTTATCGGGGCGGGTTTTGCCGGTCTGGTCGCATCACTTCGTCTCGCAAAGAAAGGCTATTCGGTTATCCTGCTGGAAAGCGGCTATCAAACCGTCGAGCCGGACATCGATGAGCTCAACCGCGCAGATACATCGACGACGGCATACGCGGGAGCCATGACCGGGCGGCTCCGCGGCCTAGGCGGCACCTCGCGCCGATGGGGCGGGCGCCTCTTGCCTCTCACACCGCATGATACGAGCCCTCGCCCGCACCTATCACTGGATGGCTGGCCCTTTCCGATCCACGACTTGGACGTCTATACTTCAGAGATAGAAGAACTTTTCGGTCTGGACGACAGCGGCTTCGAAGGCGACGTGCTTGACGGATTGGACCCCGATACCGTCATTCCACGGCGAGACCCCGATATTCAGATCCGGCTCCCGAAATGGCCAAACTTCCGGCGCCGGAATATCGGCCGGCGACTTCAGCGACAGATCGCCCGCAACTCCGGTTTACAGCTCTATCTCGGATCAACAGTTTGCGACTTGCATGTCGATGCAGCGGCGGGCCGTCTGGCTTCGGTAGAGGCGCGCTCTTTCAACGGTCGTACCATCACTGTCAAAGCCGCCCAATTTCTCATCACAGCCGGCACGATCGAGACGACGCGACTGCTATTGCTGCTCGATCAACAAACGCAACATCGTGCATTCGAGAACTGCCGCGCACTGGGCCACTATTTTCAGGATCATATCCGCCGGGAGGTCGGTCGCCTTATGCCAGCTGACGATAGCCGCGTGAACCGCCTTTTCGGCTATGATTACTGGGGGAGCACCCGTCGGAAGCTTTACTTCCAGCTCAGCGACCAGGCACAAGCTGCCAACGCGGTCGCTAGCGCCTATGCCGAAGTTCGGTTGCATATATCTGACGGCACGCCTCTCGACGGGCTAAGAATGCTCGTCCGTGATTATCAGCGGCACGAGATTCAGCATTCATTGCGTAAACTGCTTTACCTCCTGATCAACCGCGATTTGCTCACCAGTCTTGGTCTCTGGCGCGCATTGACACAGAAGACCTTCTTGCCGTCTTCCGCCGAGCTGCGACTCGATGTCCGGATCGAACAAATTCCCGCTTACGACAATCAGATTACGCTATCCCAGGAGCGCGATCGCTTCGGTATCCCTCTGCCCAAGTTGCAATGGGCCCCAGGCGAAACCGAACTCCGAACCTTCC
>NZ_JAQGJD010000157.1 GCF_028290785.1 Tardiphaga sp. | reverse complement strand
AGTCGGGGCACGACCACAAATCGCCGCTGCCGATGCCGGCAGAACTGCGCAACCAGCCGGGCATTCCCGGCCGCAGGCATTCTTTAAAAACCCTGCAATTTCAAAAACTTGAATGAGGTTTGTGGTGCGCTCGGAGGGACTCGAACCCCCACCCTGTTACGGACTGCCACCTCAAGGCAGCGCGTCTACCAATTCCGCCACGAGCGCTAAAGAGACCGGCTGGCTTGCGCCTGCCGGATCAACCGGCGCCGATGTAACAAATCAATGATGGGGGGACAAGGGCTGCGTACCGTTCCGCACCACCTATCTGTGGTCGGCGGTCCGCGGCAACATTTGCTTGACTTCGACCGCGATGCGGTTGCGGTTCACCATCACCACGCCGGAAGCGATCGGAAGGTTGTTGGCGAGGATCTTGACCTCGTCCTGCTCACTGGCATCGAGTTCGATGATGGCGCCGCGGCTGAGCCGCATGACCTGATGCACGGGCATCGACGTGGTGCCGAGCACCACCATGATATCGACCGAGATTTTATCGAGAGTTGGCACGCAGGCCCCACCATCCACACATGCAAGATTGCACTACGTCCGACATCACCACCTTATGGTTAGCCAATGGTTAATGACCGCCAAACTCTCGATTTAAAGCCCTTTTCACGCGGACAGACCGGACCGGCGGTGGAGTGGCGAATATCCGACAGCGCGATTCCCTATCCCGATGCCGTGGCCGCGATGGATTCGCGCGTCGCGGACGTTGCCAGTGGCAATGCCACCGAGTTGGTCTGGCTGCTGGAGCATCCGCCGCTCTACACGTCGGGCACCTCCGGCAAGGCCGATGACCTGCTGGAGGCCCGGTTTCCGCTGTTCGAGACCGGCCGCGGCGGCCAACTCACCTATCACGGCCCCGGCCAGCGCATCGCCTATGTGATGCTCGACCTCAAGGCGCGGCGCCCCGACGTCCGCGCCTATGTCGCCGGGCTGGAAGAATGGCTGATCCGCACGCTGGCCGCCTTCAACGTCAAGGGCGAACGGCGCGAGGACCGCGTCGGCGTCTGGGTCGCGCGCCCCGACAAGGGCGTCGGCCACGAGGACAAGATCGCAGCCATCGGCGTGCGGCTGCGGCGCTGGGTCTCGTTTCACGGCATTTCGCTCAACGTGGAGCCTGACCTCCGCCATTTCGAGGCGATCGTGCCGTGCGGCGTGGTCGATCCGCGCTACGGCGTCACCAGCCTGGTCGATCTCGGCCTGCCCGTGACCATGCCCGACGTGGACGTGGCACTGCGACAAGCGTTTGGCGAGGTGTTTGGCGAAGCGCAACAGCTGCCTGAAACGGCGGCCTGACTGCTTGCCCCGGGGCACAGACGAATTTCAGTAGCCATTTGGTTTCAAAGCGTCGGCAGCATCGAGAAAGTTTGCCCGACAGCACGCAGCGCCAGCATATCGGCACCCGCCTCATGCGCATAGACGGCTTCGACGCGCGCGCTGGTTGGGCCGCGACGGCAGCGTTCGACCATCTGCTCGACGATATCCGCCGGTCCCGCGAAAACCGCCTCGACGCTGCCGTCGCGGCGATTTCGCACCCAGCCTTCAAGGCCCAGCGCGGTCGCGGTGTGCTCCACCCAGGCACGATAGCCGACACCCTGCACCCGGCCGCGGATCGTCACCTGCCGGATGGCCTTGGCGATCATTTCTTCAGCCCGAGAAAATCCGCACCACGCTGCTTCACCAGTGCGGCCCGCGTCACCCAGTCCAGCAGATCGGCCGAGGCCAGCCCTGGCAAATCCTTCGGCGCTGCCCCCTCGCGGATTGCGCTGAGGGTCGCGAACACCGCCTGCATGGCCGCGGCGATCGGTGCGTGGCCCTGCACCGCGATGCGCACGCGCTGGCTGGCCAGGAAGTCCCAATCGGCCATCTCCTCGGTGGGTCCACCGAGCACGATCGGCAGTCGCGTCGCGGCGGCGATGGCCTCCAGATCGGCGCGCGTCTTCACGCCGGTGAACATCAGCGCATCGACGCCCTCGGCCTGATAGGCCCGCGCACGCACGATGGCGTCCTCCACCGAAGTGATCGATGCCGCGCCGGTGCGGCCGACAATCGCCAGTGCCGAGTCGCGGCGCGCATCCAGCGCCGCCTTGATCTTGCCGACGCCTTCCTCGTGCGAAACCAGTTGCGGCTTCGCCTCGCCAAAGCCGGACGGCAGCAGCGTGTCCTCGATGGTCAGGCCGGCGGCGCCCGCCATTTCCAGCTCCTGCACCGTGCGACGCACATTCAGCGCGTTGCCATAGCCGTGGTCGGCATCGACCAGCACCGGCAGCGATCCGGCACGCGACATCCGCCGCATCTGCTCGGCAAGTTCGGAAAGTGTGATCAGCGCGATGTCGGGATCGCCGAGCACTGCCAGGGCAGCCGCCGAGCCGCCGAACATGCCGACCTCGAAGCCGACATCCTCGGCGATCCGGACCGAAATCGCGTCATAGACCGATCCCGGCCGGAGGCATTGCGATCCCGACAGGATGGCGCGTAGCGCTTCGCGTCGGGTGCGGAACGTCATGCGAATTCGAGGATCAGCGCATCGACGGCGAGCGTGGCGCCGGCGAGGGCGTGGATCTTCTTGACGATGCCGTCGCGTTCGGCGCGCAGTACATTCTGCATCTTCATGGCCTCCACCACCGCCAGCGTCTCGCCGGCCTTGACGTCCTGGCCTTCGGTCACCGCGATCGACACCACGAGGCCGGGCATCGGGCACAGCAGCTTCTTGCCGGTGTCGGCCTTGACGCCGATCGGCATTAGCCGCGCCGCAGCGGCTTCCGCTTCGGTGAAGACGTTGACCGCGACTTCATACCCCTGATGCGCAAGCCGGATGCCGTTGGCGATCGGCCGCACCTGCATCGCGATCAGATGGCCATCGATGGTGCCTTCCCAGACCGGGTTGCCCGGCGTCCACGGCGATAGCAGCGTATGCGGATTGCCGACGCTGCCATCGGCGGCAATGAAACGCACCGCGACGCCCTCGCCTTCGCGGGCGACCTCAAGCGCGATCTCCTCACGCTCCAGCCACACTGCGCGGCGGCCGGCACGCGTCACCGCGCGACCGGTGAGCTGGCCGGAAATCTGCCGCTTGCGCTCGCCGATCACGGTGTCGATGGCCGCGGCTACCGCCGCGATGCGGCGCGCCACTTCGCCTTCCGGCGGACGAGCAACAAAGCCCTTGGGGAATTCTTCCGCAATGAAGCCGGTGGACAGGTTGCCCTCGCGCCAGCGCGGATGGTTCATCAGCGCCGACAGGAACGGAATGTTGTGGCGGATGCCGTCGATATAGAATGCATCGAGCGCGTGGGCCTGCGCCTCGATGGCGGCGGCGCGCGACGGCGCGTGGGTCACCAGCTTGGCGATCATCGGATCGTAGTAGATCGAGATCTCGCCGCCCTCCTGCACGCCGGTGTCGTTGCGCACGGTGATGCCGCCGACGCTGCTCTCGGCCGGCGGGCGGTATTTCACCAGGCGCCCGATCGACGGCAGGAAATTGCGGAACGGATCCTCGGCATAGACGCGGGACTCCACCGCCCAGCCGGTCAGCGTGACATCCTTTTGCGCCAAAGCGAGCTTCTCGCCGGCGGCGACCCGAATCATCTGCTCGACGAGATCTACGCCGGTGATCAGCTCGGTGACGGGGTGCTCGACCTGCAGCCGGGTGTTCATCTCAAGGAAGTAGAAGCTCTTGTCCTGCGCCGCGACGAACTCCACCGTGCCGGCGGAATCGTAATTCACGGCCTTGGCCAGCGCCACCGCCTGCTCGCCCATCTTGCGCCGGGTGGTCTCGTCGAGCAGCGGGCTCGGCGCTTCCTCGATGACCTTCTGGTTGCGGCGCTGGATCGAGCATTCGCGCTCGCCTAGATAGATGACGTTGCCGTGCTTGTCGCCGAGGATCTGAATCTCGATGTGACGGGGATCGACGATGAACTTTTCGATGAAGACGCGGTCGTCGCCGAACGACGACTTGGCTTCGGCCGTGGCGAGGCCAAAGCCTTCTTCCACTTCCGAAGTCGAGTATGCGATCCGCATGCCCTTGCCGCCGCCGCCGGCGGAGGCCTTGATCATCACGGGATAGCCGATCTCGTCGGCGATCTTGATGGCGTGCTTGCCGTCGGTGATGACACCGAGATGGCCCGGCACCGTGGAGACGTTGGCCTTGGCCGCCGCCTTCTTGGATTCGATCTTGTCGCCCATCGCGGCGATGGCGCCAGGGTTCGGTCCGATGAAGACGATGCCGGCGGCCTGCAGCGCGCGCGGGAAGGACTCGCGTTCCGACAGAAAGCCATAGCCGGGGTGCACCGCTTCGGCGCCAGTCTTCTTGCAGGCCTCGACGATCTTCTCGATCAGCAGGTAGCTCTCGCTGGCCGCCGGCGGACCAATCAGGACAGCGTCATCGGCCATCTCGACATGCAGCGCGTCGCGGTCCGCTTCGGAATAGACGGCGACGGTCTGAATGCCCATGCGGCGGGCGGATTTGATGACCCGGCAGGCGATCTCGCCGCGGTTGGCGATCAGAATTCGTTTGAACATGAGCTGTTTACTTGCAACCTTTGAGCGGGGTCTGGCCAAGCCGGCCGGCGGCGCAATGTGGCATGTGGGCGCGGCTGTAACAATTCTGTCGCCAACAAAAACTACAGAGGGCGGCAGGCCCGGGTGGCCTGAATTCGTTCGAAATGGGGGTTTTCATGCGCTGCGCCATCGCACTCTTGTCTGTTGGGCTGACCGCTCTATCTGCCGCCACGGCTTTCGCCCAAAACAGCCCGCCCCGCAACCTGATTTTGTTCGTCCCCGACGGCCTGCGCGCCCTCAAGGTGACCCCGGAAACCGCCCCCGCGATGGCCGCATTGCGCGATAAGGGCGTCAATTTCCGCAATTCGCACTCGCTGTTCCCGACCTTCACCATGGCCAATGCTTCCGGCATGGCCACCGGGCATTATCTCGGCGACACCGGCACCTTCAGCAACTCGATCTACACCGGCCATCCGACCCCGCAGCAGAATGGCAGCCCGATTCCGTTCATCGAGCACGACCAGGTGCTCGGCGATCTCGACGAGCAGTTCAACGGCGACTACCTCAATGAAGAGACGCTGCTGAAGGCCGCGCGCGGCGCCGGCTTCAGCACCGCCGCGCTCGGCAAGGTCGGCCCGACGCTGATGTTCGACCACACCGAACGCACCGGCACCAAGAGCATCATCCTCGACGACCAGACCGGAGCGGTCGATAAGGACGGCAAGCTGATCGGCATTCCCCTCTCCGACGAGATCAAGGCCGCGCTGACCGTTGCCAACATGCCGCTGGCCACGCCAGGACGCGGCGACAACGGCAAGTCCGGCGATGCCAAGACACCCGGCACCACCATCGCCAACGTCACGCAGCAGGGCTATCTCACCGACGTCGCCACCAAGGTGGTGCTGCCGATGTTCAAGGCCCGCAAGAAGCCGTTCGTGCTGGTGCTGTGGTCGCGCGATCCCGACGGCACCCAGCATAACCAGGGCGACAGCCTCAACACCGTCACCCCCGGCATCAATGGCCCGGCCTCGATGGCTGCGATCAAGAATGCCGACGACAACCTTGCGCAGTTGCGCAAGGCGCTCGACGATCTCGGCCTGAGTGCATCGACCAACATCATCGTCTCCGCCGACCATGGCTTCTCCACCATCTCCAAGGAGAGCAAGACATCGACGACCATCAAGGGCACATACCCCGACACCCCCGCCGGCTTCCTGCCGCTCGGCTTCTTCGCCATTGATCTCTCGAAGGCGCTCGACCTGCCGCTATTCGATCCCAACAGCAAATTCGCCGCCGTCGCCGATAATGATTATCCGAAAGCCGGCAACGCCTATCTTGGCAAGGATCCGGCCAAGCCGGAACTGATTGTCGCCACCAATGGCGGCTCCAACCTGATCTACCTGCCGACCAAGGACAAGAAGCTCGCCGAACGCACAGTGAAGGCGCTGCTGGCACAGGATTATGTCAGCGGCATTTTTGTCGAGGACACCTTGGGCAGTTTCCCCGGCGCGCTGCCGCTGTCGTCGATCAACCTCTCCGGCAAGGCGATCACGCCGCATCCGGCCATCGTTGTCAGCTTCCGCTCCTACGCCACCGGATGCGCAGAGCCGACCACCTGCTCGGTGGAAATCGCCGACACCATCCTGCGTCAGGGCCAGGGCATGCACGGCAGCTTTGGCCGCGGCGACACCCAGAACTTCATGGCGGCGATCGGGCCTGACTTCAAGGCCGGCTACGTCGATGCTCTGCCGGTCAGCAATGCCGACGTCGGCATCACCGCTGCAAAACTGCTCGGGCTTACCCGCAAGACAAATGGCAGCCTGATCGGCCGCGTCATGACCGAAGCGATGCCGAACGGCGCCACGCCGAAGGCCGTCGCCGACACCGTAAAATCCAAGCCCGACACCCAGGGCCTCCGCACCGTGCTGCAGCTGCAGACCGTCGGGAAGCAGCGCTATTTCGACGTCGCGGGCTTCCCTGGACGCACCGTTGGGCTGGACGCGAAGAAATAAATCGCAACAAAAAACGGCGGGGAAATTCCCCGCCGTCTTGAATTCAGTCGCTATCCCGGCCGGTCTACATGCCGATATCGAACACGTTCGGCAGCGACGCCATCGGCATCGTCGCGGCGCCGACGAGGGTGGCGACCAGGGTCAGAAGCGTGCGGTTGCGGACGCGCTTGCCACGCATCTGGGTCGCGATCCATTCCAGCACTTCGATATTGACGCCGATAGCGCGGGTCGGCGCCCAGCTCTCGATGGCGGTGTCTGGCGATAGGGCCACGGCGCGGGACGGCACCGGCAGGCCGGAGGCCGACGCGGCGTGATGCACCACGGCCTTGGCGAACAGATCGTCAAAACGGCCATCGTCAGTGCGCTCGGCGGCGGCATCGTTGATGGCGAACAGCGCTTCAGCCTCGGCCCGGCTGACCGGCTGGCTCTCGACGCCGGCCGCCGTGAGAATGCGCGCGCACCAGGCGGCGTCGTCGGCATCAAGCGCTCGGGAAAAATGGATACGCCCCTTCGTGGTCGGGCCTTCACCGGTAATCACTCCGTCCCGCACGATGGCGAGGGCCTGCGCCGCGCTGCGGCGGTCGATGATTTCGGAGGTCTCGATGGCGCCGACGAGGTCGGCAACGGCAACGGTCAACATGTCCTGCACTTCTCTTTTCTTCGTCTTTTTCGTTCTGAACCCCAGCATTTCCATGTGGGGATTAACGGTGGATTAACGGATCGGTTTAGCGGTCGTCACTTTTTGGAGCGTTGCCAATTTGTCGCGCCGATCTGCGTCCGGGTTCATCGAAGTCGCAGTGCGGTCAGGCGGGATTGGGCCGGACAGACGGCAACTTCGCGACATCACGCGTTTGCGCTTTGTCGTGTTCGCGTTGCCGCAGGCGTGCCGCATACAAAATCATTCCAGCCATTCGCCCGACCGGAGAATGATCTTGTCCTTTGCCCGGCGGTGTTCCTTTCCGCGCGCCCGTCGCTTATAAGTCGGAATACGAATTCATCTGTAACTAGAACGACATGAGGTCGAGACATGACACTTCAAATTGGCGCCGTGGCCCCGGATTTCGAGGCTGATACCACCGCCGGACGCATCAAGTTCCATGACTGGATCGGCAATAGCTGGGCGCTGCTGTTCTCGCACCCGAAGGACTTTACCCCGGTCTGCACCACTGAACTCGGCGCACTGGCAAAGCTGCAGCCGGAGTTCGACCGCCGCGGCGTCAAGCTGATCGGCCTCAGCGTCGATCCGGTAACCAAACATTCGCTTTGGGTCGAGGACATCCGCGAAACCCAGGGGACGGCCCCGACCTTCCCGATGATCGGCGATACCGACCTTAACGTTTCCAAGCTCTACGACATGCTGCCGGCCGCCGTTTCCGGCGACGCCAACAGCCGCACCGCAGCCGACAACGCCACCGTCCGCAACGTGTTCGTGATCGGTCCTGACAAGAAAATCAAACTGGTGCTGGTCTATCCGATGACTACCGGCCGCAATTTTCAGGAAATCTTGCGCGTCATCGACTCGCTGCAGATGACCGCCAAGCATCGCGTCGCGACCCCGGCCGATTGGCAGCAGGGCGAGGACGTCATCATCGCCGGTTCGGTCAGCGACGACGAAGCCAAGACCATCTATCCCGACGGCTGGAAGTCCCCGAAGCCCTACATCCGGATCGTGCCGCAGCCGAAGTAACGACCGCGCACCGGACACGACGAGGGGCGCTCCGCCGATGCGGGGCGCCCCTTTTCGTTTGGCGCGTCAGATCTTCGGCGCCAGCCAGTTGGCGATCAGCAGGCCGAGGGTGGAGGATACTGCGGTGACGAACGTCCCCCACGCGATATCGACGGCGACGACGGCCCACGTCCAGTGCTTGAGCAGCGACAGCGAGGTCAGCTCGAAGGTGGCGTAGCAGAAGAAGCCGAACAGCGCGCCATACAGCAGCGTCGTCTGCCAAGTCGCATCGGGCGAGCCGCTGACGAAGATCAGGACGCCGACCACGTAAAGCAGATAGAATAGAATCGCCGGCGCGAGGCGAATCTCGCCGAGCATGTCGCCGACCTGCGAGCTGAAGAAGCCCTTGGCGATGGTGCCGAGAAACAGGAAATCGATCGGGATGAGGACGATGAACGTCGCCAGATAGAGAAATGCGTATCGCTTCACGTCGGCCTCCGGACTGATTTTTCGCGCAATATTCGGTCTAAGTACGCACCAGCCGTTGCTTGGTTGCAAGCTGCGGCAGGTATTTGAGCCTGGATCGATTGCCCGACTCGCGTGTTAGATTTCGCGTATGACCGATACACATCCCCACATCGTCTGGTTTCGCGACGACCTTCGCCTCTCGGATCATCCTGCTCTGCACGCAGCCGTCAGCAGCGGCGCCCCGGTTGTGTGCCTCTACCTCCTCGATGAGCAGAGCGCCGCATGGCAGCCGCCGCAGGCGCGGCCGATGGGCGGCGCGACGCGCTGGTGGCTGGCGCAGTCGCTGCGCGCACTGGAGACGAGCCTCGCGGCGATCGGCGGCACGCTCGTGCTGCGCCGCGGCGCCGCCGCCGATGTGATCACGGCGCTAGCGCGCGAAGTCGATGCCGGCCACGTGCACTGGAACGAGATCGCACAGGCGCCGCACCTCGCCATCGCCGATGAAGTCGTTGCCGCACTCGCCGACCTCAATGTCGGCGCCCACAGCTACAACGGCGACCTGCTGGTGCAGCCGTCAGCACTGCGTACCAAGGAAGGCCGTGGTCTGCGGGTATTCACCCCGTTCTGGAAACGCATCCTGGCAATGGGCGATCCCGCCAAGCCACTGCCTGCACCGAAGCGACTGAAGCCCGCACCGAAGGTTGCCAGCGACAAACTGTCCGACTGGAAGCTCGAGCCGAGCCGACCCGATTGGGCCGGGGGGCTTCGCGAGAGGTGGATACCGGGCGAAGCCGCTGCGCAAAAGCATCTCAAGCACTTTCTCAAGGCCGGCGTCGCCGGCTATTCCGATGAGCGCGACCGGCCAGACCGCGAAGGTACCTCGCAGCTTTCGCCGCATCTCCGGTTCGGCGAGATCAGCCCGCGGCAGATCTGGTTCGCGGCGCGCTTCGCCGCCGCCGAGCATCCCGATCTCGGCAGCGACATCGGCAAATTCCTCAGCGAGATCGGCTGGCGCGAGTTCTGCCGGCACCTCTTGTTCGACCTGCCTGACCTTGCGGAGCGCAATCTGCAGCCCTCCTTCGACGCGTTTCCGTGGAAGACCGACCGCACGGCGCTGCGCGCCTGGCAGCGCGGCCAGACCGGCTATCCGCTGATCGACGCCGGCATGCGCGAGCTCTGGCACACCGGCGTGATGCACAATCGCGTCCGCATGGTGGTCGCTTCCTTCCTCGTGAAGCACCTGCTGATCGACTGGCGCGTAGGCGAAAAGTGGTTCTGGGATACGCTGGTCGATGCCGACGCCGGCAGCAATCCGGCCAACTGGCAATGGGTCGCGGGCTGCGGCGCCGATGCCGCGCCCTACTTCCGCGTCTTCAATCCGATCCTTCAGGGAGAAAAATTTGATCCCGATGGAGTCTACGTTCGACGCTGGGTGCCGGAGCTGAAAGCGATGCCGTCGAAGTTCATCCATCAGCCGTGGAACGCTAGCCCGCTAGAGCTTGGCGTCGCCGGCGTCACGCTCGGCAAGAGCTATCCGATGCCGATCATCGAGCACAAAGTCGGTCGCGAGCGCGCGTTGAAAGCGTACGCATCGACACGAAACAGTTGACTACACGTCGCTCACACTTCATCTGAGACACGAATCGGACTATCGTCAGAGAATCAATAACCTTTGGGGGATAAGATGAAAGACGACACACCGATTTTGGAGCAGATGACAGACGCTCTCAGCAGCGCTGCCGATGCGACAAAAGAAGCCGCCACTTCCTTGGTGAAGAAGGTCCGCAAGGCCACCACCAAGAAAGCGGCGAAGAAGCCCGCGGCAAAGAAAGCCGTGAAGAAGTCCACCCCGAAATCTTCGGCCAAGAAATCCTCGGCGAAGAAAACCAAGAAAGCGAAAAAGACAGTGGCAAAATCAGTGAAGAAGACCGCGAAGAAAGCTCCGAAGGCCGCCAAGACCACCAAGAAGGTCGCCAAGAAGGTTGCCAAGAAGACCGTGAAGAAGGCTGCTCCGAAGAAGGCCAAGAAGGCCGCTCCGAAGAAGGCCAAGAAGGCTGCCAAGAAGTCCAAGAAGTAAGCCTCACAGCTCAGCTGTGAAGTGAAAGCCTCCGGGTCCAAGCCCGGAGGCTTTTTCTTGTCTGGTGTTCAGGGCCGCGCGCGGTTGACGACAACACCGCACGCCAGGCGACCACGCCGTGCGACAAGGTCTGCTGCATCGGCTGCGGCGTCATCACCGGCGTCGGCGCCGTCATCAACACGGCCAAAGTCGAGCAAGGCGCCCAGGCGATCGTGTTCGGGCTGGGCGGGATCGCCTCAACGTGCGGCAAGGTCTGCGACTTGGCGGCGCCGACAGGATCATCGGCGTCAATCTCAGTAACGCTTGGCAGATGGGGGCCGTTACGGGCTGCGGCGTTCGATACGATCCGGCTCTGCTGAGCGGCGCTGTGCGCTGCACCGCGTCCGGGACAAGAGATTGGTGTTGCTAAAACTCTTCCGGACAGGGATCGACGATCCGCCACAGGTCCAGGCCGTTCTTGATCTTCTTCATCTCGGGCGTGAGGCCGCCGTTGCGGCTGATCCAGTCCTTCACCGGCTGCGGATAATAACCCATCAGGTCGGAAGTGCCCTCGTAGCTGGTGACCTTGATGCCGAAGGTGAAGGCCTTGTCGTAATAAGCCTGGTGGAAACCAAGGCTGGCGCGCGGGGTGACGCAAATCTTGTTCATCGGCACGATGCCTAACACCATGGTGCAGGCGGAATTGCAGATGCCGTCGATGATCACGCGCTCGCGGCGCTCGCGGATCTTCTCGTATTTGGCCTTATACTCGGTGACGTAGCCGCCATGGTCCCGGGTGATGCGAAGGTCCGCCCGCGCCGGCGCGGCGAGAAGCGGCAACATCAGCAGGGGCAAAAACCAGGGGCGCATGAGCCATCGAAACCGGTAAGGGGCTGTCGGACAGCGGGTATGTCCCGCGGCGCGACTCTGGCCGGACTATGTTGGCAATTCGTTAAGCATCGCCTTTGAGCGAAAAAAAGGCAGACCCGACCTGCCGCCGCCTCAGGTCAAGAACATCCGGTACACCGGGTTGGCCGTCTCGTCCTCGTACGGGTAGCCGAGCGCGTTCAGCCGTTCCGCAAGGTGCGGACGGTCAGCTTCGGGGACTTGGATGCCGACCAGCACGCGGCCGTAGTCGGCGCCGTGGTTGCGGTAGTGAAACAGGGTGATGTTCCAGTCCGGTCCCATCTGGTCGAGGAATTTCAGCAGCGCACCGGGCCGCTCCGGGAATTCGAAGCGCAAAATCACCTCGTCGCTCAATGCCGGGGGCGCGCGGCCGCCGACCATGTAGCGGATGTGCAGCTTGGCGGTTTCGTCGGCACTGATGTCCAGCACCTTGTAGCCGAGGGTCTCGAGCTGGCCGATCAGCTCGGCCTTCTCACGGCGGACGCCGGCGAGCTTGAGGCCGACAAAGACGTTGGCATCCTTCGCATCGGCAAAGCGGTAGTTGAACTCGGTGATGTTGTGGTTGCCTATGGTCTGGATGAAGCGGCGGTAGCTGCCGGGTTGTTCGGGGATGGTGACGCCGAGCAGGATCTCGCGGGACTCGCCGACCTCGGCACGCTCCGCGACGTGGCGGAGGCGGTCGAAATTCATGTTGGCACCGCTGTTGATGGCGACCAGCGCACCAGTGCGGGTCGGGTTCGCCTCCGCGTAGCTCTTCAGCCCGGCCAACGCCAGCGCACCGGCGGGCTCCGCCAGCACGCGCATGTCCTCGAACACATCCTTGATGGCCGCGCACATCTCGTCGGTGTCGGCGACGATGATGTCGTCGAGCAGGTCGCGGCAGATGCGGAAGGTCTCGACGCCGGCCTGCCGCACGGCAACGCCGTCGGCGAACAATCCGACGCGGTCGAGGATGACGCGCTCGCCCGCCGATATCGCCGCCTTCATCGAGGCCGCATCGACCGGCTCGACGCCGATGACTTTCGTTTCGGGCCGCAGAAACTTGATGAATGACGCCACGCCCGCGGCCAGGCCGCCGCCGCCGATCGGCACGAACACCGCCTCTATCGGATCGGGATGCTGCTGCAGGATCTCCATGCCGATGGTGCCCTGCCCGGCAATCACATCCGGATCGTCATAGGGGTGCACGAAGGTCAGGCCGCGCTCGGCTTCCAGCTGGCGCGCGTGGGCCGAGGCTTCGTCAAAGGTGTCGCCGAACAGGATGGCTTCGCCGCCCCAGTACCTGACCGCATCGACCTTGATCGGCGGCGTAGTCACCGGCATCACGATGGTGGCCTTGATGCCGAGCCGCTGCGCCGACAGCGCCACGCCCTGGGCGTGGTTGCCTGCCGAGGCGCAGATCACGCCGGCGGCGCGCTGCTCGGGCGACAGCTGCGAAATCTTGTTGTAGGCGCCGCGGATCTTGAACGAGAAGATCGGTTGCAGATCCTCGCGCTTCAGCAGCACCGGGCTGCCGAGCCGCGCGCTAAGCCGCACCATTGGATCGAGCGGGGTGTTGACCGCGACGTCGTAGACCCGGGTGTCGAGGATTTTGCGGATGTAGTCAGTCACGGTAATTCCTTGAAAGCACGTCTCGCCGGCGGCCTGAGCAGCGGCCTACGACACATCGGCAGACGCGGGAATGGTGCACTCGGAAGGATTCGAACCTCCGGCCCTCGGAATCGAAATCCGATGCTCTATCCAGCTGAGCTACGAGTGCGACGGCGGCACCATAGCGGCGAAAGCCGCAAAAGCCACCCCCGAACCGGTAAAATCTCCGGCGGTCACCAGCGGGCAAGAGGCGGCAGCGGCGGATGGAACGATGGCCGCCATCGGCGATTTATCCGGATCAGCAACCTGGAGAATCGACATGAAAATTTCGACCATTGTATTGGCTTCGGCGCTCACCCTCACTTCGTCACTGGCTTTCGCGCAGGCCAGCGGGAGCGCAGGCGCTTCGGGCGGAACGGCCGGGTCCAGTTCGGGCGCGACCGCTGGCACAACCGGTTCCGGCACCTCCGGGGCTGGAACATCGGGCGCGGTGAACAGCGGTGCCAACAGCTCGATGAACCCCTCAGGCAGCACCATCGGCGCCGGTACTTCGCCGAGCGGTTCGACGATTGCCCCGACCGGCTCCGGCTCCACGACCTCGGGCACGCGCTGATCGCCTGTCGGCAGCTTGCGAACGCATACCAAGAGCCCCGCTAACGGCGGGGCTCTTGCATGAAAAATTCATCGATTGCGGCAACGCGATTTTCACCAGAATACTGGCGAACAACTAATCCGCCTTCTTCGCTCGCCCTGCCAGCTTGATGTAATCGCGCCGCAACGCCTCATAGTATTCCCGCGCATCCGGGCACGTCGCATCCGTGGCCAGACGCTGACATTTCTCCGCCTCTGCCTGGTAGTGCTTCGCCGGGTCGTCTTGCATCATCGCTGCCTCCGGCGAGATAACCGCCCAATGCCCAAAACGTTCGTATTCCCTACGCGCCGGCCGCCGCAAGGAACCATTGTTCCTCCGAGAAATTATTGCCGCGCGCTGATCGCACTGCTTCTTCGATGCACTCAAGAGGCCTGCATGAAAGATTTTTCCAACGCGGCGTTTGCGCCGGATACGATTTCAGTGATGAAACAAGCGCTGGATAGCGCCGTTTCGACGCTGCCGCATCCGGTCAACTCGGCCCATGTGAAGTCGATCGCCGAAAGCATTTTGCGGACTACGCGGGAGGGAGAGCGCGATCCGACCATGCTCAAGACCATGGCCCTGTTGGAATTGCAGATCAGCGAACGAGATTAGATTCGGCTAACAACGGCCCAGCAGCTCTTGGATCTTGTGGCCGTTCACGCGCTACCAAAGTTGATCTTGCTGCAATGCAACCAGACGGCATATTGCGCATTGATGCTGGAAACGGAGGTCCTCGAATGTCCTACGCGCTGTTTTCCAACGACGTCAAAGTCAGCAAGGCTTTCCCTACGAAATCCGAGGTCTGGCAGCACGCTTCCGACAGCGGGCTGGTGATCGAGGTCGGTTCGCGCGAAGAGGATCCGCCGCGCCGGATTCTCGATATGGGTTACGCGATCCATGACTGCGGGCCCGACAAATCGGAAACGTCGCACGCACCCGGCATGAGTGAACGTGAAATTTCACAGCTGATCGCGGCCTGCAGCGTCAATCCGCGCTCCGCAGCCGCCGCATCGTGAATTCGATCTCGCCGCCCGGCAGTTCGCGCCAGCGTTCGACTTCGCTCATATAGGCTTGCTTTGGAAACCGGTCGAGAAACGCCCGCGCCGTCGCGCGGGCTTTTTCACGCGGCTGCGTGAGGGTCTCGCGCAGGAAGCCGTCGTCCGCCCGATCGCGGCGCGCGCGCATCCTGTCTGCCAAATCACGCGGCGTCCTCGGCATCGCTCATACTCCGTACCAGAGCAATGCCGTATAGATTGCCATGGATTGGCTGTGGATCAAGCTGCCCATTGAAGCAAGAAAGGGTGCCCCGATCGCTCGGTGCACCCTTCCCCGTTCTCGCTGAACCAAGGCGCTAAGGCGGCGCCCTTGCCGGACTCAAAGCATGAGCCTAGCGGGCGGCCTCAGCGAGGTGACAGCGCTTGGAAATAGACACTGGACCACCTCCTTTCATTGTTTGTGACACGGAGAGTATAGGAAGGATTCGGCCGTTGTTAAGAGCCATTCTGCCATCCTGCCATGCAATCCTACGGGGCTCGCTTGCCAACTGCTGTTGCGAGTCCGTCACAGCCTGTTCGCCGGCGCTCGCACTTCGATGCGGCGCGCTTAAGGGGAACACGCTCACGATACCTCAAAGCCGTACCGCTTGAGCTACGTCATGCTGCCTGGCATGAAGCAGCGGATAGTGATACCGCCGGCGCCTTGCATGGGCCATACCATGGTGCGGCCCACCCGGTTCGGTCCGGTGATCACGGCTTCATCGGGCACGTCGAACCAAGTGCCCTCGAGCCTGACTTTGTAGTGGCCGCTGCTGGACTCCCAGTCGACATCGCTGACGGCGCTGCCATCGGCGTCGGAGCAGCATGGCCCCTTACCGCTACGCAGGCTGTCGAACCAGGATTTCAGTTCGGGGCTGGTGGCGGCGAACTGCCCGCGGTCGCGCGCGAAGGCCGAGTGCGCCAACGGTAGCAACGACAGTACAGCCATGCCCATGGCCGCAACGCCAAACTTCCGCCAACCGCGGCGTCGCCTGCGGTCCTTGTGAAAAACAGTTGTGCTACGCGAATACGGCGCGTCGGCGCCGGAAGTCATCCAGTCGCTCATTTGCTTGCTCCAGCCCCCGGCCAGCGCAGTTAAGGCTATGCATGTGGCGGGCCAACTTCCCGCCTTGCGTCGTATCGCTTACGCAAAAGTGCATCACGGGACTAACGAAGACTGCCTGCGGAGAAATGCTGCGACAGGCTGTCTATTCGCAAGATAAGCGATTCTTTGAACTTTCTATGGCAACTCTTCGCGCTGCAGCGAATCCGCGGGTGATAACTATCCGCACAGAAGCCAACACGTTGCTTCACGCCGCGCTGCTAGCCGACATGGCGGGCGGCGCGGTGTCCGCCGAACGATCCTGCTGGATGCTATCAGCATCCCTGCCGTGCGCGCGTGACGCCTGGCCACCGTACATAGCGCCAAGTGTCGCGTTGACGTTGCCGCCCGGGGTTTGGCATAGTTCAAGATGCGCTGCCAAGGGACGGGCCGCGCCGTCAGGACATTATGAAAAACGGACTTTATTCGATTCACGTCGATCTGGAGGACGGTCGGTCGGGCAAGGGCAGCGGCGTCGTGATATTCCGCGACGGGCAGATCCTTGGCGGCGACGCCTACCTGTATTATGTCGGCAGCTACGTTACGAACGAGGCCGCCGGCACCTTCAAAGGCGAGGTGAGCGTGATGCAGCACACGCGAAGCCCGGCGCAAAGCCCGCTATTCGGCGGCCAGAACCAGCCGGTGGGCATCGGCGTCTCCGGCACTTTCACCGATACCTCGGCGATCATGAACGGCACTGCTTTGGTCGGCAAGGCCAGTCAGATTTTCCGCGCCACGCTGCGCAAACTGGCGGATACGGAGTAGCGAGGCCTACTCCGCCGCCATTTCCAGCGGCGCGACGCGCGGCAGGATGATCTGCACGCGAGTGCCCTTGCCCGGCTCCGAATGCAGGTTCAGCCTGCCGCCGAGCCGATTGGTGACGATGCTGTAAACGATGTGCAAGCCGAGCCCAGTGCCGCCTTGATCGCGACGCGTGGTGAAGAACGGATCGAAGGCGCGACGGCGAACGTCCGGGCTCATGCCGATCCCGTTGTCGGCAAACACCACCTCGACATGGTCGTCACCGGATTCCTGGATGCTGATCTCCACCGCACCGCCGCCGCCGTTCGGAAACGCATGCGCCACCGCATTGAGAAACAGGTTGGTCAGCACCTGGCCATACGGCCCGGGGTAGCTGTTCATGATCAGGTTGGGTTTGCAGTCGACCGACAGCGCCAGGTTCTGCTTGCGCAGTCCGGGCTTCAGACTTGTCACCACCTGCTCCGTGAGGTCAGCGAGGTCGAACACCCGCTGGTCGGAATAGTTGCGGTCCGCGGCGACCTGCTTGAACGACTGGATCAGTTCGGCTGCGCGATTGAGATTGGCAACCAGCTGCGCCGCCGCATCCCGGTTGGAATCGATGAACTCGGTCAGGCTGGAGCGCCGCAGGTCGCCGCGCGCTACTTCCTCGCCGAACATCGCGATCTTGCGTTCGAGCGACGACGCCACCGTCAGGCTGATGCCGACGGGATTGTTGACCTCATGCGCCACGCCGGCGACCAGCCGCCCCAGCGCCGCGAGTTTCTCGGCCTCGATCAGCGAGTTCTGCGTCTCGCGCAGATTGCGCAACGCGGCCTCGGCGGCGTCCTTGGCCTTGCGCATTTCCTGCTCGCTGCGCTTGCGCTCGCCGATGTCGAGTGCGACGGTGACGATGTTCTCGAGCTTGCCCTCCGGATTCAGCAGCGGCTGCTTGTTGACCAGCCACTGCCGCATGGAGCCTGCGGCATCCTGATATTCCTCTTCGTAGAAGCCCAGGCCATCGCGGGTTTCCAGTACGCGCCTGTCGGGCTCGCTGGTTTTCGCCGCGCCGTAGCGCGCCATCAACTCCGCAGTTGTGCGGCCGATTGCGTCGCCGGGCTCGATGCCGAAGATGCCGGCCATGTACCGGTTCATCAACACGTAGCGCAGGTCGGTGGTCTTGACGTTGATCACCGCTGGCACCGTGTCGATCACCTGCTGCAACAGCCGGCGGCCTTCCCTGACCGCAGCCTCGGCGCGCTTCTGATTGGTGATGTCGCGCACCGTGCCTTCATAGCGCACCACCACGCCGTTTTCGTCGCGCACCGCGGTGGCGCTATCAGACAGCCAGAGAATTGTGTAGTGCCGCTGCCGGACCTGGTATTCGAATTCGCGCACCATGCCGTCGCGTTCCATCCGTAGCTGGTATTCGGCGCGCGCGTCCGGATCGACATAGATGCTGCGCGAAATGTCCAGCGTGGCGCGGATCAACTCTTCCGGCGTATCGTAACCCATGATCCGCGCCAGCGCCGGATTGGCGTTGAGCAGCGCACCTGCAGGTGTGGTCACATAGATGCCATCGACCGAGCCCTCGAACAGTTTGCGATAGCTTTCTTCCGCGAGGCGCTGCTCGGCGAGCGCGCGAACGGCGGCCTCGCGGGCGGCGTCGGCCTCCACCAGGGTGCGGCGGAACACCTCTGCGGCACGCGCGATATCGCCGATCTCATTGTCGATATCGGTGGCCGGAATCGAAGTGTGTTTCGCCCCGCCGGCCAGCGCCCGGATCGCTTTCGAAATCGCATTAAGCGGTTTCACCGTGCGGCGCACCACGAACAGAGCGGCAAGCAGACCGACCAGCACGCCGGCGCTGCCGAGCGCGATGCTCTGCCATTTTGCCTCGGTCAGCGTGCGCGCGAAATCCCCGGACAGCACCCGGCCACGCCGCGCACTGAGCTCGCGCAGCAATTCCGTGACGCGGCCGATCAGCCGACCCTCGGTACCGAGCACTTCGCGGTCAAGGTCGGCGATCTCACTTTCAGCGGCAGCGATCGCGCTGATGCCATCGGCATAGCCATCCGCCGCAGTGCGCAGCGGCGGATCATCGATCGGCAGGGCCCGCATCTGCTGCGCGGCCTGCTCGGCATTGACGGGATCGCGCGCCAGCAGAGCTGCGTTGATCTGGTTCTGGGCCTTGAACAGGTTGCGGGCGGTGGCGCGGTTCGGCGTCTCGCCGATCGCGGCTTCGAATTTTTCTCGCAGCGGCGGCAAGGCCGCGACCAGCGCGGAGCGCCGGCCGATCAGGGCGCTGACCCTGTCGATGCCTTCGCGGTAGCTGATCAGCCGCGCGGCGACGCCGTCAATCATGTCGCGCTGCTCGGGCGCCAGTTCGATCCGGGTCTTCTTCAGGAGTTCGCCGAGCGATGCCGCCGCCTGCGAGACCCTTTCCGGCTGGGCATCCGGATCGGTGACGAAATCCCGCGCCGCCAGCCGCAGGCTGCTGAGCCGACGGTCGATATCCTCGGCGAGATCTCCAACGGTCTGCAGCCGCTGCAACTCGCCGAAAGTCATGTCGAGGTGGCGGATCGCGACCACGCTGGCGATGCTGGTGATCAGGACGACCGCCAGTACCAGCAAGAACCCGCTGAAAGTCAGCTGCCCGATCGAAAGCGAGGACGATCGGATCCGCTGGAAAAACGCCGCGATGGCAGATGGCATGTCAGGAACCGGGCTGCAGACGGCGGCAATATACCCCGACTTCGCGCCCCGGGGGAACAGACTGGACGCCCCGCCTGCGGAGCCCCCAGCGCGATGCTGTTCTGCCGGGATCGCGTCGCCGTGCCCCGTTGCGATGACCGTTGAGGGGTAGAGTATTTTACAGATTGCTACCTTAACAAACCTTAACTCGGTAGAGCTACCGAATTCGACGTCGTTAAGCTCTGGGTTAAGGCGTGCCTGTCAGTTCGAACACCTCACCGTCGTAGCCGGCCTCGGCTGGAATCCGTAGCTGCCGCTTGTCGCCGTGCCTGGTGACCACCGGCGTAACCGTGACCACTGAGCTCGCGCGGGCGTCGTCAAGCGCGGCCTGGACGCCTGGTTGCTTGCCCAGCTTGATCAGGTTGCGCGTGGTGGGAAACGGCAGCGTGAAGCGACCGTTCGCGCCGCCCTCCAGCGCGTCACGCGGCGACAGCCAGATCGAGTCAGTGGATTCCTTGCCGTCGTGCAGGCCGACCTGTTCCGGCGGCGCCTCGGCGAGAAAGAACCAGGTATCGAACCGTTTTGGCATTCCCACCGGAGTGATCCAGTGCGCGTAAGGCACCAGCAGGTCGAGCGCCAGAACAAGATCGTGGCCGGCGACGATATCGGCGAATTTCACCTTACCCTCATTCAGGGCATCGCGATGGCTATCGGCGATTTCGCCGGCCCGTTTCGCGTCGATCAGTTCGTGCGAGCCGCGCGGTCGCGCAAGCAGGATGCGGCTCTCCTCGAATGTCTCGCGGATCGCGGCAATCCGAAAATTCAATGTCGCGGCATCGTGCCCGGCGCCGCCGGCATACAGGTCCGGACGGGCGACAATGTCCTTATCGCCGGCATCGACGCTGCCACCGGGAAACACCAGCGCGCCGGAGGCAAACTCGATCTGATAGTGCCGCACCATCATGAACACCTCGATGGCATCGATGGCGCCCTGCCGAAGCAGCAGGATCGTGGACGCAGGCCGCGCAGCGCCGGGCTCGGTGGGCATGAGTTTCGCTCCCTGAACGGTCCTTGTCCCGGACCTATCCGTTGTCATGGCCGGGCTCTTCCCGGCCATTCCCGATGTTTTGCAACGGCATCCGTAGATGCCCGACACAAGGCCGGGCATGACGACCGAGGGTACCCGTTAACCTGCCGCGCGGGACTGCTGCTGCAGGTTAGCGCGCTTGTCGAAGCGGGCGACACGCGACAGCAGGTAATCGATCTCGGCCTTGGCCGTCGCCGTGATCGTCGGACCCGGCTTGCGCTGGGCCGCGGAGGCAATGACGCCACGTTTCTGCAACACGTATTTGCGCACAGCGAGCCCGATGCCGAGCTGCTGCTCGTAGCGGATCAGCGGCAGATGCGCGTCAAACAGATCATGCGCCTTGTCGCGCTCGCCCTGCTTCTGCAGCCTGACCACATCCACCAGCAGTTCGGGAAAAGCGTAACCGGTCATCGCGCCATCGGCGCCGCGCTCCATCTCGAAATCCAGGAACACGCCGCCGTTGCCGGTGAGGATCGAGAGTTCGCGCAACGAACCGTCCTTCTGGAAGCCGCGCAGCGTGGTGATCTTCTCCAGGCCTGGCCAGTCCTCGTGCTTCAGCATCACGCAGGATTTGGAATCCATGATGATCTTGCGGATGACCGCGGGCGTCATCACGACCGTCAGCGTCAACGGATAATCCTGCAGCACCCACGGAATATCATCGCCGATCGCTTCGATCGCCTGCTTAAAATAGCTGGTGATCTGGTCGTCGGTGCGCAGCGTCGGGGGCGGCGCGATCATCACGCCGGCGGCGCCGGCATCCATCGAGGCGCGGGCCAGGGAGCGCATCGCCGCAAAGCCCGGCGACGACACGCCGACGATGATCTGCATGGACTTGGAGCGCTTGACGAAGCGCGTCGCCACCGCCTGGGCCTCGGCGGCCTCAAGCTTGGGCGCTTCGCCCATAATGCCGAGCACGGTGATACCGTCGCAACCAGCCTCCGCATAGAAATCGGTAAGCCGGTCTATCGACGCGTCATCCACGCGGCCGTCGTCATGGAACGGAGTCGGCGCGATGGCGAACGTGCCGGCAGCCTTTGGGGTCAGCTTCATGGTGTCTCCTTGAGAAATCCGCCCGGAACGGCACCGCCTGCCCCGTCGCGGCGCAATATGCCCTGAAACGACGACGGTTGACCAGCCGCGTCCGGGGCAAACAAGTTACGCAAGCACCGTCCTGCCGCTCTTGATGACGGTAACGTTGCGCGATTTCACCTTGGCTTCGAACGACACCACGTTGCCGTCCTTCCACAGGTCCATGGTGACGGTCTCGCCGGGATAGACCGGCGACGAAAACCGCACCGCGTGCTGCCGGAAGGCCGCGGGATCGTAATCGGCAAACGTCTGCAGCACGCCGCGGCAGGTGATGCCGTAGGTGCACATACCATGCAGGATCGGGCGCGGGAAGCCGGCCCGCTTGGCGAAGTCGGGATCGGAGTGCAGCGGGTTGCGATCGCCGCACAGCCGGTAGACCAGCGCCTGGTCCGGCCGAGTGGAGATATCGACGCTCTGGTCGGGCGCGCGGGTCGGCATCGTGTGCGGCTCGGGCTGGCCGCCCGACGGACCGCCGAAGCCGCCATCGCCGCGGGCAAAACGCGACGCCACCAAGGTCGCCAGTTCGACGCCGCTTTCATCACGCAGCACGGTCTTGTGGCGGATCACGGCACCCTTGTCCTTGCCCTTGTCGAACACGTCGAGCACGCTGGAATCGGCGGTGATCTTCGCCGCCACCGGCATCGGCTTGTGGAAGGTGATGTCGCGCTCGCCATCGACCACCATCAGCTTGTTGAGGTTCATCTCGCCCGGCGAGGAGCCCCACGCCGCCACCGAGGCGAAGGTCGGCACCACTTTCAACGGGCGGTCGGAGTAATAGGCTTCGTTGACGAAGGCGAGCTCGCGCTCGTCCATCGGATCGGCGCCGAGGCCAATGCCGTAGGCGTACAGCATGACGTCGCGGTCGGAGTAGCTGTAAGGCTGGCCGATGTTCTTCAGCGCCATCAGCTGTTTGTAGTTGATTGGCATGGGTATTCGCTCCCTAATTTTTTGCGGCGCTCATGCTGGCGCCCTCTCCCCTTGTGGGAGAGGGCAGCACAGGTGCCCGCTCCAAGCTGTGATGGGTGAGGGGGGCCGCAGGCGCAAGCGCTTCTGGCTACCCCTCACCCGTCCGCGCTGCGCGCGGCCACCCTCTCCCAGCTAACGAAGCTTCGCTTCGCGGGGGAGAGGGAAGAAAGCGCGCCGCTACGCCGGCGTGAAAAACGGCAGCGGCGCGCCATCTGTCGGCTTGAACACCACCTTGACCTTCTGCCCGATCTTCAGCGTCGCCAGGTCGCAATCAACGAAGTTCGTCAGCAGCGACGGGCCCTCCTTCAGCGTGACGTAGCCGATGGCATAAGGCCCGGTGGCGGATTTGCGCATCAGGCTGAAAGTGTAGATCTCGGCTTCTCCCGAACTCTCTTCCCACACGGTCTGGTCCGAGAAGCAGAACGGGCAGATCGAGCGCGGAAAGTAATGCGGTTCGTTGCACGCGGTGCACCGCTTGAACAGCAGCTTGCCCTTGGCCGCCGCCTCCCAATATTCCTTGGTCTCGGGATTGCCTTCCGGCGCAGGATACTTCTTCGCTGTCGTTTCCATTACACGCGCTCCAGAATGGCGGTCGAGGCCGCATGGCGCACGCCGAGCAGGCCGCCGGTACCGTGCACGACCGCGAGGTCGCAATTCGGCACCTGCACCTTGGGATGAGCTTCGCCGCGCAACTGGCGCACGGCTTCGAGGATCTTGGTCATGCCGCCGCGATTGACGGGGTGGTTGTTGCAGAGACCGCCGCCATCGGTATTCCACGGCAGCTTGCCGACGCCGGAGATCAGGTTGCCGTCGGCGACGAACTTGCCGCCCTGGCCCTTCTCGCAGAAGCCGATGTCTTCCAACTGCATGATCACGGTGATGGTGAAGCTGTCGTAGATCGAGGCGTACTTCATGTCCGACGGCTTGACGCCGGCTTCCGCGAAGGCCGCGGGACCGGACCACACGCCGGCCGAATAGGTCAGATCGAGATCCTTGCCGCCGCGCGGGCCTTTCAACGCCTCGCCGTGGCCGATCATCCGTACCAGCGGCTGCTTCAGGCTGCGCGCGATCTCTTCCGAGGTCACGATGATGGCGCCGCCGCCGTCCGACACGACGCAGCAATCGAGACGATGCAGCGGATCGGAGATCAGCGGCGAGTTGATGACGTCCTCGACGGTAACAACGTCCTTCAGCATCGCATGCGGGTTGTACTGCGCGTGATGCGAGGCGGCGACCTTGACCCAGGCCAGTTGCTCGCTGGTGGTGCCGTAATCATGCATATGGCGCAGCGCGCACATGCCGTAGATGTTGTGAGTGGTGGCCTGATAGGCGGCTTCGAAATCGACCTCGGGGCCGACGGCGCGCGGCGGCATCGCGCCGGTGCGCGGCTTGCCGGCCAGAGTCACCAGCACGATCGACGCCTTGCCGGCATTGATCGCCTCGGCGGCGTGACCGAGCGCAATGATGTAGGAGCAACCACCTGTTTCAGTGGAATCGAGATGGCGCACCTTGAGGCCCATGTAATCGGCCATCGCCATGACGCCGCCCGGCGCATCGCCGGCGCAGATGTAGCCGTCGATGTCGTGCTTGGTCAGGCCGGCGTCGATCAGCGCGCCGCGGGCGCATTCGGCGTGCAATTGCGCGGTGGATTTGTCGGGTGCATGCCGGGTCGGATGCTCGTAGATCCCGGCGAGGTACGCCTTGCCTTTGATGCTCAAGAAATTCTCCGCTGGTGTTTCGTTCCCGCGGAAGTCTTGGCGCGTCGAAGCGGCGTTGGCAAGACGCGCAAACGCGCGGCGGGTTTGCGAAAGCAGATTTCGCACAGCGGAAATGAAGATCGTAAGGTGGGCAAAGCATCGGCCGCGCAAGCGCGGCGATGTGTACCTACCGCCTCACAACGTATGAGCGGTGGGCACGGCGCCAGCGCGCGCCTGCCCACCCTACGGCCTTTGCTATTCCGCTGCGATCTGGCGCGGTGCCGGCGGCGGGTTGGCGAGGTCTTTCGCCAATTCCGCATAGCGAACCTTGGCGGCTTCCACCGAGGCTTCCTTCACCGGACCATAGCCGCGAATCTGATCGGGCAGCGACAGCAGCGCCACCGCCGTGTCCACCGTCAGCGGCGACAGCAAACCGAGCACGGTGGCAACGTCCTTCTCGTAGCCGGCGATCAGGTCACGCTCCAGCTTGCGGTCGGCGCTGTAGCCGAACAGGTCGAGCGGCGTACCGCGTAAACCGCGCAGGCCTGCCAGCGCGCGAAACAGCGGCATCATCCAAGCGCCGAAAGCGCGCTTCTTCGGCCGGCCCGAGGAATCGACGCCGGGCAGCATCGGCGGCGCGAGATTGAACTTGATCTTGAAGTCGCCCTCGAA
>NZ_JAQGJD010000100.1 GCF_028290785.1 Tardiphaga sp. | reverse complement strand
CACCCCGCGCGCGGCCCGCAGCGCCGCGGTTTCCCGCGCGCCCGTCGCGCCGCGCAACGCGCCGTTCGTTGAAAATCCCCGTGGCGCCGTGCAAGGCTACGTCGCCAACCGCAGCATGGCCGGCACCAAGACCAACACGCCGATCAACGAGACGCCGCAGGCCATCTCGGTGATCTCAGCCGAGCAGATCCGCGACCAGAAGCCCTCGAAATTCGACCAGATCCTGAACTACACGGCCGGCGTGGCCGCGGGCACGTTCGGCGCAGACAACCGCAACGACTGGTTCCTGATCCGCGGCTTCAAGTCGGACGACAACAGCGTGTTCCTCGACGGCCTGCAGTTGTTCTACACGTCCTATGCGAGCTGGAAGCTGCAGCCTTTCAACATGGAGCGCGTCGAAGTGCTGCGCGGTCCGTCGGCGATTCTGTATGGCGGTTCCAGCCCGAGCGGCATCGTCAACGTCGTCAGCAAGATGCCGCAGGCAGAGCCGATCCGTTACGTCGAGACCGGCGTCGATAATTTCGGCAACGGCTATTTCGCCTTCGATATCAACACCCCGATCGCCCTCGCGCCGGAAAACGGCAAGCTGTATACGCGCTTCGTCGGCCAGGTGCAGAACGGCGGAACCCAGACCGACTACACGCCAAACAACAACTACTTCATCGCGCCGTCGGTGACCTGGAAGCCCGACGCCGACACCACCCTGACGGTGCTGGCATCGGCATCCTACAACGAGACCCGCGCCGCCAACTTCCTGCCCTATGTCGGTACGGTCGTTGACGCGCCGTATGGCCGCATTCCCACCAAGCTGTTCGTCGGCGATCCCACCCAGGATCAGTTCAAGCGCGAGCAGGAAATGCTCGGCTACCAGTTCGAGCGTCATCTTTCCGACAGCGTTACCTTCCGGCAGAATGCGCGCTTCGCCCATACCGACGTCAACTACACCGGCCTGACCGGCAACGGGAACGCCAACCTGGCGACCGGCGATATCGCGCGCTACAAGTTCGGCACCCGCGGCATCGCCAACCAGGCCAATCTCGACAGCCAGGTCGAATATCGTTTCGACACCGGAATCCTGAGCCACAAGGCGCTGGTCGGACTCGACCTCAAATACTATCAGCTCGCCGAAACCCAGGGCTTCAACTTCGGCTGGGCGTCGATCAACGCGTTCAGTCCAACCTACGGCAACGTCGTCGATCCCGGCGGGTTCTCCAACTACCGGGACGGCAGCTTCACGCAGAAGCAGCTCGGCGTCTATCTGCAGGACCAGATCAAGCTCGACCGGCTGACGCTGGTGCTGAGCGGCCGCAACGACTGGGTCGATGTCGGGCGCGAAGACCGGCTGGCCGGCGGCACCAATCTCAGCCGCGAAGACAGCAAGTTCAGCGGCCGCGCCGGCCTGATCTACAACTTCGACAACGGTCTCGCGCCGTATGTGTCGTACGCGACCAGCTACAATCCGGTCGTCGGCCTCAATGCGGCGAACCAGTTGCTGCTGCCCGAAACCGGCGAGCAGACCGAGGTCGGCGTCAAGTTCCAGCCGAACGGCTTCGACGGCCATTTCGGCGTCGCGCTGTTCGACCTGAAGCGCAAGAACGCGCTGAGCACGCTTCCCAATTCGGTGCCTGTTGTGCAGACGCAGAACGGCGAAGTCACCTCGCGCGGACTTGAGCTGGAAGCCGTCGCCAATCTGGCGCCGGGCTTCAAGGTCACCGGTTCGTTCACCACCTACAACCTGTTCGTCAGCAAGGATCTCGATCCGACGCTGGTCGGCACCGTGCCGACCAATACGCCGCGGCAGATGGCGTCGGGCTGGGCCGACTACACGTTCCAGGATGGCTGGCTGCGCGGCTTCGGCTTCGGCGGCGGCGTGCGCTACGTCGGCTCGTCCTTCGCCGACACCGCCAATACCCTGCCGGTGCCGTCGCGGACGCTCGGCGACGCCGCGGTTCACTACGAATGGCAGAACTGGCGGCTGGCGGTGAACCTCACCAACATCACCGACGAGATTTACGTCGCCAACTGCGCGGGCACCGTGTCGTGCTTCTACGGCGATCGCCGCCGCGTTGTCGGCAGCATCGGCTACAAGTGGTAACGCCTGAGAGGAGGCGGCACTGAAAGCGCGAACGGCCCGCATCTGGTCCTGGGTCCACAAATGGACCAGCCTGGTCTCGACAGTATTTCTACTGCTGTTGTGCCTGACCGGCCTGCCGTTGATCTTTCATCATGAGATCGACGCGGCGCTGGGCTATGCGCCGAAGCCGGAAGCGCATCAGCTCGGAGCGCAAAAACTGAGCATCGAGGCGATCGGCCGCGCCGCGCTGGCCGATCATCCCGGCAGCGTGCTGCAGTATTTGGCCTGGGACAAGGACGAGCCGGCCAGCGTCACCGCCTTCACCAACACCGCGGTCGACGGCGCGCCGGACAATGCCGTCGTCAAGTCGTTCGATGCCTATACGGGCAGGCCGCTCGGCCTGGTCGGCGTCGGCCCGATGCTGATCGTGCTGAAGCTGCACACCGACGTGTTTCTTGGCCAGCCCGGCAAGCTGTTCATGGGCGCGATGGGCCTACTGTTCATGCTCGCGATCGTTTCCGGCGTCGTGCTGTACTGGCCGTTCACCCGGCGCCTGAACTTTGCAACCATCCGCGCGGAGAAGTCGCGCCGCATCGTCTGGCTCGACTGGCACAATCTGCTCGGCGTCATCACCGTGGTGTGGGCGCTGGTGGTCGGTGGAACCGGGGTCATCAATACACTGGCGGAAGTGATGCTGAACCAGTGGAAGTCCACCGAGCTGGCGGCGATGGTGGCGCCCTATGCCGGCCGACCGGCGCCGTCGCACCTCGCCTCGCTCGATGCCGTGGTCGGCAACGCCATGAAAGCCGCGCCGGGGATGGATGTGTCCTTCATCGCTTTTCCCGGGACGCCGTTCACGTCGTCGCATCACTTCGCCGCCTTCATGCGCGGCGACACCACGCTGACCGCGCGCGTCGTCAAGCCGGTGCTGCTCGACGGTGAGAACGCGTCCGTTGCTGCCGCCGGCGAGCTGCCGCTCTATCTCAAGGCGCTGCTGGTGTCGCAGCCGCTGCATTTCGGCGATTACGGCGGCATGCCGCTGAAGATCATCTGGGCGCTGCTCGACGGGCTGACCATCGTCGTGCTCGGTAGCGGGTTGTATTTGTGGTGGGTGCGCCGCAAGAAGACGCGTCGCGTCGCGCGCCCCGCCGCGCCGGTGTTGCGGCTGACCTCATGAAGCCGACCTCGCGCCGTGCCGGCGGCTGGCTCCGCGTGTTCGGAATCCCGGTTGTCATCGGCGTGCTGTCGCTGGCCGGGCTGCTGTCGGCGCTGCTGCTCGACGAGGCCGGGCGGGTGTTCTCATGGTTTGCCGTCGGCCTGCCGGCGGCGATCGCCGCATGGGTTTTTGCCAGCGGCAAACTCTAGCCACATGACAAGCGCCAGCGTCGATTTGGCGCGGCACTTTGGTATCATGATGCCGAAGTTTTGGCGTTTGTGCACGATCACATCGTTCGGCCGCCTGCGTCGTTAACGTGTCCCATACGGGTCGTGGGTACATTCACATGTATAGCAACCGCGCCGCAGGCGCATTCCCGTCGTGTGAATGTCCGATTGTCGCGCGCGCGTGGCGATGACCAAATTAGTATTTTAGCGGCTCGATGCCCGTTCAGGAGATTGCCATGTCATCACCGAGCAGCCCCAAGCCGCGCCGCAGCCTCGGCCTTGTCGCCCGCATCATGGTAATGTCGGTGTCGGGCATTCTGGTGCTCGGTGTTTGCGTCACCGGCGTCGCCAAGTTCGTGCTGGAGCGCGGCGCTGCGAAGACGGCGGCGGAGCGGGTCGATACCAATATGCGCGTGGCGTGGGATGCGCTGCGCACGCGCGGCAGCACCTTCAAGATCGAGGACGGCAAGCTGTTTGCCGGCACGAACGTGCTCAACGGCGACGTCAGCGTGGTCGACAAGATCAAGACCCTGGTCGGCGGCACCGCCACCATCTTCATGAAAGATACAAGGATCGCGACCAACGTCATGAAGCCGGACGGCGCCCGCGCCACCGGCACTCAACTGGCGCGCAGCGCGGCCTATGAATCCGTGATCGAGCGCAAGACGCCGTTCCGCGGCGAGGTGACGATTCTCGGCGAGAACTACATGACGGCCTACGACCCGATCCTCGACGCCCAGGGCGACGTGCTCGGCATCCTCTATGTCGGTATCAAGAAGGTCGAATTTCTCGAAACCGCCAACGAGACCCTGTGGTTCATCATCTATGCGACGGTCGGCGTGATGTTCCTGGCCATCGTCGCCAATTTCATCGCAGCACGCAACGGCGTGGCGCGGCCGCTCAAGGCGAGCATCGCCGCCATGAAACGTCTGGCGCAGGGCGACCTCACGGTGGAAACCCCGGTGTCGCGCCGCGGCGACGAGATCGGCGAGATCATGACCGCGTTGGCGGTGTTCAAGGCCAACGGCCTCGAGGTCGAGCGCATGAAGACCGAGCAGAGCGCCGTCGAACAGCGCGCCGCCGGTGAGCGGCAGCGCGAGATGATGAAGCTCGCCGATGGATTCGAAGGCGCGGTCGGCCAGATCGTGGAGAAGGTGTCGTCGGCGTCGAAGGAACTCGAGGCTTCGGCCGGCACGCTGACGTCGATTTCGGAGCGTTCGCAATCGCTGACCGTGGCCGTCGCCGCGTCATCGGAAGAAGCCTCCACCAATGTGCAGTCGGTAGCGTCGGCCACCGAGGAGATGTCGTCTTCGGTCAACGAGATCAGCCGCCGCGTGCAGGAATCCGCACGCATTGCCAACGATGCGGTCGGGCAGGCCAGCGAAACCAACCGGCGCGTCGGCGAACTGGCGACGGCCGCCAGCCGGATCGGTGACGTCGTCGAGCTGATCAATTCCATCGCCGGGCAGACCAACCTGCTGGCGCTCAACGCCACCATCGAAGCGGCGCGCGCCGGCGAAGCCGGCCGCGGCTTTGCGGTGGTCGCCGCCGAAGTGAAAGCGCTCGCCGAGCAGACCGCGAAAGCAACCAGCGAGATCAGTCAGCAGATCAACGGCATCCAGGCCGCGACGCAGGACTCCGTGGCCGCCATCCGCGAGATCGGCAGCACCATCGGCCAGATGTCGGAGATCGCCTCGGCGATTGCCTCCGCGGTGGAAGAGCAGGGCGCCACTACCCAGGAGATTTCACGCAACGTGCAGCAGGCCGCGCAGGGCACGATGCAGGTCAGCGCCAACATCGCCGATGTGCAGCGCGGCGTCGATGAATCCGGCTCGGCCGCCTCGCAGGTGCTGTCCGCCGCGCAATCGCTGTCCAGTGAGAGCACGCAGCTCAAGCTGGAAGTGGACAAGTTCCTGAATTCAGTGCGCGCCGCCTGAGCCGAGGGCCGGTATCAATCGTATCATTCCCCGGACGCGGTGCACTGCGCCGCCTCTTGCGATGCGTAGCATCGCTGGGGCGGCGTGGTGCGCCGCAGATCCGGGGTCCCGGTTGCTTGCGAAGAGAGAAACCGGGATCCCGGATCTGCGGAGCGGCATAGCGGCGATGCAAGGGCATCGCCTGAGAATGCCGCACCGCGTCCGGGACACGATTTCAACGCGCCGTCGCGTGGACGATTCGCATGAACTCCCGATGATAGTTCGAATGTAGCAACGGGAATGCGGAAGAAGTCCGCAGATCCTGCTCCCACTACCGAACTACCATTCGCGCGTCTGTGGTCGTCCGGATCGTTAAGCCGATCTTATGCCCTCTCCAATAGATTCGGCGGAACGAAATAAGGGAAACGCATCATGCAAATCGGTCGGCTGTTTTCGCTATCAATGCTCTCGGTGACCGGATTGGCTGTCTTGTTGGGTGCTGAGGTGATCGTGCCCCAGTATAACACCGTCGCCAGCAAGAGTGATGCGATCAAGGCCGTGGAAGCCTTTGGTGCTGTTCTGGTGGTCGGGCAGAGCATGGCGGCCCAGCGAGCGCCCTATGTCGGCCCGCTGTTTCAGGAAGCCGCCGCCACCCCGGCGCAGCTTGAGACCGTTGTCAAAGTAGCGAAGGTATCCGACCAGGCGTTCGCCAACGCGCGGGCTGCCGTCGGCGCGCTCAGCGACGGCGAGCTCGTGATCGATGGCCTGAACGCTGCGGCGGTAAGCCTTTCCGAAGTTCGCCCAGCCGCCGACCGCGCCATGATTGTCCCCATGACCGCGCGCGATCCCGCGGTGGTCAAGGGCTTCCTGCCCGGCATCGGCAAGGCCATCGCCATGGTCGAGCCGCTGCTGAACCGTCTGGAAAACAAGGTCGCCGTTGCCGATGCCTCGCTGACGGCGCTGCTGAGCGTCGCCCGGACGGCCCAGGACATCCGGGTCTCCGGCGGCAGTCGTGCGGCGACATTTTCGCTTCCGCTCAGCGCCCGGCGTCCGCTGACGGCCGCAGAAATTTCTACGATGGACCGTGGCCAGGGTCGTATCGATAGCGGTCGCGAACGGATCGAGGCCACCGTCGATCAGCTTGGCAAGCCCGAGCGTCTTGCCAAACCGCTCAGGGTCGCGATCGAGGGCTACTTTGGGCGCGTAGCGCCAACCATGGAAAAGGAAATGCCGGCCGCGCGCAGCGACGGTAAATATGCCATGACGTCGGGCGAATTTGCTGAGGCCATCGTACCGGCCATTGAGGCCTTCATCGTGGTGCGCGACGCGGCGCTGGCCGAGGCGGCAGAGCGGGCAAAGACGGCCCGCAACGAAGCCTTGCTGATGCTCGCGCTGACGTGCGCGGCCGTGCTGACCCTGCTTGGTGTCCTGGCCGGCGTCACGGTGATGCTGCGCCGCCGGGTGATTACGCCGCTGGCAACGATCACCGAGGCGGTCAGCGAGCTTGCCGCCGGCCGGCACGAGGTTGCGATTCCCGCGACGGACCGCACCGACGAGATCGGGACGATGGCGAAATCGTTGCAGATCTTCAAGGAGGCTCTCGTCGCCAAGAAGGCCGCCGACGAAGCGGCTGCCGTCGAGGCCGATGCCAAGATCCAGCGGGGCCAGCGCGTGGACAGGCTGACCGGCGACTTCGAAGCGATGATCGGCGAGATCGTCGATATCGTATCGTCCGCGTCCACCGAACTGGAAGCTTCCGCCGGCACCCTGACATCGACCGCCGAGCGGTCGGAACAACTGACCACGCTGGTCGCGGCCGCTTCTGAAGAAGCCTCCACCAATGTGCAGTCGGTCGCGTCTGCCACCGAAGAGATGTCCTCGTCGGTCAACGAAATCAGTCGCCAGGTTCAGGACTCGGCCCGCATCGCCCATGAGGCGGTGGAGCAGGCGCAGAAAACCAACGACCGCGTCGGTGAACTGGCAAAGGCGGCGGCCCGCATCGGCGACGTCGTCGAACTGATCAATACCATCGCCGGGCAAACCAATCTGCTGGCGTTGAACGCGACCATCGAAGCTGCGCGGGCGGGCGAGGCCGGGCGTGGCTTTGCCGTTGTCGCCTCCGAGGTAAAGGCGCTGGCCGAGCAGACCGCGAAGGCTACCGGCGAGATCAGTGCGCAGATCAGCGGCATTCAGGCCGCGACGCAGGAGTCGGTCGGAGCCATCCGTGAAATCGGCGATACCATCGGCCGGATGTCGGAAATCGCCTCGACGATCGCTGCGGCCGTGGAAGAGCAGGGCGCCGCCACCCAGGAAATTTCCCGCAACGTGCAGCAGGCCGCGCAAGGAACCCAGCAGGTCTCCGCCAATATCACCGACGTGCAGCGCGGCGCCAGCGAGACCGGCACGGCGTCGTCGCAGGTATTGACCGCCGCGAAATCGCTGTCCGGCGAAAGCGCCCGCCTCAAGCGCGAAGTCGCCAACTTCCTGAATTCGGTGCGCGCCGCCTGAGACGGGGCTGGAGTCTCATCGTTTGGATTGAAAACAGGGGCCGTTTCCCGGACGCGGTGCGGCATTGTTATGCCGCTCCGCAGGTCCGGATCCCGGTTTCTTTCTTACGCAACCGGGACCCCGGATGTGCGGCGCACCACGCCGCCAAGAAGGCGGCGCAGTGCACCGCGCCCGGGGACCGATATCACTATGTCTAATACCAGTTCGGCAGATAGACGATCGCACAAATGACATTGCCGATCATGATCGCCGCGAGCATGCACCACGCGACGTCACGGTCCGGTTTGATGTCCATGGCTTGCTCCACATGTCGTTGTGCAGCAAACCCGCGCTGACTGGCAATGTTCCGGCGTCTGGTATCGATCCAGTCTGGAGGCCGTCAAAACTACCAGCCGCGATTCCAGCCGTTGTCCCAGCCATCCCCGGAACGGTCGCGGACCACGCGGCCCTGGCGCCGCTGCTCGCCAAACGCCAGCCGCGGATTCAGAATGCAATCGCCGCGCTGGCCGCTCACGGTAGCCATGCACTGTCGGTAAGACGTGAACGAGCAACTCGGATTGAAGCCGTTGAATGAGGTCCGTTCGCACCACGGATAATCGCGGGCGATGCCTGGCGTGGCGCCGAGCGCGGCGAGGACAGCGGCGGCTGCGAGAATGGAACGCATGGTTTCTCTCCCTTGTTTTCGTCTCGATAATTCGCAAATCAAGTCGCTGTTCCCCCGCAGAACCCTTGCGTCAATGCTGCGACTTGCCACCCTCCGCTTTGACGGGAGTCCTTGTCCGGTGATTGCCCGCCGAATTGAGTCTCAGTCGTCTGACACAAGGTTCATGAGTATCCTCCCGCACATTCACTCCGTCAGCGCCGCCGCCATCGCCTGCAGCGCGGCGAGCGCATCGTTGGGAGCGATCTCGATCTGCAGCCCGCGCTGGCCGCCGTTCAGAAAGACCGTGGCGTCGGCCAGCGCGGCCTGTTCGATGACGGTGGGCACGCGCTTCTTCTGGGCGAACGGGCTGATGCCGCCAACGTGATAGCCGGTCAGCCGTTCGGCGTCGGCCGGGCGCATCATCTTCGCGGTCTTGCCGCCGAACGCCGCGGCGAGCTTCTTCATGCTGACCTCCTTGTTGGAGGGCACCACGACGCAGACCGGCCGGCCATCGACCTCGGCCATCAGCGTTTTCAGCATCCGCCGAGGCTCGACGCCGAGCGCCGCTGCGGCCTGCAGGCCGATGCTGTCCGCTTGCGGATCGTAGTCGTAGCTGTGCAGCGAGAAGGCGACGCCGAGTTTCGTCAGCGCCAGCGTCGCCCGGGTGGTTTTCGACATGTTTCTTTCCCGGCGGTTACCGGCCTCCGGAACCTGTTGCAATGCTCCACGTTCCCCCGGGTACAGCCCGAGGAGGACGTTATGGGACTAGCGACTTACGCCATTATCGCGACCGGCAAAACCGTTACGGAAGGCTCTGAGAGATCCAGCAAATGGGGCATCCTGCACGACGGCAATGTCGAGGGCATCTACGACACCAAGGAATCTGCATTCGAGTCCGCCGTCGCCGCCGCCTCGCTGGCGGTGCGCGAGGGGCATGAGGTGCATGTCAGCGTGCCCTCCAGCCTGGCCGGCAACGGCACGGCGCTAGGCGGCGCCACCAACTGATCTCGATCTTAGAAAGAGCCGCCATGAGCCAGGAAACCCCCAAAGACGATCCGCGCCAGCGCACCGACTGGAAGCCCTATCCCGGGACTGACAAGCCCTGGAAGCAGCCCGCGCAAAATACGCAGGATCCCGCGGCGCAGGACACGCCAAAGCCGGATCTGGAAAAGTGGAGCGAGACGAACACCCACTGAGCCAGCGACGGCGCTGGTCAGTGCAGCGCCAAAGCTTCCGCGCCGTCGGGCTGACCTGTGGCGGCGGCATGTCGCCACAGGCACGCGCGAATGGTACCGGCGCGGCCGCGGATCATCACCTCGGTAGGCCCGGTGAGGCTGCCGGTGGCGAGCAGCGCGCAGTCGTCGCCCGCCGCGCGCAGCAGGTCGTCGCTGACCGCGACCTCGACACCATGGCCGGCCGCGATCTCCATCAGGCGGCTGGCGACGTTGACGGAATCCCCGGTCGCGGTGATGTGCTGGTAACTGCCGCCGCCGAGCCGTGAGGCGATGATCTCACCAAAATGGGCGCCGATCTTGAAGCCGATCTGGTTGGCAATCGGCGATGGCAGCTCGCGCATCCATGCCGCCGTCCGCACGCTCAGGCCGACGCAGCAGCGTGCGGCGTTGGCGGCATCGATATCGCTGGCGTGCGGCAGCCCGAACAGGATCATGGCGCCGTCGCCCATGAAGTTGATGACGACGCCACCATTGCCGATCGCCTCGCGATCGACCAGCGCGTGAAACGATTTCAGGATGTCGCGCACCGCTTCGCCGCCCAGCGTTTCGCTGAGCGCGGTGAAGCGCGACAGGTCGATGAAGACGATCGCCGCGTTCTGCTGCACCGGCCGCAGCAGGAAGTCGGGTTCGGCGAGCAACCAGTCGTGCAGGCCGGGCGCCTGGAACGGACGCATCAGGCGGCTCCGGGCCGCCAGAACCTGGGTCTGGGTTCGCCCGGCCCAGATCTGCAGCGCGCCGAACAGCAACACCGGCGGCGCGGCGGCGGCGATCGGCAGCGCCGCGCTCATCCAGACGCCATGCCAGTAGGCGGCAACGTTGAAGGCGCCCCAGACCGCGGCCACCGCCGCGATGGCGATCAGGCCGATGGCGTTGCGCCGCCATGCCAGCAAGCCGACCGAGATCATCGCCAGCGCGATGGCAATGCCGGCGTCGGCGAGGCGCACCGCGGGATTGCGCAGCAGCGCGTCGCCGGCCAGCAGATGGGTAATCCCGGTGGCCACCACCTCGACGCCGGGCGTCACCGGGTCGAACGGCGTCGGAAAGAAGTCGCCGCCGCCGGTGACGGTGACGCCGACCACGACCACGCGGCCCTCGACATCGGCGCGCGCCAACTGGCCGTTCAGCACGGCGCCGGCGCCGACGGTGCGAATGGTGCCGTGCGGACCATAGAACGACAGCGGCAGCAGATGGCCGACATCGGTCGGAATGTCGGCGCCGGCCAAAGCGAACGCGTTTCGTGCGATGGTCGGATCGTTGTGCGAGGCCGCCGAGGCGGCGCGCAGCGCCAGCGATACCAGTACCGCATCGCCAGACCGGAACAGCATCGGAATCGAGCGCGGAATGCCGCTCGGGTCGGTGGTCACGTTGACGATGCCGGTACCTGCCTGGTCGGCGAAGATTTTTTGCGGCAGCAGGAAGCGCGCGGCGCTGGGCAGGTCCGCGAACGGGCTGTCGTCCTGGGCGGCCACGGTCTGCCGGCTGCGGTCGAACACCGCCGCCGCGGCGATCACCGCGTTGGTATCGCCGAGCGCGCGGGCCAGCGCCGCGTCGCCCTCGGGCGGGCCGGGATCGAGCAGCAGCAGATCGACCACGACGAGTTTCGGCTTGTGGCGCGCGATCTCGTCGATCAGCGCGGCGAGCGTGGCGCGCGGCAGCGGATAGGCGCCTCTCTCGCGCACCACGGCATCGTCGATGGCGACGATGGTGACGAGATCGGGCGGCGTCCTCGCGCCGCGCGCCAGCACCCGCAGGTCGGTCAGCGTGGCCTCGAAGCGGTCGAGAAAATCGCCGTCGCGGCCATAGCCGAACGCCAGCGCCGCGGCCCACAGTCCGGCCAGCACGATCGCGATCGGGGTTTGCAGGGCGCGGGCTTTCATCCTCGGCGGTCTCATTCGTTGAAAAGTGTCGTTCCGGCCGCGCTAGCGGCCGAGCCGCGCCATCAGCGCCGCGACGCGCGGCGCGCCCCAGCGTTTCACCTCCAGCGGTGCGGAGCTGGCGGCATCGACATCGACGCCTTCGCCGGGGCCGAGCACGACCTGGCCCGGCGCCGTGGTCCGACGCACGGCGACGCGGCCGGTATCGACGAATACCGAGGTCTTGGTACCTTCGGCATCGACCGCCCATTTGGTGCCGCGCACCGCGGCGATCGCCTGCGGCGTGATCACCTCGAACGGCTTGCCGGTCTTTTTCTTCGGCGCCTCGACGAACACCGCCTTGCTCTGCAACTCGACGGCGTCCACATGGCCGTTGCCGTCGCGGTCAAGCAGCGTGAACTGCGCGCCGCTCTCGGCGACGATGGTCAAGCCGGCGCCGCAACGCAGCGTTTGCGTGCCCGCGGCCGATGGTTGCGCCGTGCAACCCATACCGGCCTGCTGCGCCGACGCGGTACCGAGACACGCGCCCAGCGCGAGCGCCGCCAGGATGAAAAGTCTCATCATCACACTCCCTACAGGCCCCGGTGGTTAGGCGGGCGAGGCGTCGGAATGTTCAATCCCTGCGCGCATGGCTCTATTGCGCGCTGGCGTGACTCGTAGGGAGGTATTTATATAAGGCGGAATGACGGCGATCGAACTGGATGGGTCGATGTCATTGTGATGTCGGGCATTTCCGTCCTACGCCGCCGCAATGGCTTCGCAGGGGACGCTCACACTTCGCGACTGACGCGGCCTATGCCGCAGGGCGCAATAGCGAAGCGTATGGCGCCGACACGGCGGATGACGCTCGAATCCGCCTACGATTGCTTACCTGCGCGGGAAGAACGACAGGATTTCCTGCAGCGTCTCGGCCGGCCGTTCCTCCTGCAGCGTATGGCCGCAATCCAGCGCCCGGCCTTCCACCTGCAAGGCCTTTTCGCGCCACAGCGCGATCACGTCATAGAGCGCGCCGACGGTGCCCTGGCCGCCCCACAGCGCCAGCAGCGGCGCCTGGATGCGGGCCTCGGCATCCGCCGCGTCATGGTCGAGATCGATGGTCGCGGCGGCGCGATAGTCCTCGCAGATGGCGTGACGCGTCGCCGGGTCGGAATAGCAGCGCAGATATTCCGCGAAGGCCGCGGCCTCGGTGGCGCCGGCCACCTTGTTCTGGCCTTCGACGTGCTTGCGCAAAAAATATTCCGGATCGGCTCCGATCATCCTCTCGGGAAACGGCGCCGGCTGGATCAGGAAGAACCACCAGAAGTACCGGGTCGCGAATTCCTTGTTGGTGAGGGCGTACATGGTCGCCGTGGCGACGATATCGAACAGTGCCAGCTTTGAGACCGCGTCCGGAAAATCCAGCGCCATGCGATGGGCGACGCGCGCGCCGCGGTCGTGGCCGACCACGCCGAATCGGCGATGTCCGAACGCCTGCATCACGGCGACCATGTCGCCTGCCATCGCGCGCTTGGAATAGGCGATGTGGCGGTCGCCGCCGTCGGGCTTGCTGCTGTCGCCGTAACCGCGCAGGTCGGCGGCGATCACCGTGAAATGCTTCGCCAGTTCCGGCGCGATCTTGCGCCAGGTGACATGGGTCTGCGGATGGCCGTGCAACAGCAGCAGCGGCGGACCGTCGCCGGCGACCGCCGCGCGGATGGTGATGCCGTCGCCGGCGGCGACGTCGCAGAGCTGGAAACCGGGCATCAGCGGTGCTGGCCCGAGTGGTTTGATGTCAGGATGATCGGGCAACGGAAACTCCTCGGCGGCGCCGCAGGATGGTCCCGGCGCCGGCACGGCGCAATAGCGACCTGTCCGCCGCAGCCCGAACAGCGCAGACGGAGACATGTCGCTCCGCCCTGCCAATATTCGGCCGCTCCCTGCGGGAGCCAGACTGCGCGCCTGCAATGCTACTTTGCGGCTTTCCCCTTATTGAAGTCCGCGAAACACTCATCCAACACCTGTCGGGTGAACCGTCCGATCGAGGCGTATTCGATCTCGGTCAGGTTGGCGAGCGACACCCGCGCCGAGGTATCGACCACCTCGAAGCCGTTGCCGGGCAGCAGCACCACGCCGGTCTCCTCGGCCAGCCGGAACAGGAAGCTGATGCCGAGATCGCTCTTGATGAACCAGGCCTTGAAGTCCGGCCCATACAGCGTGCCGCCGATCTCCTGCAGGTCGATCAGCGAGTAGTAGTTGACATCGTTGAGCTCATGCGGCGCGACCACGCCCATGTTGCGGTACAGCGTCTGGTAGCGCTTGCGGATCAGTTGCTTGGCGGCGTCCTTGTAGCGGTGGTCGCGGTCCATCAGCCCGTTCAGCGCGAACAGCGCCATCTGTAGCTGTTGCGGCACCGACAGGCCTGCGGTGTGGTTCAGCGCCACGGCACGGCTGTCGGCAACCAGCCGGTCGATGAAGGCGATCTCGCGCGGCGTCGTGGTGAGCGAGGCGTAGCGCCTGTCGAGCAACAGCTTGTCGGCTTCCGGCAACGCTGCCAGCGCGGCATCGAAAACGTTGTCATTATGCAGCGCCATGGCGCCGAGCCGCCAGCCGGTCGCCCCGAAGAATTTCGAGAACGAATAGACGCACAGCGTGTTGCGCGGACACTTGGCGAACAGCGAGACGAAATCGTCGGCGAAGGTGCCGTAGACATCGTCGGTGACGATGAACAAATCGGGCCGCTTCTCCACCAGCTTCGCGAGCTGATCGAGCACGGCATCCGACAGCTTGGACGACGGCGGGTTGCTGGGATTGACCAGGCAGAAGATCTTGACCGCGGGATCGAGCAGCTTGTCGATCTCCGATTGCGGCAATTGCCAGTCGTCGAGCCGGTCCATCCGGACGTCGACGATCTCCAGCCCGTATTCGGCCAGCACCGGGATTTCCAGATAGGGCGAGAAGATCGGGGTCGCGATGGCGATCTTGTCGCCGGGCTTGACCAGCAGGTTGGTGCGCAGGGTCTGGAAGATGTAGGTCATCGCCGCGGTGCCGCCCTCGGTGGCGAACACCGAGAAGTCGCCGCGCGGCGGCAGCGGCCCGAACATCTCCTGCGCAAGATAGGCTTTGACGATTTCCTCGGTGTGAATCAGCATCCGCGGCGGGGTCGGATAGTTGCAGCCGAGGAAGGCGCTGACCATTTCGAACAGGAACGATTCCTGGTCGAGGCCGAGCTGGTCCTTGATGTAGGACAGTGCGGAACGCAGGAAGCGCACGCCGTCCGAGGTCCGGTGATGGATCGCATAGGCGTCGAAGCGCGTGACGATGCCGTCATGCTCGGGCAGTCCGCCGAAGCCGCTGTCGAGATAGGAGTAGGAACGCTCGGCTTCGCGCAGCGAGAAATCGCCGAGGCTGAGAAACGCCCAGCGCGGCAAGGTCGCCAGAAAATTCGGATTGCCGCGGCCAGCGTTCAGCATCAGGCGCTGCGCATCCGAGGAGGCGGTTTCGATCAACTGGTCCTTCAGTTCGAACGGGCTCAGCTTGGCGTATTGCTTGTAGTTCCGATTGGGGTCCAGCATGACGAAATCCTCGGTAGTCGATGGAAGGTGTCGGCGGAAAGTGTCGATGACGTTATGGTGTGGCGTTGGTGGTGATGATGCCGACGATCAGCGGTCCCCACAGGGTCAGGAACACGTTGGCGACGGCGTAGGTGACGGTGAACGACACCACCGGCGTGGCGTTGCCGGCCTTTTCCAGCAGCGCGGCGAAAGCCGGGTTGGCGCTGCGGCCACCGGCGACGCAGGCCAGCGCCTCGATCGGATTCTGGATTCGAAGCACGTAGTAGGAAAAGAAGAAGCCGACGATCTGCGGGATCAGGGTGACGCCTACGCCGAGGAAGAACAGCGTCAGGCCGTGCTGCTTGATGGCCACCAGCGCTTGCGGACCGGCGGAGATGCCGACGATGCCGACAAATACGGCGAGACCGAAATCGCGCAGGAAGTTGGAAGCGCCCTGCGGCAATGCCGCGAAGTTCGGATGCACGCTGCGCAGCCAGCCGAACAACAGTCCGGACAGCAGGCAGCCGCCGCCGCTGCCGATCGAGATCGGAATGCCCCAGATCCTGAACTGGATCATGCCGAGCAGCAGGCCGATCAGCATGCCGATGCCGAAGAACACGAAGTCGGTCACTGCCGCGGCGGTGATCTTGTAGCCGATCTTCGACTGCACGCGGTTGAGGTCTGCCGGGCTGCCGGTGAAATGCAGCTCGTCGCCGCGCTTCAACGCCAGTTTGTCGAGCACCGGCAGGTCGAGGCCCATGCGCTTGACCGCGGTCAGGAACACGCCGTGGCGGGTTTCGACATTGGCATGATCGTGGATGTCGCCGATGGTGCGGCCGTCCAAAGCGCGGCTGGTGAGAATGATCTCGCGGTTTTCCTGCACCAGCAGCAATCCGTTTGGCGGCGTAATCTCCTTGCCGAACAGCGATGATGCCGTCGCCAGCTCGGCGATCTTTCCGGTGATCGCGACGCGGTCGCCGACCGCGACCGTCGTGGCGTCGGTGAGGTCGAGGGTTTTGCCCTCGCGGTAGATCGCCTCCACGGATGCGTCGGAAAGCTGCCGATCGATCGCCAGCGTCGCGAGGCCTGCGGCCTTGCTGTCGCCGGTGACTTGATAGATCCGGGTGGCGATCGGGCTGGCCGCGTTGAACTGCCCGGGATCGAGCTCGCCGCGCCCGCCGGACAGTTGTGCAGCGAGCTTGACGGCCTCGGCGCGGATATTCCACTTCATGATCAGCGGCAGAAACCAGCTCACCATGATGATCGGACCGAGCGAGCCGAAAATGTAGCAAACCGCATAGCCGACGGCGACGTTGGTCTGCATGGTCTTCATCAGTTCGGGAGACAGGCCGAGCTTGCCGATGGCATCGCCGGCGGTGCCGATGATCGCCGATTGCGTCAGGCCGCCGGCGGCGAGCCCCGCGGCCATGCCGCGGTCGAGCCCGAACAGCCATGCCGCGCCGAGCACGCAGAGCAGGCCGGTGAAACACATCACGAAGGCGGAGACGAGCTGGTTGATGGAACGGCGATTCAGCGCGTGGAAGAACTGCGGGCCGCCCTGGAAGCCGACCGCATAGATAAACAGCGCGAAGAAGATGCCCTTGATGCCGGCGTCGATGTTGACGCCGAACTGGCCGATGATGACGCCGACCAGCAGCGTGCCGGCGATGCCGCCCAGCGTGAAGCTGCCGATCTTCAGCTTGCCGACGAAATAACCGATGGCGATGGTGAGAAACAGCGCGAGCAATGGCTCGGTCGTCATCAATCGATGCAGCAGGGCCATGAGGTCTTTCAAGAATTGGAGATGGCCCCGGAGCGGGGCGGTCGCGGGAGATGCGGGCGGATAATCGGCGGGCAGTCGGGTCGGGTGTCGATCGCTGTGACGTCGGGCATGCGCCTGTGCGATTTCCGCCGTATTCCCGGCCCTGCGCCGGTAGAGGGGAATCGCCGTCCTTCACCTGGGACAAGTCATAGTCGGCTTCCGTACACTTGACTTTGATCTAGCGCATGGTCGTGGCCGATTGTGCCGCTCATGCTTTGTCAGGGTCGTCGCTCTGCCGGAGCGCGATTTGTCATGGCCGCACCTCGCCGCCCGCCGCATTCCCGCCACACGGCTCCGGATTTTCAGGGGATATCAAGGGTTTGCCGACGCCGTGCGAGGGCCTTTTAGGGTCGTTCCGGCTTGCTTCCCCAGGCGGCATCCGTTATCCCCGGTCATGCCTCGCATGCGAGCGGCCGCGGCCGTGTTTGGCTGGGCGCAGCGGCATGATCCGGGAAACGGCAGACCGTTTCTCGTCCGATCATGCTTCGACACGTGAATTGCAGGGATTACCTCGAAATGGCCAATGTTGTCGTCGTCGGCGCCCAGTGGGGCGACGAGGGAAAAGGCAAGATCGTCGACTGGTTGTCGGAGCAGGCCGACATCGTCGCCCGTTTCCAGGGCGGTCATAACGCCGGTCATACGCTGGTCATCAACGGCACCACCTACAAGCTGGCGCTGCTGCCCTCGGGCGTGCTGCGGCCCTCCAAGCTCGGCGTCATCGGCAACGGCGTGGTGTTCGATCCGCAGGCGTTCCTCGACGAGGTCGGCAGGCTGCAGGCGCAGGGCGTGCACATCGGCCCGGACAATCTGCGCATCGCCGAAAATGTCACGCTGATCCTGCCGCTGCACCGCGAACTCGATTCGCTGCGCGAGAACGCCAGCAAGGCCACCGCGATCGGCACCACCCAGCGCGGCATCGGCCCGGCCTATGAAGACAAGGTCGGCCGCCGCGCCATCCGGCTTATGGACCTCGCCGACCTCGATACGCTGCCGCACAAGATCGACCGCCTGCTGACCCACCACAACGCGCTGCGCCGCGGTTTCGGCCTGCCGGAATTCGACGGCGCCACCATTCTGGAAGAACTCTCGGGCTTCGCGCCGCAGCTACTACCCTACGCGGAAGCGGTGTGGCGGCTGCTCGACCAGAAGCGCCGCGAGGGCAAGCGCATCCTGTTCGAGGGCGCGCAGGGCGCGCTGCTCGACGTCGATCACGGCACCTACCCCTACGTCACCTCGTCGAACACCGTGGCGGCGCAGGCCGCGACCGGCACCGGCATGGGTCCGGGTTCGGTCGGCTATGTGCTGGGCATCTGCAAGGCCTACACCACCCGCGTCGGCGCGGGTCCGTTCCCCACCGAGCTCGACAACGAGATCGGCCGCCGCATCGGCGAGCGCGGCCGCGAATTCGGCACCAATACCGGCCGTCCGCGTCGCTGCGGCTGGTTCGACGCCGTGCTGGTGCGGCAGACCGTGCGGACCTGCGGCATCCACGGCCTGGCGCTGACCAAGCTCGACATTCTCGACGGCTTCGACACCATCGAGGTCTGCGTCGGCTACCTGCTGGACGGCAAGGAAATCGACTATTTGCCGGCCGGCGAGGGCGCCCAGGCGCGCATCGTGCCGATCTACGAGACCATCGAAGGCTGGAAAGAACCTACCGCCAATGCCCGCTCGTGGGCCGATTTGCCGGCGCAGGCGATCAAGTATGTGCGCCGGGTCGAGGAACTGGTGGGCTGTCCGATTGCTTTGCTTTCCACCAGCCCGGAACGCGAAGATACTATTCTGGTGCAAAACCCGTTCGAGGCTTAACGAACTATTACCGGAATGCCCGCAAAGTGCGGGCATTCACAGACTCGAGTACCGATGGCTGATTACTACCCGCTGATTGCCCGCGCCATCGCCGGACTGGACCCCAGTGCCCCCGGCGACCAGCGCCGTGCGCTCTATGAACGGGCCCGCAGCGCGCTGATCGCGCAGTTGCGCAGCGTCGAACCTCCGTTGAGCGAATCCGAGATCACCCGGGAGCGGCTGTCGCTCGAGGAAGCCGTCCGCAAGGTCGAGTCCGAGGCCGCGGCGCGCGCCCGCGATCTCTCGCGCGGCGACGGCAAGCCGCGCGCCGGCGACGCCTTCCGCAACAGCAACCCGCGCAGCGCGCC
>NZ_JAQGJD010000088.1 GCF_028290785.1 Tardiphaga sp. | reverse complement strand
TAGAGTTCGACGCCGTTGAGGCGTTCGGCGTCCTCGCGGCTGGCGACGCCCTTGAAGGTCGCCACCAGATGGCCATTGGCCTCCCGGACGGTATCGACCTCCAGCGTGCGGCCGCCGTCCTTGGTTTTCAGCGGGCCGTAATCGGTCACCGCCAGCGGATCTTCCGTGAACGTCCACAGCTTGACCGCGCCGCGCACGCCATGCGGCGCGCCGATGCGCGCGACGCAGATTTGCGATGTCGTCATAAGCGCGCCTCACGCCGCGGCGCGCGGCGCAAACCGCTTCGCGCCGGGAATGAGACTGCGATCATCAAGCCTGCTTCGCCTTGGCGGCAGCAGCGGCGGCCGACTTGGCGGCGGCGGCTTCAGCGGCCTTGGCTTCCGCGATGACCTTGCGCTCCTTGCGCGGAATCGCCTTCTCGGGATTGCTGCGGGCTTCGCGCTTGGCAACGCCGGCCGCATCGAGGAAGCGCGACACGCGGTCCGAAGGCTGCGCGCCCTTGGCGAGCCAGACCTTGACCTTCTCCATGTCGAGCTTCAGGCGCAGCTCGTTGTCCTTGGCGAGCAGCGGATTGAAGTAGCCGAGACGCTCGATGAAGCGGCCATCGCGCGGGAAGCGCGAGTCGGCGACGACGACGTGATAGACGGGACGCTTCTTGGTGCCTGCGCGGGCGAGGCGGATAACGACGGACATGGAATTCTCCTTAAGGTGTTCGTTTGATAGCAGTGAATGATCGGGTATTATTTCTTCTTCCCGAAACCGGGAAAACCGCCGAGACCCGGCAGTGTGGGTTTGCCCAGGCCTGACAGGCCCGGAAAATCTTTCGGGAGCGACGGCATCGCGCCCGGCGCGCCGCCTTGCGGCATCTTCTCGGCCAGCGCCTTCATCTGCTCTTGAGACGGCATGCCGCCGCCGCCAAAGCCCATCGCCTGCGCGATGCCGGCCATCGGGCCGCGCTTGCCCTGCCCCATGGCCTTCATCATGTCGGCCATGTTGCGATGCATCTTCAGCACCTTGTTGACTTCCTCGACCTTGAGGCCGGCGCCGGCGGCGATCCGCTTTTTGCGGCTGGCCTTGAGGATGTCGGGATTCTTGCGCTCCTGCCGCGTCATCGAATCGATCACGGCGATCTGGCGCTTGACGACCCTGTCGTCGAGATTGGCGGAGGCGATCTGGTTCTTCAGCTTGGCGATGCCGGGCATCATGCCCATCAACCCGCTCAGGCCGCCCATGTTGGTCATCTGGATCAGCTGCTCGCGCATGTCCGACAGATCGAACTGACCTTTTCGCATGCGCTCGGCGGTGCGCGCGGCCTTTTCAGCGTCGATATTGGCTGCGGCCCGCTCGACCAGCGAGACGACGTCGCCCATGCCGAGGATGCGGCCGGCGATCCGGCTCGGGTGAAAGTCTTCCAGCGCATCGGTCTTTTCGCCGGTGCCGATCAGCTTGATCGGCTTGCCGGTGACCGCACGCATCGACAGCGCAGCACCGCCGCGGCCATCGCCATCGACGCGGGTCAGCACGATGCCGGTGAGGCCGACACGCTGATCGAACGCGCGCGCCAGATTGACGGCGTCCTGGCCGGTCAGCGCATCCGCGACCAGCAGGACTTCGTGCGGGTTGGCGGCGGCTTTGATTTCCGCGGCTTCCGACATCATGTCTTCGTCGAGGGTGGTGCGGCCGGCGGTGTCGAGCAGCACCACGTCGTAGCCGCCGAGCTTGGCGGCGCTCAGCGCGCGCTTGGCGATGTCGGCTGGCTTTTGCCCCGCGACGATCGGCAGCGTCTGGATGTCGAGGTCGCGGCCGAGCACCGCGAGCTGCTCCATCGCCGCCGGGCGGTAGATATCGAGCGAGGCCATCAGCACCTTGCGCTTGTCGCGCTGGGTGAGGCGGCGGGCGAGCTTGGCGGTGGTGGTGGTTTTGCCGGAGCCCTGCAGACCGACCATCATGATGGCGACCGGGGGCACGGCGACGAGATCGATGCCGCCTTCGCCGTCGGCGCCGAGCGTCTTGACCAGTTCGTCGTGGACGATCTTGACGACCATCTGGCCGGGGGTGACCGACTTGACGACGGTAGCGCCGATCGCCTGCTCGCGGACGCGCTCGACGAAATCGCGCACCACGTCGAGCGAGACGTCGGCCTCGAGCAGCGCACGGCGCACTTCGCGCATGGCGGCATCGACGTCAGCTTCGGATAGCGATCCCCGCCCGGTCAACCGGTCGAGAATTCCGCCAAGCTTTTCCGACAGATTGTCGAACATCAGATCATCGCACCCTGCGTCGCCATCCGAATGATGGACGATAAACCAAACACTTTTGCGCCCGAGGGCGCATCGCGCTGTCGGGCGTTGACCTCCGGTCTCAAAGGGCCGGTCGGCGGGTCGAAAAGAAAACTTTTCGAGAATTGGTGGGGATTTACAGTGCGGACGTGGGTCGAGTCAAGAAATTAGACCGATCGGCTCGTCCGGGAAATGCCAACCCATTCAACATAAAGGATATTTTCGATGTCCCGGGCTGGAAGGATGTAGAAATTTGGATTTTGCAGCAAGTCGGCCTAGATGTGAGTAACTGCTCACCTCCCGTTCCGCACCGCTACTATCCAACCACCATCGGTAATATGATCCTTACCCGCCGCAAGCTTCTCGCGTCCTTCGGCGGCCTCGCCGCCGCGGCGGGGCTGTCGGCCTTCTGGGCTTCTCGCATGACCAATTATACCGGCCCCGTCTCAGACCATTTTGACGGCAAGACCTTCTTCGACCCCGACGGCGTGCCGCCGAAGACGCTCGGCGAGGTGCTGCGTTGGCAGTTCGGCGGCGGCCGCAACCGCCATGCCTGGCCGGATTGGGTCGAGAACGAACACGCCGACACCCCGCCGCCGCACGTCGATTCCGGCGTGCGGCTGTCTTATGTCGGCCACGCCAGCTGGCTGATCCAGACCGCCGGACAGAACATCCTGATCGATCCGGTATGGTCCGACCGGGTGTCGCCATTCTCGTTCGCCGGGCCGAAGCGCCACAATGCGCCGGGCATCGCTTTCGAGAAGCTGCCTGACATCCACACCGTGCTGGTGTCGCACGGCCATTACGATCATCTCGACCTGCCGACGCTGTCCAGGCTGACCGCCAAATTCAACCCGCGCGTGATCACGCCGCTCGGCAACGACGTCACCATGGGCAGCGGCGACAGCGCGATCCGGGCCGAGGCATTCGACTGGCACGACCGCGTCGAACTTGGCGGGGGGCTGGCGGTGACGCTGGTGCCGACGCGGCACTGGACCGCGCGCGGCCTGTTCGACCGCAACAAGTCGCTGTGGGCCAGCTTCGTGCTGGAGACGCCGGCCGGCAAGATCTACATCGTTTGCGATTCCGGCTATGGCGACGGCATCCACTTCCGCCGCGTCCGTGAGGCCCATGGTGCATTGCGGCTGGCGATTCTGCCGATCGGCGCCTACGAGCCGCGCTGGTTTATGCAGGACCAGCACATGAATCCGGAAGACGCCGTGAAGGCGCTCGCCGACTGCGGCGCGCAGCAGGCGCTGGCGCATCATCACAGCACGTTCCAGCTTACCGACGAGGCCATCGACGCGCCGACGACGGCGCTGGATGTCGCGCTCGATGCGGCGGGGGTCGCGAGGCAGCGGTTTGTCGCGCTAAAGCCGGGACAGGTGGTGGAGATTTAATTGTCATCCCGGACAAGCGCGCAGCGAGCGCAGATCCGGGATCCATAACCTCCGAGCCAATGGCTTCAAGCAAAGCCATCGGCCATATCGAGAAGCAGTTCGACAGCGTGTATGGGTCCGGCTTGCGCTCGCTTCGCTCGCTTGCCGGGACGACAACACTACGGCGCCTTGATCGACCAGGCGACATTCACGGTCACCCGCAGCGTTTCCTCGCCTTGCGCGATCGGCGCGGAGGCCGCTACGCCAGCCATCTTGCGGAACGCCATCGGCGCGGGCGCGCCACCGCCATCTTCAGAGATGCTCACCGGCGCGCCAAGCGTAACGCCGGCGGCCTTGGCGTAGATCTCCGCCTTGCGGCGGGCATCGACGATGGCCTCGGCGCGGGCGTCGTCGAGCAGTTTCGACGCCTTCTCCACCATGAAATTGATGCCGCCGATCTCGTTGGCGCCGGAAGACACCAGCGTGTCGATCACCGCCGCCACCTTGGTCACGTCGCGCAGCCGGATCGTGACCCGATTGCTGGCGCGATAGCCGGACACGACGTTCGGACCGGGCTTGGTCTGCTGCGCATATTGCGGCTGCAGCGACAGCCGCGACGTCTGCACGTCCTTCTCGTCGAGGCCGGCAACCTTCAGCGCCAGCAGAACCTTGCCCATCGCGGCGTTGTTGGACTCCGAGGCTTCGCGCGCCGTCTTGGCCTCAGTGCTGACACCGCCGTCGATCAGCGCCATGTCCGGCGGCACCGATACGGTGCCTTCGCCCGACACGGAAATCGTCGGCGTCGGCGCGACCTGCGCCAGCGCGGGGGTTACGGCGAGCGCGCCAGCCAGCGCGGCGAGAATGAGCTGATATTTCATTCCCGATCCTTCTGAGGTGTCCAAGGCTTCTTTATGGCCACTCGGCCGCATCATTACTTCAGCGGCACGTAGACGTTGATCACCAGCTTGTCTTCCGCGGTCTTCAAGGGATCGGTGATGTACTCCTCGATGAACGTATCCTTGGCTTCGAGCTTCTTGTCGTCGAGGTGATTGGTGATCGCCTCGTAGGTGTTGTCCATGTTGTCGTAGGAGCCGCGGTGCACGAATTTCAGCGCCTTGCCGTCCGGTGACTTCGCCATGCTCATGGTTTTGGGCAGCGACTTCGGTTCCTGGTCCACCGGGATTTCCGCCAGATAGGTGAAGCCGGTGTCGTCGGTGGAGGTGTAGACGATCATCGAATTGCCGGACGACTTGATGCCCTGCTTGTCGAGCAGCGCGGTCAGCTGCTTGAACGAATCCATCAGGGTCTCGAACGCTGAATCCCAGTTTGCCTTGCCGTTGAAGGTCAGGACCGGCTTCGCCGTTAACGTGATTTCATCGCCGAACGGATCGGCGGCCTGCACCGGGGGAACGACGGGCGTCACGGCCGGGGCCTGCGCCGCCGCGGGCGGGGTGGCCGGAGCGACGGGGGCTGGCGCCGCAGGCGCTGGCGCGGGCGCCGCGGGGACTGATGGCGCGGGTACGGCGGGGGCCGGCACGGGGGTATCGGGTGTTGTCGCCGCCGGCGGCGTGGCGGGAGGAGATTGCGCCAGCGCGACATTCAGGGACAGCGCGACGGCCGGGAGCAGCGCGGCGGATGCGGCGAGGCCAAGCAGGCGAGAGCGGATCATTCAGTAGTCTCCAATAGCCGTCGGCGCGCGTCCGGCGGCGCACGCCTCGTCAATGCGCGATTTGTCCGATGGTAACACGCAGCCACGGCATTCGTCCCCTGCCCCAAACGCGATGGCCGCATGAAAATCGCCGCCATGGATTTGCCGCACTGGCCAATCCGCCGCGCTTCGCCATATAAAGCCGGGAACACGGGACATGACATGAGCGCGCTGGCCAACCACGCCTTTGCCAAGATGAACGGCATCGGCAACGAGATCGTCGTCATCGACCTGCGCGACGGGTCCGGCGCCGTGACGCCCGACGACGCTCGCGCCGTGGCGGCGCCTGCCGGGGTGCCTTACGACCAGTTGATGGTGCTGCAGAAGCCGCGACTGGCCGGCACCGAAGCCTTTGTCTCGATCTATAACAATGACGGCTCGGAATCGGGCGCCTGCGGCAACGGCATGCGCTGCGTGGCGCGCCAGAGCTTCCTCGGCGGCGACAAGACCGCGCTGACCTTCGAGACCAGGGCCGGCCTGATCAATTGCTGGCAGGGCCCGGCGCCGGAGCTCTACACGGTGGATATGGGCGCGCCAAAGTTCGGCTGGCAGGACATCCCGCTGGCGGAAGAATTTCGCGACACCCGCGGCATCGAACTGCAGATCGGCCCGATCGATGCACCGATCCTGCACACGCCCTCGGTGGTCTCGATGGGCAATCCGCATGCGATCTTCTGGGTCGATGATGTCGAGGCCTATGACCTCGCAAAGTTCGGGCCGCTGCTGGAAAACCATCCGATCTTCCCGGAGCGCGCCAATATCACGCTGGCGCATATCATCGACCGCGATCACATCGTGATGCGAACCTGGGAGCGCGGCGCCGGCCTGACAAAGGCGTGCGGCTCGGCTGCCTGCGCGACCGCGGTCGCCGCCGCGCGCCTGCGCCGCACCAACCGCACGGTGCACATGACGCTGCCCGGCGGCGAACTCACCATCGAATGGCGCGAGCGCGACGACCACGTGCTGATGACCGGGCCGGCAGAGCTCGAATATGAGGGACGTTTCGATCCGGCGCTGTTCGGGGCGGCGGCCTGAAAAAACAGCCTACTCCCCATTCCAGCCGCACGCCCGCAGCCGCTCATGCAGATGCGGCGGGGCGGGCGCGACCACGCGGATCGGGTCCTTGTTGCGTGAGATCGGGATCACGATCTCGCGGGCGTGCAGGTGCAGCGTCGGTTCGCCGAAGCGGGGGCCGGTGCCATAGATGTTGTCGCCGACGATCGGCCAGCCTGACGCCGAACTGTGGACGCGCAACTGGTGGGTTCGCCCGGTGACCGGTTCCAGCGCCATCCAGGACAGGCCGGCGCCGCGCCCCAGCACCCTGAAATTGGTCACCGCCATCAGGCCCTCGGCGTCCGGCTTCATCCACCAGCCCCGTTCGGCATTCAGTCGCCCGAGCGGCATGTCGATGATGCCCTCGTCCTCGGCCGGGCCGCCTTCCACCACCGCCCAGTAGGTCTTGGAAATCCGGCTGTGCTTGAACAGCAGGCCGAGCGACGCCGTGGCCTTGCGGTGGCGGCCCAGCACCAGGCAGCCCGAGGTATCGCGGTCGAGCCGGTGCGCCAGAACCGGCGCGCGCGGCAGGCCGTAACGCAGGAATTCGAACGAGGTTTCCAGGTTGGCGCCGCCTTTGGGGCCGCGGTGCACCGGCAGGCCGGCCGGCTTGTCGATCACCAGCATCAGCCCGTCACGGTGCAGCACCCGTGCCAAAATCTCGGCTTCGGTCAGTTCGACCGCATCGGTGCGGGGCAGCCGGGCTTCGGCCTCTATTTCGTCTTGGCTTTCGTTCATGGCGCGAAACGGCTAACACAGCGCCGACATGAACGACACTCCTGAAACGCCGAAACTGAGCTGGTGGCGCCGGCTTTCCAGCGGCCTGAAACGCACCTCGAGCTCGCTGGGAACCGCGGTCGCCGACCTCGTCACCAAGCGCAAGCTCGACCGCGCCATGCTCGACGACATCGAGGATGTGCTGCTGCGCGCTGATCTCGGCACCGAAGTGGCGGCACGGATCGCCGCCGCCGTTGGCCATGGCCGCTACGACAAGGCGATCTCCGCCGACGACGTGAAGACCGTGGTCGCCACCGAGGTCGAGAAGGTGCTGTCGGCCGTGGCCCAGCCGCTGGTCATCGACACCCAGCAGAAGCCCTTCGTGATCCTGGTGGTCGGCGTCAACGGCTCCGGCAAGACCACCACCATCGGCAAGCTCGCCGCCAAGCTTTCCGCCGAAGGCCGCAGCGTGATGCTCGCCGCCGGCGACACGTTTCGCGCCGCGGCTATCGAGCAGTTGAAAGTGTGGGGCGAGCGCACCAAGTCGCCCGTGATCGCCGGCGCGCAGGGCTCGGATTCGGCGAGCCTCGCCTTTACCGCCGTGACCGCGGCGCGCGAGGACAAGCGCGACGTGCTGCTGATCGATACCGCCGGCCGGCTGCAGAACAAGGCCGAACTGATGATCGAACTGGAAAAAGTCGTTCGTGTCATTCGCAAGGTCGATGCCTCGGCGCCGCACGCGGTGCTGCTGGTGCTGGACGCCACGGTGGGACAAAACGCGCTGTCGCAGGTCGAGGCGTTTCATCGTATGGCTGGCGTCACTGGCCTCGTCATGACCAAGCTCGACGGCACCGCGCGCGGCGGCATCCTGGTGGCGCTGGCGGAGAAATTCAAACTGCCGGTGCATTTCATCGGCGTCGGCGAGGGGATCGACGATCTCGCGCCATTCACCGCGCGGGACTTTGCGCAGGCGATTGCAGGAATCGAAAATTGAATCGAGAGCTGAGATGAGCAAGGTTGAGATCCTCGACAAGAAGATGCCGCACCCGCTGTTCAAGCTTGCCACCGAACTGGGGCCGCTGCTGATCTTCTTCGTCGCCAATGCGAAATCGAACCTGTTCGTCGCCACCGGCGCCTTTATGGTAGCGGTGATCGTGGCGATGGTCGCGTCCTACGTGGTGACCAAGCATGTGCCGATGATGGCGATCGTGACGGCGGTCGTCGTCATCGTATTCGGCACGTTGACGCTGGTCCTGCACGACGAGACCTTCATCAAGATGAAGCCGACCATCGTCTACGCGCTGTTCGCGTCGATCCTGGGCGGCGGGCTGCTGTTTGGCCGCTCCTTCATCGCCATCATGTTCGACCAGATGTTCAACCTCACCCACCAGGGCTGGCGGATGCTGACCTTGCGCTGGGCGCTGTGGTTTGCCGCCATGGCGGTGCTGAACGAAGCGATCTGGCGCACCCAGACCACCGAGTTCTGGGTTGCCTTCAAGGTGTTCGGCATGGTGCCGCTGACGATGATCTTCGCGCTGACCCAGATGCCGCTGGTCAAGCGCTATCATCTGGAGCCGGTGTCGCTGGCTGAGAGCGCCGCCGATGAAGGCGACGTGACGAAGTAGGGTGGGCAAAGGCGCGCTTGCGCCGTGCCCACGCCCTTCAGAGACGATGAAAGACGTGGGCACGCTTCGCTTTGCCCACCCTACGCCTTCCTGCATCAGACAAGCGAAACGCACCGGCGCAGAGCGCCGATGCGTTTCAATCGGAAAAGCGACAGGCTTATTTCGGCTGCGTCGCTATGATCTGGGCGGAGATCTTCTTGTAGGTCGCCTCGGGCAGGATGTTCTTCGAGACCAGCTGATCCTTCTTGGCATAGGGACGGCCGGCAATGATCTTGTCCGAATACTTGTCACCGATCCCCTTGAACGCCATCAACTCTTCCTTGCTGGCGGTGTTGATATCGATTTTTTCATCGGCCTTCGCCGCCGGCGCCATTTTCGATTCGGCAGGCGCCGCCTTGGCGGCCGGGGCCGGCGCCATCTTGCCCGATGTAGCGGGGGCCGGCGTCTGCGCCATCGAAGGGGCCGAGACGAGCAGGCCTATTGCAAGAGCCGCGGCGGAGAGGGAAGCAAGCGAGAAGTGGCGCATCGGATGTCCTCCAAGGACTGGTGAAACAATGGAACCAAGCTAGCGGGCGATTCATGGCGACGCCATGGCGGCGAAATGAAC
>NZ_JAQGJD010000081.1 GCF_028290785.1 Tardiphaga sp. | reverse complement strand
TCATCAGGGGTCATGGCGTCGATATATGATGTCGCGGTAATGTCAGCCTCAAATAGGCTTTTAGGCGCCACCTGCAAAGGCGCTAAATGCGGCAATATTTACGGCGGCAAGGATTTAGCGCGGATTTGGCACTTGTCCCGGACGCGATGCAGCACGAAGTGCTGCTTCGCAAAGCCGGGACCGTACCAGACACCGGCGTTTTTGGCGGTCCCGGTTCTGCGGCGCACTACGCCTCCTGCGGAGGCGCATTGCACCGCGCCCGGGACAAGTGAGCTTACCGCCGGCAGTCCTGCGCCAGCCGGTCCAGCGCCTGGGCCAGGCCCTTCAGCGAGAAGGTGTCCGAGGTCTCGGTGCCCTTGGCGGAGACGCCTTTCACGGTGACGTCCCCGGCCTTGCGCATGGCATCGACCATGCGTTCTTCCTCGGCGGCGTTCTTGATCCACAGGCCGTCGCCCTGGGTGTACATGGCGTAGCGCGCACCGCCCACTTCCAGGGTGGATTCCGAGCCGGGCTTCAACGGGTAGCCGATCATGATCGAGACTTCGTTGACCACCTTCTCGGCGGGCCGGGTGGAGACGAACGCATAGGCCGGATCGCGCGGCCGGCCGGGCGGGGTGGTTTTCGACGACGACGGCTTGGCCAGCGCGAAGCAGACCTTCTTGCCGTTCGGGGTCGCGGTGTAGGCGCCCCAGGTGCCGAACTGGCCGACCAAAGTCGGTTCCGCATTGCCGCTGGAAGCTGCCGCGGGAGCCGCGGTGGGCTTGGCGGCGGGCGCCGGCTTGGCAGCGGGCGCGGCGGGCTTCGGCGCCGCCGCCGATGTTGGCGAAGATTTGGCGCCTTTCGACGCCGGGCTCTGCGCCTGCGCGAGGCCGGAAGCCGCGCACATCGCTACACTCATCGACACAACTGTCAGGATTCGCCGCACGGACATCAAGTCTCGATCCCTCAATATTGTGACTGGAAGATGGCTCGCTCATGCGCCGTCTCCACATCCCGCAATAAACGGGAATCGGAAATTTGGAAAGGCCGCGCTTCCGTCGTCATTGCGAGGAGCCACTTGGCGACGAAGCAATCCGGTTCTTTACGCGCGTGCGGCTTTCTGGATTGCCGCGTCGCCAAGTGGCTAATGGGAAAGCCAGTTGGCTTTCCTTGACCTCGCAATGACGGGGAGGGGCCTGTCGCGAATCGTGATTGTCGGAGCTGGCGAAATCCGGCAATAAGCATCAACTGTCTCAATCAGAAGGCCAGATCTCGATGAAAGCCATTCTCTGCTCGCAGTTCTGCGAACCCGACGATCTCGTGCTCGCCGACATCGCGGATCCCGTCGCTGAACCCACTCAGGTGGTGATCGCGATCAAGTCCGCGGCGCTGAATTTCTTCGACATCCTGATGATCCAGGGCAAGTATCAGATCAAGCCGCCGTTTCCGTTCTCGCCCGCGGCCGAAGTCGCCGGCGTCGTCGAGAGCGTCGGCCGCGAGGTCTCCGGCCTCAAGGTGGGCGATCGCGTGGTGGCCTCGGTCGGCCATAACGGCGCGCGCGACAAAATCGCGGTGCCGGCCGCGTCGGTGGTGAAGATTCCCGACAATCTGGATTTCGACCGCGCCGCCGGCTGCATCATCACCTACGGCACCGCGCTGCATGCGCTGGAAGACCGCGCCTCCCCGAAGCCGGGCGAGACCCTGGCGGTGCTCGGCGCCGCCGGCGGCACCGGGCTTGCGGCCTGCGAGCTGGGCGCGCTGATGGGTTTGAAGGTGATCGCCTGCGCGTCGTCGGACGAGAAGATCGAATTCGCCAAGCAGCACGGCGCGGAACTCGGCCTGAACTACGCGACGGAAGATCTGAAAGAAGGCCTCAAGCGCATCACCGCGGGCGAAGGCGCCAATATCATCTTCGATCCGGTCGGTGGTAAATATGCGGAAGCTGCATTGCGCGCGATCGCGTGGGAAGGCCGTTTCCTGGTGATCGGTTTTGCCGCCGGCGATATTCCCAAGATGCCGCTCAATCTGGCGCTGCTGAAGGGCTGCGACATCCGCGGCGTGTTCTGGGGCGCGTGGGCGAAGAAGAACCCGGCGAAGAACCGCGCCAATCTGGAAAAGCTGGTGGGCTGGGCCGCGGAGGGCAAAATCTCCTCGCACGTCGATCGCACTTTCCCGCTGGCGCAGACGGCGGAAGCGCTGAAAGTGCTCGGCGGGCGGAAGGCGATGGGCAAGGTGATCCTGAAGCCTTAGTGGAGGCGCGCCCGACACTCTGTCGTCATCCTGAGGAGCCGCGCATTTGCGCGGAGCCTCGAAGGATGCGCCGCAAGCGCCACAGCTCGCCGCCGCATCCTTCGAGGCTCGCCCTTGGCGGCGGAGCAAGTGCTCCGCCTGAGGGCGAGCGCCTCAGGATTACGGCCGTGGAGTTTGCGGCAGAGTATAATTACGCCGCCAGAATCGTCTTCTCGATATCGGCGATCGGATGCCCCGTGAGGTCCTTGGCGATCTCGCCGACCAAAGCTTCTTCCAGCTTCTTGTGATAGTGCTTGCGCATCTCGCCGAGCGTCTTCGGCGCGGCGATGATCACGATGTTGCTGAACTTGCCGGCCAGCACGCGCTTGTTCAACATATCCACGATGCCGGTGGCAAAACCGGCTTCCTCGACGCGGCTCTCGTCAGGATTTCCCGCACTGCTGTTGCTTCCGCCCATGCCCGCAACCGGTTCGACGTCCTGATCGGCCGCCGCGACAAGACTCATCTCGGTCTCGGTGCCGGTGTTGCGGAACAGATGGAGCTTTTCGCCGTCGGCGACAGCAACGATGGTGTCCGTTGGAAGGATCATTGAATTCTCCATGGTGGGAAGGGCCGGGCGCGCGATCGCTCAAACGGCTGTGTGCACCAATGGATCAGTTAGCTTGAAGTTCCGCCGCCCGCGTTGCGGCAGATCAAGTCTCAACGTCGGTCTTGTCCAGCCCGCGCGCCATCGCCGCCCGCGCCGCGTCGCGGTGCTCCGGGGTGATGTGGCTGGCGACCATGCGCAACGCGGTCGCCAGGATCGCGGCGTCGTCGGTAAAGCCGAGCACCGGCAGCATGTCGGGAACAAAGTCGAACGGCAGCACGAAATAGGCGATGGCACCGAGCAGCGCGGCCTGCACATGGCGCGGGGTCTGGCGGTCGAACGCGCAGTAATAGGCCGCGAGCAGGTCTTCGGCGAACGGCAGCCGGACCGCCAGCCGCTTCAGCTTGCGCCAGAACTGCCGGCGGACGCTTTCGCGGTCCTGCGCCAGTCGGTCGGCCGGCTCGAAACCCACGCTGTGTTCGGATGCCATCCGGATCTCTCCCGGCCGCGATGTGCGGCCCGTTGATAAATTGGTATCCATAAACGCCCCTGCAAGCGGCCGGCCGGTCAGCTAACGCCGAACTGCGCGGCGATCTTGTTCATCGCCTTGGCCAGCTCCACGTCCAGCGCGGTCACACCGTCGGCGTCGTGGGTCGCCAGCACCACTTCCACCGTCTTGTAAACATTGCGCCATTCCGGATGGTGGTCGCGCTTTTCGGCGACCAGCGCGACCCGCGCCATGAAGCCGAATGCCTCGTTGAAATCCTTGAAGCTGAAGGTTCTGGCAATGGCATCGCGGCCGGATACCTCGCTCCAGCCGGTTAACGCCTGCAGCGCCGCGGTGCGTGCAGCGGCCGATAGTCGCTCTGCCATATCCTTCTCCTGCTCACTTGAACTTTACCCTAACACTTCTCGACAGGGTTCGGATCCATGCCACAATAAGGCAGCAAACCCGGCGCACGGTCTATTTACCAGATGTGGCGGTAACCATGCCGAGGCGGGAACCGCGCGCGATCCGGAAACTTTGCTACTTTGCTGCATTGTCGATTTCTTTGAACTGGCGAAACGCATTTGAACCTCAAACGGTTGTTTTCCAGATCGATTGCCGACGGCCCTGACGTGGTCAGCCCGGCCGGGCCGCCGTCGCCACGTTCGGCGCGGCGCAAGATGACCCTGATCGTGGTGGCCGGCGCGCTGGCGATCGTCGCCGCGGTGGCGGGCGCTTATTACTTCGCCATGAAGCCGGTGCCGCTGCGGGTCGCGGTCGGGCCGGCCAACAGCGACGACGTCAAGGTGGTGCAGGCGCTGGTGCAGGCGTTTTCACGCGACCACAATGCCGTACGCTTGCGGCCGATCCTGACCGAGGGCGCCACAGCCAGCGCCAAGGCGCTCGCCGACGGCAAGGTCGATCTCGCCATCATCCGCGGCGATCTCGATGTGCCGAAGAACGCCCGCGCCGTCGCCACCTTGCGCAAGAACGTCGTGGTGATGTGGGTGCCGGCGGCGGCCAAGGGCAAGAAGTCCGGCCCGAAGATCACCAAGATCGCACAACTGGCCGGCAAGCGTATCGGCGTGATCGGCCGCACCCAGGCCAATATCAACCTGCTCAACATCATCCTGCGGCAATACGGCGTCGATCCCGCCAAGGTGACCACGGTGCAGTTCTCCACCACCGAGGTGGCGGAGGCGGTCAAGGACCAGAAGGTCGATGCGTTCCTGGCTGCCGGTCCGGTCAACAGCAAGATCACCGCCGACGCCATCACCGCGTCGTCGCGCGAAGGCGGCGTGCCGACCTTCCTCGCCATCGATTCCGCCGAGGCAATCGCGCAGAATTTTCCGATGTACGAGGCCTCTGAAATTCCCGCCGGGGTATTCGGCGGCTCGCCGGCGCGGCCGGATGACGACGTCAAGACCATCAGCTTCTCGCACTATATCGTCGCCCGGCAGGGGCTGACGGAGGCGACGGTGGCGGCGTTCACACGGCAACTGTTCTCCATCCGCCAGCAGCTCATCACCGACTTCCCGCTGGCGGCGAAGATCGAGACGCCGGATACCGACAAGGACGCGGTGATCCCGGTGCATCCCGGCGCCGCCGCCTATGTCGATGGCGAGGAGAAGACCTTTCTCGATCGCTACAGCGACTACATCTGGTGGAGCCTGATGGGCCTGTCGGCGATGGGCTCGGCCGGCGCCTGGTTCGCCAGCTACCTGAAGAAGGACGAGCGCACCAGCAACGCCTCGCAGCGCGACCGGCTGCTCGACATGCTGGCGCTGGCGCGGCACAGCGAGTCGCTCGAGGAACTCGACCAGATGCAGGCCGAGGCCGACACCATCCTGCGCGACACGCTGAACTGCTTCGAACACGGCGCCATCGAAGAAGGCACGCTGACCGCGTTCAACATCGCGCTCGAGCAATTCCACAACGCGGTCGCCGACCGGAAGTCGCTGATCGGCATGATCCCGCCGGCGCCGATCCGGCAGAACCGCCCGCAGGTGGCGTAAGCGGAGTGGCGTAGGGTAGGTTAGCGCGAAGCGCGTAACCCACCGTCTATCGGGTCCATCAAGATGGTGGGTTGCGGCGCGGAGAGCGCCTAACCCACCATACGGCAACGCTACTTTTTCAAATATCGCCAGCCGATCACCACGCCGCTGGCCGAGATCGTCATCCCCAGGAGCGACAGCAGCCAGACCACGATGTCCCACGCCGGCCGGTACGCAATCAGCCACGGGAAATCCAGACTGTGCAGACCGTTGTACAGCCAGCGGTAGGCGCGGCGGCCGGAATCGCTGCGGCCGACGAGGTCGCCGGTGACGGGGTCGAGGTGAAACC
>NZ_JAQGJD010000023.1 GCF_028290785.1 Tardiphaga sp. | reverse complement strand
CGGGGTCGGCGACAAGGTCATGTTCGACGCCGGCCGCGTCAACGGCCAGATCGCCGTCACGTCGATCCGGAAGTCCAAATAGCCACGAAGGCACGCCGAGGCGGCAGCAAGGGCGCCCGTCCGCGCAGATGCGCGGATGGGCGCCAATTTCGGCGGTTGGAACCAGCCAGAATCGAAGCACGATCGATGGTTGGCCGATTCATTTCTTGCCCCTCGCCACGTCTAGGGGTAACCCGTCGCCATGGGAAAACGACTGATTCCGCCGGAGCCGGCTGAGATCCACGAAGTGATGCTGCGGGATGCGCTCGAGGAGCGCTATCTCGCTTATGCGCTTTCGACCATCATGCATCGCGCACTGCCGGACGCCCGCGACGGGATGAAGCCGGTGCATCGCCGCATCCTCTATGGCATGCGGCTGTTGCGGCTCGATCCGGGCACGCCGTTCAAGAAATCCGCCAAAATCGTCGGCGACGTGATGGGTTCGTTCCATCCGCACGGCGACCAGTCGATCTATGACGCGCTGGTTCGCCTCGCGCAGGACTTCTCCTCGCGCTACCCGCTGGTCGATGGCCAGGGCAATTTCGGCAATATCGATGGCGACGGTCCGGCGGCCTACCGCTACACCGAAGCGCGGATGACCGCGGTGGCACAGTTGCTGCTGGAGGGCATCGACGAAGACGCCGTCGAGTTCCGGCCGAACTATGATGGTCAGAGCAAGGAGCCGGCGGTGCTGCCGGGCGGCTTCCCCAACCTGCTGGCCAACGGCTCGCAAGGCATTGCCGTCGGCATGGCGACCTCGATCCCGCCGCACAACGTCGCCGAACTCTGCGACGCCGCTTTGCACCTGATCGAGAAGCCCGACGCCAAGTCCAAGGCGCTGCTGAAGTGGGTCAAGGGACCGGACTTCCCGACCGGCGGCATCATCGTCGATTCCAAGGAAAGCATCGCCGAAGCCTACATGACCGGGCGCGGCTCGTTCCGCACCCGCGCCAAATGGCACCAGGAGGAGGGCGCCCGCGGCATGTGGACCGTGGTCGTCACCGAGATTCCCTGGCTGGTGCAGAAGTCACGGCTGATCGAGAAGATCGCCGAACTGCTCAACGACAAGAAGCTGCCGTTGCTCGGCGACATCCGCGATGAATCGGCGGAAGACGTTCGCATCGTCATCGAGCCGAAATCGAAGACGGTCGATCCCGAACTGGTGATGGAATCGCTGTTCCGGCTCACCGAGCTCGAGAGCAAGATTCCTCTGAACCTCAACGTGCTGGTCAAGGGCCGCATCCCGAAGGTGCTTGGCCTGGCCGAATGCCTGCGCGAATGGCTCGACCATCTGCGCGACGTGCTGTTGCGCCGCTCCGAGCATCGCAAGGCCGGTATCGAGCATCGCCTCGAAGTGCTCGGCGGCTACCTGATCGCCTACTTGAACATCGACAAGGTGATCAAGATCATCCGCACCGAGGATGAGCCGAAGCCGGTGCTGATGAAGACCTTCACGCTGACCGACGTGCAGGCCGAAGCGATCCTCAACATGCGGCTGCGCAGTTTGCGCAAGCTGGAAGAATTCGAAATCCGCACCGAGGACAAGAAGCTTCGCGAAGAGCTCAGGGGCATCAACGCAATTCTGAAGTCAGAGACCGAGCAGTGGGCCAAGGTCGGCGAGCAGGTGCGCCGCGTGCGCGATCTGTTCGGGCCGAAGACTCCGCTCGGCAAGCGCCGCACCATGTTTGCCGACGCGCCGGAGCACGATCTCGCCGCCCTGGAGGAGTCGCTGGTCGAGCGCGAGCCGGTCACCGTGGTGATTTCCGACAAGGGCTGGGTGCGCACGCTGAAGGGCCAGGTCGCCGATCTCTCCGGCCTCGTCTTCAAGACCGACGACAAGCTCGGCCAGGCATTCTTCGCCGAGACCACCTCGAAGCTGATGCTGCTGGCCACCAACGGCCGGTTCTATTCGCTCGACGTGTCGAAGCTGCCCGGCGGTCGCGGCCATGGCGAGCCGATCCGCATGTTCATCGACATGGAAGGCGACGCCGCCATCGTGTCGCTGTTCGTCCACAAGGGCGGCCGCAAGTTCCTGGTGGCCAGCCACGACGGCCAGGGTTTTGTGGTCAACGAGGACGACTGCGTCGGCAACACCCGCAAGGGCAAGCAGGTCCTCAATGTCGAGATGCCCAACGAGGCGAAGACGCTGACGGTGGTCAGCGAAGGCAACGACAGCGTGGCTGTGATCGGCGATAACAGGAAGATGCTGATCTTCCCGCTCAGCGAAGTGCCGGAAATGGCGCGCGGCCGTGGCGTGCGGCTGCAGAAGTACAAGGACGGCGGCTTGAGCGACATCGCGACCTTCACTGCCAAGGAAGGCCTGTTCTGGCGCGACGGCGCCGGCCGCGAATTCAGCGCGACCATGAAGGAACTGGCCGAATGGCGCGGCACCCGCGCCGACGCCGGCCGCCTGCCGCCGAAGGGCTTTCCGAAGTCGAACAAGTTTGGGCGGGTGATCGACTAGCGATCTTTCGTAGCCCGGATGGAGCGAAGCGAAATCCGGGGACGGAGTTTTTACACTCGCGGTTTCCCCGGATTTCGCTTCGCTATCCGGGCTACAGATTACGGCGACTACCCCAGCGCCATTTCTTCCACCTTGCTCGCCAGCACCTTGTCGATGCGGCGGCCGTCGAGGTCCATCACCTCGAAGCGCCAGGCGTGCGCCACAACGTGGTCGCCGACGTCGGGAATCTTGCCGAACTCCTGCAGCAGGAATCCCGCGAAGGTCTGGTACGGCCGCTGCTGCAGGGGCAGTTCGATATGCAGCAGCGCGGCGAAGTCCACCGCGGGCATCCAGCCGGAGATCAGATAGGAGCCGTCATCGCGTCTGTGGAAAGCGGGTTCGGCCGGGCCGTCCTCGGTGTGAAACGAGCCGACGATGGATTCCAGAATATCGGCTGACGTCACCACGCCCTGGAACACGCCGTACTCGTCATGCACCAGGCCCATATGCACCGGCGAGTCGCGCAGGATCGCGACCACGTCGCGGGCGTCCACGGAGTCCGGGATCACCGGCGCCTCGCGCACCAGCGCGCGCAGGTCCGGCGTGTTGCCGTTGAGATAGGCGTCGAGCAGATCCTTGGCCTGGATGATACCAAGCGCGGAATCGCGGTCGCCGTCGAACACCGCGAAGCGCGAATGATTGCTGCCGGTCAGTTCCGCATGGATCTCGTCGATTGGATCCGACAGGTCGATCATCGCCACCTCGTGGCGCGGCGTCATCACCGCGCCGACCGGGAGATCGCCGAGCCGCATCACGCCGGCGATCATTTCCTTTTCGCCGGGCTCCAGCACGCCGGCGGTCTCCGCCTCGGTGACCAGCGTGCGGATCTCGTCCTCGCTGACTTTCTCCTCGGTCTCGCCGCGCTGGCCGAGCAGCCACAGCAGCGCCTTGCCCGAACGATCGAGCAGCCACACCAGCGGCAGCGACACTTTCGCCAGCAGCACCATGGCCGGCGCAACGCGCACCGCGACCGCTTCGGGATCGCGCAACGCAATTTGTTTCGGTACCAGTTCGCCCACGATCAGCGAGGCGTAGGTGATGATGCTGACCACGATGCCGACGCCTAGCGTATCGGCGAGGCCTTTCGCCACGCCGTAGTCGAGCAGCAGGTTGGTGAGCCGCTGGCCGAGCGTCGCGCCGGAAAAGGCGCCCGACAACACGCCGATCAACGTGATGCCGATCTGCACAGTGGAGAGGAATTTGCCGGGATCGGAGGCCAGCGCCAGTGCGCGGCGGGAGCCCTTCACGCCTTTTTCGCAGAGCCCGACGAGCCGGGCGGGGCGGGACGACACGATCGCCAGCTCCGACATCGAGAGCAGGCCGTTGACGACGATCAGGACCGCGACGATCCCGAGTTCGAGAGATAACACGCTTTATCCTTCTTGGATGAATGGCCGGCATCATAGCGCATCCGGCCACAACCGCCAATGCGAGCTAACATGCTGCGAAAGATGCGCTTTGTCAGTTGCCGGGTTGGCATTGTCGTTGCCGGGATTTGACAATCCGGTTGCAGGCTCCAACAATACCTTCAGCCAGCGCGCCATCATTGCAACAATCGATGTAGATGCGAACAGCATGGTCAAAAACACAAAGATCCATCCGATGATCCGCACAGCCCGATCGCTTGCGTGGAGAGCATCCTTACTGGCGGCGTTGCTGTCCTCCCCTTGCTACGCGATCGACAAGCCGCCACTCAGCGCCGATACGGCTGTGCCGGTGACGACGACCTCCAAGATCTCCGCGATCATCGAATTCGGCCTGGCCGACATGGATCGCGCGCTGGAGCGCAAGATTCCGAGAACGCTGGTGTCGTTCGACGACCGCACCACCCGTTGCTGGAATCGCCGCGTGCTCGGCCGCATCGTCGATATCGACTGCACTTATTCCGGCGAGGTCGAGCGCACCGGGCCGGTGTCGCTGCGCGCCGAAGCCGGCAGGCTGAACGCGACCACGCCGCTGTTCGGCAGCGTCGAGGCGCGGGGCACCAAGGGGTTTGCGCGCATGCTGCATGGCAGCGCCGAAGGCGCCATGACGGTGTTTGCTAGCGCGCGGCCGCGGCTGCGGCCGGACTGGTCGATATCGCTGGACATGAGCGAGGGCTTTCGCTGGCAGCAACCGCCGACGCTGCAAATTCTCGGCTTCCGCATCAACCTGTCGAAATATGTCGAGCCGAAGATTCGTGCGCAACTGTCTCGGGTGCAGGGTGATGTCGCGGCCAATGTCCGCGCGCTGAATATCAGGGGCAAGGCCGAGGCCGCCTGGCAGAAGGCGTTCGCCAATGTGCAGATCGTCGATGCGCCGCCGATCTGGCTGCAGACCACGCCGCAGGGCATCGCGTTCTCCGGCGTGCGCGCGGAGGGACGCGTGCTGGAAGGTTCTGTGGAAATCGCCGGCACCACGCAGACCACGATCGGCGCGCAGCCCGCGGTTAACGCGCCGACGCCGCTGCCGACGCTCGCCGATGAGGTCAGCAATCCCGGCCGCTTCGAGATTATCGTGCCGGTCAGCCTCGATTATAGCATGATCCGTCAGCAGCTACGCGATGCCATGGCGGCCAATGCCGGGCAGGGCGGACCGAATTTCAGCGACTTCGATATCTATCCGTCGGCCGGCCGACTGGTCGTTGGCCTGCGTCTGGCTGCGGCCTCGGGTCCGGGCGACTGGGTCTATCTGACGGCGACGCCGAAGGCCGATGACAGCTCGCAGACCGTGCAGTTTCCGGATCTCGCGTTTCAGGCCGATGCGGCAGCCGGCGCCACGCCGGATGTCGTATCGTTGCTCGGCAATTCCTCCTTTCTGCAGACATTGCAGCAACGGCTGGCCACCGGCTATCAGGCCGAGCGCGATCGCATCATCGCTTCGGCTAATGCGAAACTGACCCGGCCGCTTGGCGACGGCTTTCGAAGCGAGGGGCGACTGGCTTCCGCAGGCGTCGCGAGAGTCGTGCTGCTGCCTGACGCGCTGCGCATCGATCTGCGCGCCAGCGGTTCGCTGAAATTGCTGTATGGGCTGTGAGCAGGAGCCGGCGATGTTGCATCGATCCATATCGGTGGTCCGGCATATGCTCGCGGTGTTCGGCGTCCTGGCATCCGTTGGCACCGGCGCTGCCATGGCGCAGTCGCCTTTCTACCAGGCAACGGCCGCAGAGATCGCCGGCCCGCCCGGCACCTTGATCCGCTCCGAGCCGATGCTGTTCGCCCCGTTGGGCGCGCAGGCCTGGCGCATCCTGTATCGCTCCACGGGGCTTGACGGCGAGCCGATCGCGGTGTCCGGCGTGGCGATCGTGCCGCCCGGTCCGCCGCCGGCTTCAGGCCGGTCGATCGTGGCATGGGCGCATCCAACCACTGCCGTGGTGGCGCATTGCGCGCCATCGCTGGCGCTGTTCGTGTTTCAGCAGATCCAGGGCCTGCGGCCATTGATAGCGCGCGATGCGGTTGTCGTCGCTACCGACTATCCGGGGCTCGGGACTGCCGGTCCTCATCCGTATCTGGTCGGCGTCAGCGAAGGTCGCGCGGTGCTGGATTCGGTGCGCGCAGCGCGCGGCATGCCGGGGGTGGGCGGTGCTGGCAATTTTGCCGTGTGGGGCCATTCGCAGGGCGGGCAGGCGGCGCTCTATACCGGCCTACTGGCGAAGAGGTACGCCCCGGAACTCACGCTGGTCGGTGTCGCGGCGGCGGCGCCTGCCACCGAACTGGTGACGTTGATGGGCGATGACTTCAAGACTTCCGGCGGCAAAAACCTCACGGCGATGACGCTGTGGTCGTGGTCTCGCGTATTCGGCGCGCCCATCGACAAGGTGGTAATGCCGGTCGCGCTGCCGGTCGTCGATGTGCTGGCGTCGGAATGCATCGAGTCGATCTTCGACATCGTCGAGCGCCGCCGTACGGAAAAGCCGCTCGAGCAAAATTTCCTGTCGGTGCCGAACATCGCCACCACCGAACCGTGGAAGACACTGGCCTTGCGCAACACGCCAAGCGCATTGCCACGTAGCATTCCGCTGTTTCTCGCGCAGGGCAGCAATGACGACCTGGTGCAGCCCGCGGTAACGCGGGCTTATTTCCAGCGTCAGTGCCAGGCCGGCAGTCGCGTCACCATGCTGCTGATGCCCAATGTGGGCCACGGCTTTGCCGGTCGTGATGCGGCGAATGCTGCGGTCAACTGGATCGGCGAACGCTTTGCCGGCAATCCCGCACCGAGCGATTGCGGCAGGAACTGACGACGCCACGAACAGGTTTGCATCAAATGCCGTTGATGCCGGGATGATACGTACATGGCTGTCAATCGCGGCATTGCGAAATATTTCCACTTGCGGCGCAGCTTGGATGTACCATTATCGACGTCCTGTCGCGCTCGCTGGTGTGGGGTCCTGTTTTGAACAACTTGCAGATGTTGTCACGCTTTTGTGACGCCGCTTCCAGCCGTCCCCGTTATTCCCTGCGCGCGGCATCGCTGCTGGCGCTGGTGTTGCTCGCGGGCTGCGGCAAGAAGGAAGAGGCCGCGGCGCCGCCGGCGCCGCCGGTAACGGTCGCCAATCCCACCAAGAAGCTCACCACTGACTGGGACGAATTCACCGGTCGCTTTGACGCTGTCGAGCAAGTTCAAATCCGCGCCCGCGTGACCGGCTTCGTGACCAAGGTGGCGTTCACCGACGGCGCCACCGTCAAGACCGGCGATCTGCTCTACGAGATCGATCCGCGACAGTATCAGGCCGCCGCCGAAACGGCGCAGGGCGCGCTCGACGACGCCAAGGCCAAGGTAGTGCTGGCGCAGCGCGAGCTCGAACGCGCCACCACGCTGATCAAGACCCAGGCAATTTCCGAAAATATCGTCGATCAGCGCAGCCAGGCGCTGGCCGCGGCGGAAGCCGCGACGCTGCAGGCCGAAGGCTCGCTGAAGCAGGCGAAGCTCAATGTCGAATACACCAAGGTGGTGGCGCCGATCGACGGACGCGTCAGCCGCCATCTCGTCACCGTGGGCAACCTCGTGCAAGGCAGCGAGAGCGGCGCCACGCTGCTGACCTCGATCGTGTCGCTGAACCCGATCTACGTCTATTTCGACACCGACGAAGCGACCTATGTGCGCAACAGCAAGCTGTGGTTCGAGGGTAAGCGGCCGAGTTCGCGCGATACGCCGAACCCCGTGCAGATTACGCTGGTGGGCGAGACCAAACCATCGCGCGAAGGCAAGATGGACTTTCTCGACAACCGCCTCGATGCCGGCACCGGCACGTTACGAAGCCGCGCCGTTGTGGACAATCACGATCTGTCGATCCTGCCGGGCCAGTTCGCCCGCATCCGCGTGATCGCCAGCGCCGCTTATGACGCCTTGCTGATTCCGGACGCGGCGGTCGCCAACGACCAGTCGCGCAAGATCGTGATGGTGGTAAAGCCCGACGATACCGTGGAGGCCCGGCCGGTCACGCTCGGCCCATTGGACGATGGCTTGCGCGTCATCAAGGAGGGCCTCAAGCCCGACGATCGCGTGATCGTCGATGGGCTGCAGCGCGCCCGCGTCGGCGCCAAGGTCGCGCCGAAAATGGCCGCGGCGCCTGCGCCCGCAGCCGGCGCCAAGCCGCCCGCCGCAGGCGCAAAACAATGAACCTCGGCAGCCTTTCCATCAACCGGCCCATCCTGGCGATGGTGCTGTCCATCGTGCTGCTGATCGTCGGCGCGCTCGCTTACACCACCTTGCCGGTGGCGGAGTATCCGCAGGTCGCGCCGCCGACGGTGGTCGTCACCACGCAATATCCCGGCGCCTCGGCACAGACGGTGTCGGACACCGTGGCGACGCCGATCGAACAGGAAATCAACGGCGTCGAGGACATGCTGTATGTCTACAGCCAGGCCACCTCGAACGGCCTGCTCAACATCACCGTGACCTTCAAGCTCGGCACCGATCTCGACAAGGCCCAGGTGCTGGTGCAGAACCGCGTCGCCATCGCGCAGCCGCGGCTGCCGGAAGAGGTCCAGCGCATCGGCGTCGTCACCCGCAAGAACTCGCCCGACCTGATGATGGTCGTGTTCATGCTGTCGCCCGACGATACCTACGACCAGCTCTACATCTCGAATTACGCGCTGCGTCAGGTCCGCGATCCGCTGTTGCGGCTGGACGGCGTCGGCGACATCACCATCTTCGGCGCGCGCGACTATTCGATGCGGCTGTGGCTCGACCCCGACAAGATCGCAACGCTTGGCATGACGGCGGGCGATGTGCTGACCGCCATTCGTGCGCAAAACCTGCAGATTGCCGGCGGCCAGATCGCCGAGCCGCCGATCGCCGACCGCGCGTTTCAGCCCAACCTGACTTTCACTGGCCGGCTGAAGGATCCGGCGCAGTTCGAGGACATCGTGCTGAAATCCGGCGACGACGGCCAGACCGTGCGGCTGCGCGACGTGGCACGGGTCGAGATCGGCGCGCTGTCGTCGTCCACCAACGGCTTCCTGCTGCGCAAGGAAGCAGTCGCCATGCTGGTATACCAGCGGCCGGGTTCCAACGCGCTGTCGACGGCCAAGAGCATCGAGGATTCGATGGTCCGGCTGAAGGCCGACTTCCCGAAGGGCCTCGACTACAACATCGGTTACAATCCCACCGAGTTCATCGCGCAGTCGGTCTCCGAGCTGATCAAGACCATCTATGAGGCGATGGCGCTGGTGGTCATCGTCGTGCTGGTGTTCCTGCAGGGCTGGCGCCCCGCGATCATTCCGATCATCGCCATTCCCGTGTCGCTGGTCGGCACCTTCGCGATCATGGCGGCGCTCGGCTTCTCGATCAACAATCTGACTTTGTTCGGCCTCGTGCTCGCGGTCGGCATCGTCGTCGATGACGCCATTGTGGTAGTTGAGAATGTCGAGCGGCATCTCGGCGACGGCATGTCGAGGCGCGACGCAGCCTTGCTGACCATGCGAGAGGTCGGCGGCGCGCTGGTCTCGATTGCGCTGGTGCTGTGCGCGGTGTTCGTGCCGACCGCGTTTCTCGGCGGCATTTCCGGGCAGTTCTTTCAGCAATTCGCCATCACCATCGCGGTGGCCACGGCGATCTCATGTTTCTGTTCGCTGACGCTGTCGCCGGCGCTGGCCTCGCTGATCCTGCAGCCGCATCACGAGAAGACCGCGCCGGCGAACTGGAATTTTGTCGCGCGCGGCTGGGGCGCTTTCACCGGCGTGTTCAACCGCGGCTTCGACCGGTTGTCGCACGGTTACGGCACGCTGGCCGGCTTCGTCATCAGGCACTCCGCCCTGATGCTGCTGCTCTATGCGGTGCTGATCGGTTCGGCGGGATGGCTGCTCTATGCGACCCCGCAGGGCTTCATCCCGGCGCAGGACCGCGGCTACGTCATCGTGGTCGCGCAGTTGCCCGGCGCGTCGTCGCTGGCGCGCACCACGGCGATCGTGAAGCGGATCGAGGCCATCGTACTGGATACGCCGGGTGTCGCGCGCATGCCGGCGTTGGCCGGTCTGTCGGGGGCGACCTTCACGCAGTCCGGCAATGCTGCGGCGATGTTTCCGGTGTTCGACGATCCGGAAGCGCGGATCAAGAAGGGCCTGACCGCGGCCGTGATCACCTCCGAACTGCGCAAGCGGCTGTCGGTGATTGAAGGCGCCTTCATCATCGTGCTGCCGCCTCCGGCGGTGCCCGGCATCGGCACAGGCGGCGGCTTCGCGATGCGCATCGAGGATCGCCAGGGCAGGGGTCCGCAATTGCTGGCAGCGGCGACCGACGAACTCGTCAACGCCGCGCGAAAAGCGCCGGGGCTGACCGCGGTGTTCTCGCCGTTCTCCGCCAACACGCCGCAGGTGTTCGTCGATATCGACCGCCAGAAGGCGCAGATGCTCGGCGTGCCCGTGCAGAATTTGACCGAGGCGATAGAGACCTACTTCGGCTCGACCTATGTCAACGACTTCAACATCCTCGGGCGCACCTATCACGTCACCGCGCAGGCCGACTATCCGTTCCGCAAGGAAGCCTCCGATCTGGCCCGGCTGCGGACCCGCAACAAGGCCGGCGACATGGTGATGCTCGGCAGCGTGGTCAATTTCAGCGACGCCGCGGGCCCGGATCGCGTCGCGCGCTACAACCTGTATCCATCAGCCGAAATCTCCGGCGATACGTTGCCGGGCACCAGTTCGGCCACGGCGTTGACGACCATGAAGAAGCTCGCCGATGAAACCCTGCCGAGCGGCTTCGCCTTCGAGTGGACCGACCTGTCGTACCAGCAGTCCACCGGCGCCAATGCCGGGCTCTATATCTTTCCGATCTGCGTGCTGTTCGTGTTCCTGGTGCTGGCCGCGCAATATGGTAGCTGGACGCTGCCATTCTCGGTGCTGCTGATCGTGCCGATGTGCCTGCTGGCGGCGACGGTCGGCGTGCGCATCATGGGACAGGACATCAACATCCTGACCCAGATTGGCTTCGTTGTGCTGGTCGGCCTCGCCGCGAAGAACGCCATCCTGATCGTCGAATTCGCCCGCGATATCGAGCAGGAGGGCCGTCCTCAGCTCGAGGCCGTAATCGAAGCCTGTCGTCTGCGCATCCGTCCGATCCTGATGACGTCGTTCGCCTTCATCCTCGGCGTGTTGCCGCTGGTGACCTCGTCGGGCTCCGGCTCGGAGATGCGCCAGGCGGTCGGCGTTGCGGTGTTCTTCGGCATGATCGGCGTTACTTTGTTCGGCCTGGTGTTCACGCCCGTGTTCTACATCCTGGTCCGGCGCTTGTTCCCGGGCTCGGTGGTGATCGCCGACAAGGAGCAGGGCGCGCATATCTAGATCGCTGCGACGTGCACCGTCCTCGACCCGAGGAGCGCGCTCTTGCGCGCGTCTCGAAGGATGGGTGTATGATGTATAACTTCCCACCCACATGGTTCGACACGGCGCAACGGCGCCTCCTCACCATGAGGGCTTCGCGACGGAATGCCTGATGGACACGACCCCACGCCTTGAACTGATGAACTGGCTCGCCGGCGCCGGCCTGACCGGGCTGCCGGAAAACGACCTGATCCGCGGCTTCTGCGAACGCGCCCGCGACGGCGGGCTCGACGTCTCGCGCGGGCTGGTCTTCATCGACACGCTGCATCCGATCTTCGAGGGCCGCGGTTTCCGCTGGAACGACACCGAGACCAACGAGAGCGATGCCTTCGAATACGGCTCCACCGATCATGGCGAGGCCGCCACCAACTGGCGGCGCTCGGCGTTCTTCTACATGCTGGAGAATGGCCATGACGAGCTGCACATCAGGGTCGCCGACATCGAAACCCTGAAATTCTCGATCATGGGCGACCTCGTCAATCACGGCCACAAGCACTGCATCGCCTTCGTGCACCGCTTCGGCGAGGCCGGCTCGATGGGGCAGATGGACTGCCTGTACTCGTACTGGGCGACCCGCCGCGAGGAAGGCTTTACGCCCCACGAACTGGCGGCGTTGCGTGATCTGGTGCCGGTGCTCGGCCTCGCCATCAAATCGGCGGCCCAGGTCGAGATCGCGCGCACGCTGGGCCGGGTCTATCTCGGGCGCGACGCCGCCGAACAGGTATTGCGCGGCAAGATCACCCGCGGTGTCACCGAGCGCATCAAGGCGGTGCTGTGGTTCTCCGACCTGCGGGGCTCCACGGGGATCAGCGAGTCGATCGGCCCCGACGAGATCATCCCGTTCCTCAACGACTATGCCGAGGCTTCGATCGCCGCGATCCACGATTCCGGCGGCGATGTTCTGAAGCTGATCGGCGATGGCGTGCTGGCGATGTTCACCGGCGACGACATGGGCAAGGCCAAACGCTGCGCATTGCGCGCCGAGCACCAGTTCCGCAAAAACATGATCGCGCTCAACGCCAAGCGCTCGGCCGCCGGCCGCCCGGTAACGACAGCCTATATCGGTCTGCATGTCGGCGAGGTGTTCTACGGCAACATCGGTAGCGACGACCGGCTGGATTTCACGGTGGTCGGCCCCTCGGTCAACGAAGTCAGCCGCATCGCCTCGATGTGCAGTTCGGTGGACCGTCCGCTGCTGACGTCATCGGCGTTCCGCAACGGGCTAGATGCAGCCGGGCGAAACTATCTCGTGTCCACCGGCCGTTTCGTGCTGCGCGGCATCAGCCACGCGCAGGACCTCTACACCCTCGATCCCGACATCGCCGCCGACGAAGCGGTGGGCGGCAAATACGAGCGCTATCTGGCAGGCTAAGGCTCGCTTTGGACAGGCACGGCGGTTTGTCGCCGCGGCGACTTTGCCGGCGCGCGGATGAAGTTTCTGCATAGCCAATAGGCATCGGAAGTAGCCCTAAATTAACATCGATCGAATATGTCTCGATCAGCGGAAGCAGCCGCGAGCGATTTCTCATCTGCGCAATACTTTCAGGGACACATGACGCGTATCGGATTTCATTTCCGTGTTGGCAGTCTGCTGACCGGAGCGTTCGCAGGCCTGACGGCTGTTCTGGTGGTTCTGCTTGGCCTGCAGCTCGCCAAGGATTGGCGCGATATGGCGGCGGCCGGTCGGCTCGTCACCCTCGCCGAGGCCGATCGAACCCTGTTCAATAGCATGCAGGTTTTACGTAACTCGCGCGGCGAAGCGCAGACCGCATTGCTCAATCTCGACGAGCCGCTCGGAAAACTGACGGAGCTGCGCGAACGCGGGGCGGCAAAATTGAAGGAAGCCGTAGCAGTCCTGCCGCGCA
>NZ_JAQGJD010000022.1 GCF_028290785.1 Tardiphaga sp. | reverse complement strand
TGGTGCGGCAAAAGGCGCAGGCCGCCTGGCGCGCCAAGGTGACGGCCATTGTCTGTATCGGCGAGACCCAGGCACAGCGCGACGCCGGCCAGACCCTCGACGTGTGCGGCGCCCAGCTCGCGGGTTCGCTGCCCGACGACGCCACTTCCGGCAACCTGGTCGTGGCCTACGAGCCGGTCTGGGCGATCGGCACCGGGCTGACGCCGACGGTGAAGGATGTCGAGCAGGTCCATGCGTTTATTCGCGAGCATCTCGTCCAACGCTTCAGAAGCGAGGGCACCGCGATCCGCATCCTCTATGGCGGTTCGGTCAAGCCCTCCAATGCCGCCGAACTGATGGCGGTAGCCAACGTCAACGGCGCCCTGGTCGGCGGCGCCAGCCTGAAAGCGGCGGATTTCCTGGCGATTGCGGCGGGGTGCCCATAGCTCCCTCCAGAGCGTGGAATTCGAGGGACGTCTCGATTTACCCGGAGAGCGTTCCCTTCACCCGGGAGAGGTCCAAAGCGACTGCCGCAGGGGGTGACAATCCCCCATTATATCGTGTAGACAGCCCACGACTTCAAAACCCCGCAAGCGACGATTGCAGCCGGCCAGCGGCGCGGCGTGCTTGCGATGGAAGGACCCGATGCAGAGCGTTGTTATCGTCATCCATCTCATGATCGTCGCGACCCTGATCGCGGCGGTGCTGTTGCAGAAATCCGAGGGCGGTGGCCTGGGCGTCGGTGGCGGCGGTGGTGGCGGCTTCATGTCGAGCCGCGGCACGGCCAACCTGTTGACGCGCACCACCGGTATTCTGGCGGTCGGCTTCTTCGTGACCAGCCTGTTCCTGTCGTGGCTAGCCGGCTACGAGCGCAAGCCGACCTCGATCATCAACGGCACCACCGCGCCGGTCTCGCAGCCCGGTGGCGCCCTGGCGCCGCCGACCTCGGGCGGACTGCTGGATTCGCTGAAGAAGTCGGACGAACAGCAGGCCCCATCCGGCCCGCAGGCGCCGCGTTCGCAATAATGCAGCATGGCCATGCAGAACGGTGTCTTCCGTTCTGCATCAGCAGTCCCCATCAAGGGATTGTATTCACTCTGAATTTCAAGTCACCCACAGCCTATCCGAAGTTTCCCGGATGGTTGCGATTCGCTTTTGCGAATCGGGTTGCGAGCCTTAAAGGTTGAGCCCCATGGCGCGGTACATCTTCATCACCGGCGGCGTGGTTTCCTCGCTCGGCAAAGGTCTGGCTTCAGCGGCGCTCGGCGCCCTGCTGCAGGCGCGTGGCTACAAGGTCCGGCTGCGCAAGCTCGATCCCTATCTCAACCTCGATCCCGGGACGATGTCGCCGTACCAGCACGGCGAGGTGTTCGTCACCGACGACGGCGCCGAAACCGACCTCGATCTCGGCCATTACGAGCGCTTCACCGGACGTCCGGCCACCAAGGCCGACAACATCACCACCGGCCGGATCTACCAGGACATCCTCACCAAGGAACGCCGCGGCGACTATCTCGGCGCCACCATCCAGGTGATCCCGCACGTCACCAACGCCATCAAGGATTTCATCCTCGACAGCAACGACGCCTATGATTTCGTGCTGTGCGAGATCGGCGGCACCGTCGGCGACATCGAGGGCCTGCCGTTCTTCGAGGCGATCCGCCAGATCAAGAACGACCTGCCGCGCGGCGACGCCATCTACCTGCACCTGACGCTGCTGCCCTATATCCCCAGCGCCGGCGAGCTGAAGACCAAGCCGACCCAGCATTCAGTCAAGGAACTGCGATCGATCGGCATCCAGCCGGACATCCTGCTGTGCCGCTGCGACCGCGAGATTCCGAAGGAAGAGCGCCGCAAGCTGGCGCTGTTCTGCAACGTGCGCGAGAGCGCCGTGATCGAGGCGCGCGACGTCGACAACATCTACGCCGTGCCCGAGGCCTATCACGACGCCGGCCTCGACGACGAGGTACTGGCCGCGTTCGGCCTGACGCCGAAGGCGCCGCTGGCGCTGCAGAGCTGGCACGACATCAACGAGCGCGTCCGCAATCCCGAGGGCGCGGTGACCATCGCCATCGTCGGCAAGTACACCGGCATGAAGGACGCCTACAAGTCGCTGACCGAGGCGCTGTCCCACGGCGGCATTTCCAACAAGGTGAAGGTCAACCTCGACTGGATCGAGAGCGAAGTATTCGAGAACGAGGACCCGGCGCCGTTCCTCGAACACGTCAACGGCATCTTGGTGCCCGGCGGCTTCGGCCAGCGCGGCGCCGAAGGCAAAATTCGCGCGGCGCAATTCGCCAGGGAACGCAAGGTGCCGTATTTCGGCATCTGCTTCGGCATGCAGATGGCGGTAATCGAGGCGGCGCGCAATCTCGGCGGCATTCCCGACGCCAACTCCACCGAATTCGGCGAGACGTCGGAGCCGGTGGTCGGCTTGATGACCGAATGGCTGCGCGGCAACGAACTCGAGAAACGCCACAATGCCGGCGATCTCGGTGGCACCATGCGGCTCGGGGCTTATCCCGCGGCGCTACGCGCGGGCAGCAAGGTCTCCGAAATCTATGGCGGCGCGCTGGAGATCTCCGAGCGCCATCGCCATCGCTACGAGGTCAACACCGCCTACAAGGATCGCCTCGAACAGCACGGCCTGCGCTTCTCCGGCCTGTCGCCGGACGGCGTGCTGCCGGAGATCGTCGAATACGAGAAACATCCGTGGTTCATCGGCGTGCAGTACCACACGGAGCTGAAGTCGCGGCCGTTCGAGCCGCATCCGCTGTTCGCGTCCTTCATCAAGGCGGCGGCGGCGCAGAGCCGGCTGGTGTAGGGCAGGGCACTCAGCTCGCTTTGAGCTTGGCGACCTTTCGCAAGGCGTCGTCGATGCGCGACTG
>NZ_JAQGJD010000408.1 GCF_028290785.1 Tardiphaga sp. | reverse complement strand
ATCACGGGCTGCACGTTGTAGTGCGACACCACGACGTTGCTGTTCGAACGCTGGACCTCGGCAAGACCGCCGACCAGCTGTGTCTTGGTCGATACGTATGCCGTGACCGGGATGTTCTTCAACCCCGACATGGTATCGATGTCCCGCTGCGGGGTCTGCACCGAGACTGGATACGACACCCCGCTGGCTGGGTACAGCCAGTAGGTCGGGGCGGACTGCGAGCTGCCGGACAGCGTGGTCAGCATCGCAGTGGCGACATCCTTTTCACTGAGGCCGGCCAGCGATGTCAGCGAACGGTCGACATTGACGTTGAGCGTCGGCTGCCGGAACGCCTGCTGGACGCGGGCGTCGGCGATGCCCGGGATCAGCTTGATCTTGGCCAGAAGCACATTGGCGTAGGTCCGGTCGGCGGAAAGATCCTTGCCCGCGATCTGCACGTCGATCGGCGCCGGCACGCCGAAATTCAGCACCTGACTGACAATGTCCGCAGGCAGGAACGCGAAGTCGGTACCGGGGAACTGCGTCGGAAGCTTCGTCCGCAGCGTCTTGATGTAGCTGTCGGTCGGAGCGTGGTTGGCGTTGAGGCTGATCAGGATGTCGGCGTCAGCCACGCCGATGGTGCCGGAATTGTTGTACGCCATGTTGATGCCGCTGACCGACAGCCCGATATTGCTGACAATGCCGCCCAGTTCGTTCGCCGGAATGACGCGCTGGATGACGGTTCCGACGCGGTCCGAAAGACTGGTGGTCTCTTCGAGACGCGTCCCCGTCGGCGCCCGGATATGGAGCTTGATTTGACCGGCATCCACGGACGGGAAGAAGTCCTGGCCAAGGAACGGCGCAAGACCGAACGACAGGATGCTGAAGACCAGGAAGCCGGCGATCACAGGTATCCGGCTGACCATGCACAGCTTGAGCAGGCCCTGATAGGTGCCGTGAATTCTGTTGAAGAGGCGCTCGAAGGCCTGCTGGAAGCGGAATAGCGGGTTGCGGCTGGGCTTCTTTTCGTGATCCGCGCCCTCGTGAGCTGGCGCGTGCTGGTTCTTCAGGAGGTAGTTGGCAAGCGTCGGCACCAGCGTGCGCGACAGCACGTAGGACGCGGCGAGCGCCAGCATCACGGCTTCGGCAAGCGGCTTAAACAAATAGCCGGCCACGCCGCCGAGCCCGAACATCGGCACGAACGCAATGCAGATGCAAAGCAGCGAGACGGTCGCCGGCACGACGATCTGCCGGGCGCCGTCCAGGATCGCCGGTTCGATCTCCTTGCCTTGCTCGAGATGCCAGCTGATGTTCTCGATCGTGACCGTCGCATCGTCGACCAGGATACCCACCGCAAGCGCCAGACCGCCCAACGTCATGACGTTGATGGTCTCGCCCAGCAGCGAAAGACCCGTCAGTGCAGCCAGGATCGCCAGCGGAATCGAAAGCGTGATGATCAGCGTCGAGCGCCAGCTGCCGAGAAACAGCAGGATCATGAATCCGGTCAGCGTCGCGGCGATGACGCCTTCGCGAACCACGCTGGAGACCGCGGCGGTGACGAAGACCGACTGATCGCCGACCGCGGTAAGATTCAGGCTGGCGGGCAGCGTCGTCTTGACCGACGGCAACAGTCCCTTGATACCGTTGATGATGTTCAGCGTCGAACTGGCGCCCGACTTCATGACGGTGAGCAGCACGGCGCTGGCACCATTGACATGGACCGCGTTGATCTGCGGCGGGCTGCCATCGTGCACATAGGCGACATCGCGCATGTAGACGACGGTACCGTTGACCGTCTTAATCGGCAGGTTGTTGAACGCGTCGATGGCCTGCGGCGATCCATTCAGATTGACCGTATATTCGTATGTCCCGATCTTCTCGGTCCCGACCGGCGTGATCAGGTTCTGCAGGGAAAGCGCGCTGATGACGTCGTTTGCCGACACGCCGTATTGATGCAGAGCCTGCTGGTTCAGGTCGGCCTGAACCTGGCGCACCTTGCCACCGAACGGGAGCGGAAGGGCTGCGCCCGGAACTGGAGCCAGCGCCGGCCGAATGAAATTGAGCGCGGCATCGAAGATCGCGGTCTCCGACATTTGATTGCTCGACAAAGCGAGCTGCAGGATCGGAACGCTCGAGGCATTGAAGCTCAGGATCAGCGGCGGCGTGATACCCGGGGGCATCTGCTTCAGCACTGTCTGCGACATGCCGTTCACTTGCGCCAGCGCCGCGTTGATGTTGACGGTCGGCTGGAAAAAGATCTTGATGATGCCGTAATTGGCGATCGACTGGGATTCGATATGCTCGATGTCATTGACGCTGTTGGGCAGCGATCGCTCATAGAACGTCACGATGCGTCCGGCCATATCGTCGGCCGGCAAACCGCTGTAGCTGAATACCACGCTGATGACCGGTATGTTGATGTTGGGGAAGATGTCGGTCGGTGTCCGCACCGCCGACGAGACGCCGAACATCAGGATCAGCACTGCCATCACGACGAACGTGTACGGGCGGCTCAAGGCCAGACGGACGATTCCGATCATGTTCGCTTTCGCTTGCCCATTTCGGGCTCGGGGGTGCTGGCGGGCGGTCATCATCAAACCACCGGCCGTTGCCGGAATTCGGTAAGCGACCGCTAGGCAATGCTGTCGGTCACAACGCGTATAATGGGGTTGAAGTCCCTATTCCAAAAATGCATTCTCGTTATCCAGACATGTTGAAAACGAATGCACTCCGATGCCGCGACCCGCGCTCCAGCTGCACACGATCGACCTCAATCTGCTAGTCATGTTCGACGCGATCCTACGTGAAAATTCCGTGACACGCGCCGGGCAGAGTCTCGGGCTCAGCCAGCCCGCAACCAGCCACGCTTTGACCAGGTTGCGTCACATGCTGAAAGACGACCTCTTTATTCGCGGGCCCAAAGGCATGGTGCCGACGCCGCGTGCCGAACAACTAGCGGATCCGATCCGAGTCGCGCTGGGCGGATTGCTTCGATCGCTCGAGCCGCCCCACTTTGATCCGTCAAGAGCGACGCGCACGTTCAGGATTGCCGTGGACAACTACTCGGCCATCGTTATGGTGGCGCCGATTGTGGCACGCAGCGCCAAGATCGCACCCGGTATCAGGCTCGACTTCAGACCAAGCGGCACCCTGGATGTTCCAGACATGCTGGATCGGAGCGAACTGGATATGGCGCTTGGGCGAGACGCCGCCAAGGGCGAACGGTTTTCGACAAAGCCGTTGATGCGTGACAGCTTCGTCGTGGTGTATCGGACGGGTCATCCCGCGGCGAAGTCGATATTTTCAGCGGAGCGGCTGGCGCCACTGACAAAGCTGGAAATATCGTCGGCCCAATTTGGAGCAGAATTTTCGGTATCGTCAGGAGCAAAACCGGTGGCGGCAAGCGTGCCATTTCTCTCGGCTGCCCAAGTTTTAGCGACGTCTGATATGGTCACTATTCTTCCTGCGCACGTCGCTCTGGACATCGTGGCTCATCGTGAGCTCTCGTTTGGCACTCTGGCAGGAAAACACAGACCGATTGAGGTTTCGATGAGTTGGCCGCGGCGCCTCGACAACCAGCCGGCGCATGTTTGGCTGCGCGACACCGTAGAAACCGTGATTCAGGGCCTCGAACGAACGAAAGCGAAATGAAGCAGCACGAAGAACAGGTGCGTTGTTTGATTAGCTGCCTCCCCGTTTCCACTGCGGAGAGGGTGGAACAGGCCAGAAGGGGTGCCGGAAGAGGTTTTCCCAATTGCCCTTTGTTTGGACGGCGATGATCGACTTTTTCCTCAATCTCTTGCTACAAGTTCCCGAAAAGCAGTTTTTGTCGGCACATCACCTTCGGTCCCTTAGACCATACCGGACGGGCACCGTTCATCCATCCTATCCTGCAGTTAAGTCTGCGTGGCCGCATGCTTGCCTTATACCGGCCGAATGATATATGCGCCGCATGCATCGCCCAACGGGAGACAACCTTGGAAAAAATTTCAAGCATCTTGGTCGTCGAAGACGAAGTGCTAATCCTTCATATGATCGAGAGCGGTTTGGAAGAGGGAGGCTTCAGTGTCATGCTTGCCGCATCCGCCGATCGAGCTGTCGAATTGCTCGACGCTCAGAAGCCGCCGTTTTGCGCCGTCATCACGGACATAAATTTAGGCCGGGCAAAGTCTGGTTGGGACGTTGCCAAGCACGCCCGAGAGCTCGCCCCTGATATTGCCGTCATCTATGTTTCAGGCCATGGCGCGTACGATTGGGCGTCCCATGGGTTGCCTAAAAGCGTTATGATCACCAAACCGTTTGCGATCGCACAGCTTCTGACGGCCGTATCGCACCTGCTTAACAGCCCGCGGCAGGGATAGCCCGTTGTCGTGGGCTCGTTGTATGCATTTTTCCCGGCGGTGCCCTCAACGAAAGTCCCGCAACGTAGCTGAGTTCGTTCAGCCTCGAAGAAGGTTTTGGGAGAAACGCGACGTACTTTTACAGCGACAGCGATTGGGGTACAATTGAGTATGGCCTCCTCACGTCGGGTCCAGAATTCCAAACGCGGCCACCAGTGCCAGGACGCCAAGGCCAAGGGTCAATTCAGCGACAGTGCCGATCTGAATTTGGAAGATCGTCCGACCGGGTTGCGCCCTTATTCCCGGTACTAGGACGTAGCGGTTAACCAATGCGAGTCCCGTCATAGTCGCGACCAGGCCGATCTTGACAGCCAGCAGCAACTGATAGGTCGAACCAAGTTCGATTGGCCCGCGCGGCAGGATCAAGACGGCGTTGACAATGCCTGTCGCAATCACCAGCCCGACCGCGAAATGTCCAGCGTATGAGAAGCGCCGCAGGGCGGCCCGCGCATCTGCGCCGAGAACAGGATCGCGAAGCCGTGCTAAACAGAACGGCAACATCAGAAGCGCACCAAGCCAGGCGCCGCCCGAAAGTAGATGTACAAGGTCGTTAAGTCCGTGCAGGACGCCCCGGAGGCCGCTATCGATGCGGGCATGGCCGCCGAGCGCGAGAGTGGCAAGCAGCAATGCCGAAATAAGGAACGGCCAGCGTCCAGCCGGATGCCACCACAGAACTGCGAGCAGCACCAGCGCCAGGCCTGCCCTCACCTGCCAAGCCTTTCCGACCGCAGTATCGACCATCAGCGACCACAGGGTGTTGCCGTCGACAGCCACATGCCAGTCTCCGCCGCTTGTCGCGGCTTCAAGCGGCAGCCATGCGAGCGCCGCGATAAGTGCCAGCAGGCACGCCGTCCCTGCCCATCGGCAAGACGATGCGGCGAGCAGCCGTCCGAGGGATTCCGAAGCGGCCCAGGTTATAAAGCCGCTGCGGCCATAGACCGCAATAGCCGAGGCATCAAAGCACAATCGGTCGATTGCAAGCGCCATGTAAGGCGTGATCATTGACCAACCGTGAAGTGATACGTCCCGTGCGTCGCATGACCGTCGTCCGAAAATGCGTGCCAGTCCACCGTGTAAGCGCCGGCGCCGAGCGGATCGGGAATCGCGATGCTCATCACTTTGTCGTCGGTGGCGCCAAGCGACGTTGGGCCAGTCGAAACCGCCTTGCCATCCGGCCCCGTCAGTGTCGCGCCGCTCAGCGCGAGTTCCAGCCCTTCGGTGAAACTTAGCGACAGCGCAGTGGGCGAAGAAGTCACGACCGCAACGTCTGCGGGCACGGCGAAGGTCAGATGAGCGTGGGCAGAGGCGCCGTCGCAAGATAGCAGGCCGCCGAGCAAGACAATGAAACTAGCGGTGATCTTCATGATGATCTCTCTAGAATGGGTTCAGATCTGC
>NZ_JAQGJD010000019.1 GCF_028290785.1 Tardiphaga sp. | reverse complement strand
CAACTGTTCAGGTTTGGGTGGTGCAGAAGCGGGCGGGTGCCAGGCCGGCTCACGGTCTTCGCGACCAGGGACCCAACGGCATACCGCCCGCAGCCCATCATGACAGATCAAAACTACACAGGGATCCATACCCTCCGAGCCCGCAGGCGGCACCCGCCTTTTATCAACAAGGCGACAGCGCGTATGGGTCCCGGCTTGCGCTCGCTTTGCTCGCTTGCCGGGACGACAGAGCCTCACGCCACCGCGTGCAGGCACCAGGCCAGAATGCCCTTCTGCGCGTGCAGGCGGTTTTCGGCTTCGTCGAACACCACCGACTGCGGGCCATCGATCACCTCGTCGGTGACCTCCTCGCCGCGATGTGCCGGCAGGCAGTGCATGAAGATCGCGTCGGGCTTGGCGAGGCCCATCAGCCGCGCATTGACCTGGAACGGCTTCAACAGGTTGTGCCGGGTCTCGCCGTCCTTGTCGCCCATCGAAACCCAGGTGTCGGTGACGACGCAGTCGGCGCCCTTCACCATGGCGTCGGGATCGTTGCTGAAAGTGACCGCGGCCTGGGTCGCCTTGACCCAGTCCTTGAACGGCTTCTTCGGCGCCAGCTCGGGCGGCGTGGCGATGTTGAGCTTGAACTGGAAGCGCTCGGCGGCGTGCGCCCACGACATCAGCACGTTGTTGTCGTCGCCGGTCCAGGCGACGGTGCGGCCCTTGATCGGGCCGCGATGTTCCTCGAACGTCATCAGGTCGGCCATCACCTGGCACGGATGCGAGAACCGCGTCAGGCCGTTGATGACCGGCACCGTGGCGTTGCTGGCCAGCTCCATCAGCGAGTCGTGATTCAAAATCCGGATCATGATGATATCGACGAAGCGCGACAGCACCCGCGCGGTGTCGGCGATGGTCTCGCCGCGGCCGAGCTGCATCTCAGCGCCGGTCAGCATCACGACCTCGCCGCCGAGCTGGCGCATGCCGACCTCGAACGACACCCGGGTGCGCGTCGAGGGCTTTTCGAAGATCATCGCCAGGGTCTTGTTTTCCAGCGGCTTGTCGGGCTTGGAATTCGATCCGTCCCTGCCTTTCAGCTTCGCCTTCATGGCGAGGCCGGCGTCGAGCATGTGGCGCAGCTCGGCGGCGGGCAGCAGATTGAGATCGAGGAAGTGGCGCGGCGACGTGGTCATCACGCCGCCCCCTGCTTCAGGCCCGCAGACGACAGCGCCACGCAGGCCTGCTCCAGCCGCTGCACCGACTCTTCGATCTCGGCCTCGGTGACGATCAGGGGCGGCAGGAAGCGCACCACGTTGTCGCCGGCGCCGACGCTGAGCAACTTGGCGTCGCGCAACGCGGCGACAAGGTCACCGGATGGCACCACCGCCTTGAGGCCGATCAGCAGGCCTTCGCCGCGCACTTCGCTGAGCACGGTCGGAAAACGATCCACGGCAGAGGCCAACTTCTGCTTCAGCAGCAGCGACATCTTCTTGACGTGGTCGAAGAACCCCGGCTTCAGCATCACGTCGAGCACCGCGCCGGCCGCCGCCACCGCCAGCGGATTGCCGCCGAAGGTCGAGCCATGCGAGCCCGGCGCCATGCCGGCCGCCGCTTCCGCCGACACCAGGCAGGCGCCGATCGGGAAGCCGCCGCCGAGCGCCTTGGCCAGCGACATCACGTCGGGCGTGACGCCGATGCGCTGATAGGCGAACAGCTCGCCGGTGCGGCCCATGCCGGTCTGCACCTCGTCGAACACTAGCAGGATGCCGTTGGCATCGCAGAGATCGCGCAGCGCACCGAAGAACGCATTGGTCGGAGCGCGCACGCCGCCCTCGCCCTGCAGCGGCTCGATCAGGATGCCGGCGGTGTTGGGACCGATCGCCTTCTTGACGGCCTCGATGTCGCCGAGCGGCACCTGGTCGAAGCCTGAAAGCGGTTCGCCATAGCCTTCGAGATACTTCGCGGCGCCGGTCGCGGCCAGGGTGCCCAGCGTGCGACCGTGGAACGCGCCCTCGAAGGTGATGATGCGGGTGCGCTCGGGATGGCCCTTGGCGAAGTGATAGTGCCTGACCACTTTGAGCGCGCATTCCATCGCTTCGGCGCCGGAATTGGCGAAGAACACGTAGTCGGCGAAGCTCTGCTCGCAGAGGCGCGCGGCAAGGCGCTCGCCGTCCGGGCTCTTGAACAGGTTCGACATGTGCCAGAGCTTGGTCGCTTGCTCCTGCAGGGCGGCGACCAGATGCGGATGGGCGTGACCGAGCGCGTTGACCGCGACACCGCTGGTGAAATCGAGATAGCGCTCGCCGTCGGTGGAAATCAGCCATGCGCCCTCGCCGCGCTCGAAGGCGAGATCCGCCCTGGCGAACACGGGAAGCAGATGAGAGGGCGCGGCGCTCTTGGTCATAACCAATCCGATCGAAAAGCTTGCAGGGAAGGCCGCAAGCGCACGCGCGCCGGCGGAGAACAAACCCCAAAAACGAAACGTGCCGCCCTTCGCAGGCGGCACGTGATCATTATTCTAGGTGCGCCAAGTGGCCTGTCAACCGCGCAGTGGTGCCCAGCGGCCACCGTGAGTCGCAGAAAAAGCCGATTTTGCTGGTTTATTCGCAGAAGCATGTGGACGCGGCCTGCCTGACTCTTGCGCGCGAGTCACGGCATATTGTAGCTTTTCGGCTGTCGGGTACGACATCTCGTGCGGCGGTTAGATCCTTTTAGTTTTGTGCGTGGCGTATACGCCCGGACGCGATTTTCGCGCCCGGCGAGCGCTAAGGGATTCTGACTGCAGCAGTTTTGTCGACCTCAGGTCGCAGCGCTGCCCCCGGGTCGGCGCAAACGAAGGGAAAATGGCGATGACGGTAATGACTTGGACCGACGATCGCGTCGAACAGTTGAAGAAGCTCTGGGAAGGCGGCCTGTCCGCCAGCCAGATCGCCGCGGAACTCGGCAATGTGACGCGCAACGCGGTGATCGGCAAAGTGCATCGGCTCGGCCTGTCCGGCCGCGCCAAGAGCCCATCCTCGGCGGCACCGCGTCCGCGCAAGACCCGCCCCGCCCAGCAGATGGTGCGGATGTCGCGCCCGGTGGCACGCGGCAACACCGCGCTGGCGCACAACTACGAAGTCGAGATGGAGCCCGACCCCATCGCCTATGACAACGTGGTGCCGATGAGCCAGCGGCTGACGCTGGTCGAACTCAACGAAGCCACCTGCCATTGGCCGATCGGCGATCCGTCGAGCTCGGAATTCTACTTCTGCGGCGGCAAGGCCCTGCAGAGCCTGCCCTATTGCGCGCACCACTCGCGCATCGCCTACCAGCCGGCCAGCGATCGTCGCCGCCAGGCACCGAAGCCGCTGCGTTAAGCTCGGTGATACACCGGGGGCGCGCCGCCGGCGCGTCTCGATCATGACGCGCAGGCCGGCCCGCGATCGGACTGCATGCCGCCGGCGGACTACGCGCTAGCCTGACAGCGCATACGGCGCCGCATCCATCAGCAGCGCGCCGAACAGCAGCACCAGATACAGCATCGAAAACAAGAATAGCCGGCGGGTAGACTCCCTGTCGTGGTCGGGGCTGCGCCGGACCTGCCACGCCAGCCAGATCAAGGTCGCGCCCAGCATCAGGGCCACCGCGCCATAGATGGCTCCCGCGAAACCCAGCGCCCACGGCAGCAGGGACACCGCGACCAGCACGAGGCTATAGAGCAAAATCTGACGTTTGGTTTCGGGCTTGCCGGCCACGACCGGCAGCATCGGCACGCCGACGCGGGCATATTCTCCGGCCAGATTCAGCGACAGCGCCCAGAAGTGCGGCGGCGTCCAGAGAAAGATAATCAGGAACAGCACCAGCGGTTCGAACCCGACGCTGCCGGTGGCCGCAACCCAGCCGATCACCGGCGGCAGCGCGCCGGCCGCCCCACCGATGACGATGTTTTGCGGCGTACGGCGTTTCAGCCACATCGTATAGACAACGACATAGAAGAAGATCGTGAAAGCCAGCAGCGCCGCCGCGGCCACGTTCAGCAGCGCGCCGAGCAGAACGACGGCGGACGCACCAAGCGTCAGCCCGAAAACCAGCGCCTCCGCACGCGAGACGCGGCCGGCCGGAATGGGCCGCGTGGCGGTGCGGGCCATCAACGCATCGATGTCGGCGTCGTACCACATGTTGAGCGCTGCGGCGGAGCCCGCGCCGGCGGCGATGCATAGCAGGGCGGTGACCGCGGCGAACGGGTCGATGCCGCCCGGCGCGACCATCAAGCCGACCAAAGCGGTGAAGAGCACCAGCGACATGACGCGCGGTTTCGTCAGCGCGACATAGTCGCCGATGTTGGCGTAGCTCCGGCGCAGGGAAATGGAACGGTTGATGGGCATGAGATGAATACCTCGGCTGATCCGCGACATCGCGACGTCTTGTCGTTCGACACTGAAAATCGATCGCTGCAGGCATGCTTGTCGGCAGTCTTTGCAGATGTGGGAGCTCCTATACGAGGCAACGGCCGCTATGTCGGCGGCACGAAAGACATGATCCGAATGAGATGTGTGTGGTCGGATTCGAGCACCATGATTGCGACAAAGACGAGTACGAACACCGGCGGAAGCAGGATCGCATAGGCCAGCGCCAGTCGCTCCCAGGCCATGTGCATGAACACCGCGACGATCAGGCCGGCCTTCAACACCATGAACAGCAGGATCAGCGCCCATCGCAGATAGCCGTGCACGCCGAGGTAGTCGACGAGGTAGGAGCAGGCGCTGAGCACGAACAGCCATGCCCAGACCACGAGATAGAGCTTGATCGGATGCTGCTGGCCTTCGCCATGCGCGCCCGCCACACTTGTCTGATGCCCATGGGCGTCCGCGTAGATCGTTGCCTGCGTCATGCCGACCTCACCACAGATAAAAGAAGGCAAAGATGAAAACCCATACGAGATCGACGAAGTGCCAGTACAGGCCGGTGATCTCGACGATCTCGTAGTTGCCCTTGCGGCTCGTGAAGAAGCCGCGCCGCTCCACGTCGAAGTCGCCGCGCCAGACCTTTCGCGCGATGATGATCAGGAAGATCACGCCGATGGTGACGTGGGTGCCGTGAAAGCCGGTGATCATGAAGAAACTGGAGCCGAACTGCGCCGCGCCCCACGGGTTTCCCCACGGGCGTACTCCCTCGGAGATCAGCTTGGTCCACTCGAACGCCTGCATGCCCACGAAGGTCGCGCCGAATGCCGCCGTGACCAGCATCAAAGCGGCGGTCTTGGCGCGGTCGCGGCGATACCCGAAATTCACCGCCATCGCCATCGTCCCGCTGCTGCTGATCAGGACGAAGGTCATGATGGCGATCAGGATCAGCGGGATGTGGTGCCCGGCGATGGTGAGGGCGAACACCTCGCTCGGATTCGGCCACGGCACCGTCGTGGACATCCGCGCGGTCATGTAGGACAGCAGAAAGCAGCCGAAGATGAAGGTGTCGCTGAGCAGGAAGATCCACATCATGGCCTTGCCCCACGAGACGTTCTTGAACGCTCGCTGGTCGGAGGACCAATCGGCCGTGATGCCCCGCCAGCCGGCGGGCCGTGCGGTGGATGCGCCGGAGTTCGTCCATTCGATTTCTGCCATCGCGCTCTCCCTAACTCAGCAACTGGCGGCAGATGGCGGCGAAATCGTCGGCCCAGCCGGTCAGCAGGACCAGCAGCACCAGCCAGACCAGCAGCAGGAAGTGCCAGTACATGGCGCACAATTCCACGCTCAGGCGCAGTCGCGGGGTTGCTACGCCGCGCCACGCCCTGACGGTGGTCCGGCCCAGCACTACTAGGCCGCCCAGCAGATGCAGCCCGTGCACCGCGGTAATCAGGTAGAAGAAGGCGTTGGCCGGATTAGCCGCCAGGAAATAGCCGGCCGCATTCAGCTGCTGCCAGGCCAGCAGTTGGCCGATCAGGAAGACCACGGCCGCGACAGCACCCGCGAGCAGGCCGAGCAACACCCGGTCGGCGTCATCGCGACGGGCCGCGATGACAGCCGATTGAAGCGCGCCGCTGCTGACGATCAGGACGGCGGTGTTGAACCACAGCACGCGCGGCACCGGCAGCGCCCGCCAGTCGATCGATTCCATGCGCATCAGGTAGGCGCTGATGAAGAGCGCGAACAACGAGCCGACCACCGCGAGAAACACGCCCAGTCCAAGCTTCGCCGCCGGCAGCGGCGAGGCACTGCCGCCGCGAAACTCGCCGAGCGCGCCCTCTTCCAGCCACGGCTTGGCGCCCAGCCGTTGCTGCGACAGCCACCATCCCGCAATGGCCGCAATGCCCGCCATGAACAGCACGATCGCGCTCATGAATGGGCTCCCTGTGGCTCGAAGCGGTTCGGCGGCTCATTCTGCGGGATGAAATCCCTGATCGCGCCGGGCACGCTGTAGTCATAGGCCCAGCGATAGACCACGGGGAGTTCCTTGCCCCAGTTGCCATGCGCCGGCGGGGTTTCCGGGGTTTGCCACTCCAGCGTGGTGGCGCCCCAGGGATTGCCGCCGGCCTCCTTGCCGCGCGACAGGCTCCAGATCAGATTGAACACGAACACCAGTTGGGCCGCGCCGACCACCAGCGCCGCCACGCTCATGAACGCGTTCAGGTCATGCGCGGAGGCCGGGATGAAGGCGGTTTCGCCGATGTCGTGATAACGGCGCGGCATGCCGAGCAGGCCAAGATAGTGCATCGGGAAGAACACCGCATAGGCGCCCAGGAACGTCACCCAGAAGTGGATTCGCCCCAGCGTCTCATCGAGCATCCGCCCGGTAACCTTGGGGTACCAGTGATAGATCGCGCCAAACACCACCATGATCGGCGCCACGCCCATCACCATATGGAAATGCGCCACCACGAACATGGTATCGGACAGCGGCACGTCGACCACGACATTGCCGAGAAACAGGCCGGTCAGGCCCCCGTTCACGAAGGTAATGATGAAGGCGAGCGCGAACAGCATCGGCGTCGTCAGGTGAATGTCGCCGCGCCACAGGGTCAGTACCCAGTTGTAGACCTTGATCGCGGTGGGCACCGCGATGATCAGCGTTGTCGTCGCGAAGAAGAAACCGAACTTCGGGTTCATGCCGCTGACATACATATGATGCGCCCATACCACGAAGCTCAGCGCGCCGATCCCGACGATCGCCCACACCATCATGCGGTAGCCGAAGATGTTCTTGCGCGCATGCGTGCTGATCAGGTCGGACACGATGCCGAACGCCGGCAGCGCCACGATGTAGACCTCGGGATGACCGAAGAACCAGAACAGATGCTGAAACAGCAGCGGGCTGCCGCCGCCGTACTTCATCTGCTGACCCATCTCCACCAGCGACGGCATGAAGAAGCTGGTGCCGAGCAGCCGGTCGAACAGCATCATCACCGCCGCAACGAACAGGGCCGGAAACGCCAGCAGGGCCATTACGGTCGCCGTGAAAATGCCCCACACAGTCAGCGGCATCCGCATCAAGGTCATGCCGCGCGTGCGCGCCTGCAGCACCGTCACGACATAGTTCAGGCCGCCCATGGTGAAGCCGATGATGAACAGGATCAGCGACAGCAGCATCAGGACGATACCGGCCTCCTGCCCCGGCGTGCCCGACAGGACGGACTGCGGCGGATAGAGCGTCCAGCCCGCCCCGGTCGGCCCTCCCGGCACGAAGAACGTGGCCACCAGCACCAGCACCGCGAGCAGGTAGATCCAGTAGCTGAGCATGTTGGCATAGGGAAACACCATGTCGCGCGCGCCGACCATCAGCGGGATGAGATAGTTGCCGAATCCGCCCAAAAACAGCGCGGTGAGCAGATAGATCACCATGATCATGCCGTGCATGGTGATGAACTGCAGATACTGGTTGGCATCGATGAACGAAAACACCCCCGGGAATCCGAGTTGCAGCCGCATCAGCCACGACAGCACCAGCGCCACCATTCCAATCGCCATCGCCGTGACCGAGTATTGCACGGCGATGATTTTGGCGTCCTGCGAGAAGACATACTTCGTCCACCAGCTCCTGGGATGATAGAGATCGACCTCGCCGACCTCGGCCGGCGGCATGCCAATGAGCACGTCGGAATGGACATCAACCATGGAAACCTCTCCTTGGTGTCCCCAATTCAGTGCAGAGTTCGGCCGACTAAATTCGGCGTCTCGGTTAATCGTTCACTCGCTGCCAATCGTATAAGAGGCCTTTGCCAGACGGCGCTGATCCAGCAACTCGGCGAAGGTCTGCTGCTGGCCCAGCCAGGCGTGATAGTCTTTCTCCTCCTGGACGATGACCTTGCTGCGCATTTGCGCATGCGCGACGCCGCATAGCTCCGCGCAGAGGACCTCGAACGTTCCGGTGCGGGTGGGCGTGAACCAGAAGTAGGTGACCGAGCCCGGCACCATGTCCATCTTGGCGCGGAATTCCGGTACATAGAAATCGTGCAGCACGTCGATCGAACGCAGCAACACCTTTACCGGCTTGCCCACCGGCAGATGCAGGTCGTCGCTTTCAATGATGACATCGTCCTGGCCGTTGGAGTCCTTCGGATTCAATCCCATGGGATTGTCCGAACTCACATTGCGGGCATCGGACGTGCCGAGCCGGCCGTCTTTTCCCGGAAGCCGGTAGCTCCAGCGCCACTGCTGCCCCATTACTTCGACCTCGGTGGCATCGGCGGGCACCGTGACGAATTGATGCCAGACCAGCAGACCGGGCGCCAGCATCGCGCCGACGCCGACCGCCGTTCCGATGGTCAGCCACGATTCCAGTCGCTTGTTTTCCGGTTCGTAGTCGGCTCGCCGGCCCTCCTTATGGTGAAAGCGGAAGACGCAGTAGGCCATGAAGGCGACCACGGCGAAGAATACCGCGCCGGTAATCCAGAACGTCATGGTGATCGTGTCGTCGATATAGCGCCAGTTCGACGCGATCGGCGTCCACCACCACGGGCTGAAGAGGTGGAATAGCACCGAGGCTACCGCGACCAGCAGAATGATGATTGCTACCGCCATCTTCGATTCATCCCCGCCATGGATGGCAACGGATACGAATTGAATTAAAGGACGGAGCTCTTGTCAGTCTCGATGGTGGCGATCAACTTCGCCATCGTCGTGCCTCTTGCCCCGCCCATCAAACCGGTCGCGACGTCAAACCATGACACAGAGTACACTTCTCGCCGCAGCTTGCTTGTGCAGCGGCTATGAAAGTCATCATGGTACTCGCGGAGGCTAGCGTCAATCGCAATCAATTGCCGCCCCGGACAAACTACACTCCGCGAGTACCGCAGCGATTCGGATTGATGCGATGCAGCACCTCATTGTGCTACTGCACATCACTGAAGCGTGAGTGTCGGCTCGGGACAATCGCGCTACAGTTTCGACGCAGCGCGCGGCAAGCCCGTCCGGCGAAGCTTTTAATGTACCCTGGTATTTGCCGAACTGGCTCGATCGCGACTGTCGCGGATGATGGCGCATGCGTGCGTTCAGCACGCTTTGATTTCGCTGCCGCGGTAAAGAGCAAGGGAGCCTGCGGCCATGGCCACACCGTATTCCGACAACGTCACCGAACTTGCGCCAAGTGTATTCGGCAATACGGCCGCACCGGTCGTTCGCAACATCGGCCTGTCCGATTTGCGCGATGCGCTGCGCCTGGGCTGGGAAGATTTCAAGGCAGTGCCGAGTCACGCGGTCATTCTCTGCGTGATCTATCCTATCCTCGGTATCGTCATCTTCAGAATGGTGCTGGGCTATTCCGTATTGCCGCTGCTGTTTCCGCTCGCCGCAGGTTTCGCGTTGCTCGGACCTTTCGCCGCGCTCGGTCTCTACGAACTCAGCCGCCGTCGCGAGCGTGGCGAGGAGCCCTCGGCCTCGGATGCGCTAGACGTGCTGCGCGCGCCATCCTTCGCCGCCATGCTCGGGCTGGGAACGATGCTGCTGACGCTGTTCGTGGTGTGGGTTGCGGTTGCCGATGCGATCTATGTCGCGATCTTCGGCCATACGCCGGCTGCGAGCATTCCTAATTTTGCAATGCGCGTGCTGACCACGCCGGAAGGCTGGGCCTTGATCGTGGTCGGCTGCGGCGTCGGCTTCCTGTTCGCCGTCGTGGCGCTGTGCGTCAGCGTCGTATCGTTTCCACTGATGCTCGACCGGCATGCCAGCGCGATCGACGCGATCCGGACATCGGTGCGTGCCGTGATCAAGAACCCCGTGGCCATGGCGACCTGGGGCGTGATCGTCGCCGCGCTGCTGATCCTCGGTTCGTTGCCGGCGTTCGTCGGTCTTGCGGTGGTCCTGCCGGTGCTTGGTCATGCCACCTGGCATCTGTATCGCAAGGTGGTGACCCCGGACCCGAATGCCCCTCTGGGCTATTCCCACCCGCCGAAGGGGCGCCGCTATGCAGCGGATTTTCCCGCCAATCTTTTCCCGTGGAGTCGCGAGCGTGAGCCGTAGCGCTTGATCGGTCAGGATTGAAGCTTCGGAGATCGTGTCCGGGCTGCTCCGCAGAGATGATTCGAACTATCCGCCGTCATTGCGAGGAGCCCTTGCGACGAAGCAATCCAGTTCTTGATTTGTGGCCTCTGGATTGCTTCGCTCCGCAAAATTCGCCTTCGGCGATTTTCGCGGGCTCGCAATGACGCGTTGTGGGTCCGTTGTTCCGAAATCGCTATAGCCGCGAACGCGAACAAGTCCGCGACGCCTTCTATTCCGCCGCCTTGTCGAAGCGATCGTCCAGCGCGTAGCCGGCGCCGCGGACGGTGCGGATCGGGTCGATCTCGCCGCCGGGATTGAGCAGTTTGCGCAGCCGCCCGATGTGGACGTCGACGGTGCGCTCGTCGATATAGATGTCGCGGCCCCAGACGCTGTCGAGCAATTGCTCGCGGCTGAAGACGCGACCCGGATGCTCCAGGAAGAATTCGAGCAGGCGATATTCGGTCGGGCCCAGATCGATCGGGCGGCCGGAACGCACCACGCGGCGCTTGTCGCGGTCGAGTTCGATGTCGCCGAACGCCAGGATGGTGGCGAGGCGCTCCGGCGCCGCGCGCCGCAGCAACCCCTTCACCCGTGCCAGCAACTCCGGCACCGAGAACGGCTTGACGATGTAGTCGTCGGCGCCGGTGGCGAGGCCGCGGACGCGTTCGCTTTCCTCGCCGCGCGCCGTCAGCATGATGATCGGCAGCGCCTTGGTCTCGGGACGCGCGCGCAAACGGCGGCACAGCTCGATGCCGGACAGGCCGGGCAGCATCCAGTCCAGCACCACCAGATCCGGCACGCGCTCCTTCAAGCGGGTGTCGGCGTCGTCGCCGCGGGCCACGGTTTCGACTTCGTAGCCCTCGGCGTCGAGGTTGTAGCGCAGCAGCGTGGTCAGCGCTTCTTCGTCTTCGACCACCAGAATGCGCGCGTTCATGTCAAGTACCCTCTTAGTATGCGTGTTCTAATCGCAAAACCGGATTTCGCTTTTCCGGAACACACATCAGTTCCAGTTAGATAGGAGCATTCGCGAACGTGGTCATGTCGCCCTTCGGGCGCTTGTCGAGGATCGCCTGGCCCTCGATCATGTAGAACACGGTTTCCGCGATGTTGGTGGCGTGATCGCCGATCCGCTCGATGTTCTTGGCGCAGAACATCAAATGGATGCAGAACGAGATGTTGCGCGGATCTTCCATCATGTAGGTCAGCAATTCGCGGAACAACGAAGTGCAGATCGCGTCGATCTCCTCGTCGCCCTTCCACACCACCATGGCGGCGGGCAGATCGTGCGCAGCGTAGGCGTCGAGCACGGCCTTGACCTGCGACTGCACCAGGTCGGTCATGTGTTCGAGGCCGCGAATCAGCTTCAGCGGATGAAAGTCGCTATCCAGCGCGCTGACGCGCTTGCCGATGTTCTTGGCGAGATCGCCGATCCGCTCCAGATCGGTGGCGACCCGAAGGGCGCCGACGATCTCGCGCAGGTCGATCGCCATCGGCTGGCGGCGGGCGATGGTCAGCACGGCGCGTTCTTCGATGACGCGCTGCAAGTGGTCGATCTCGCCATCGGCGGCGACAACCTTGGCACCGAGTTCGATGTCGCGACGTACCAGCGCATCGACGGAATCGGTGATCTGCCGTTCGGAAAGGCCACCCATTTCGGCGACGAGCCGGGTCAGTTCCTGCAGGTCGCCATCGAAAGCCTTGGCGGTATGTTCAAAAGCCATTGTCATTCCTCCCGCGATAAACGCGTCAGCCGAACCGGCCGGTGATGTAATCCTGGGTGCGGCGATCGGTCGGCGAGGTGAAAATCTTGTTGGTCGGACCGAACTCGATCAACTCGCCGAGATACATGAAGGCCGTGGAGTCGGAAACGCGCGCGGCCTGCTGCATGTTGTGGGTGACGATCGCGATGGTGTAATCGTCCTTCAATTCGTCGATCAGCTCTTCAATCTTGGCGGTCGAGATCGGATCCAGCGCTGAGCACGGCTCGTCGAACAGGATCACTTCGGGCCGCACAGCAATGGTGCGCGCGATGCACAGGCGCTGTTGCTGTCCGCCGGACAGGCTGAGGCCGGAAGCATTGAGCTTGTCCTTGACCTCGTTCCACAGCGCGCCGCCGCGCAGCGCCTTCTCGACGCGGCCGTCCATCTCGGACTTCGAGATCTTCTCGTAGAGGCGCACGCCAAAGGCGATGTTCTCGTAGATGGTCATCGGGAACGGCGTCGGCTTCTGGAACACCATGCCGACGCGGGCGCGCAGCATGTTGACGTCCAGGCCCGGCTCCAGGATGTTGCGGCCGTTATAGACAATCTCGCCCTCCGCCCGCTGGCCCGGATACAGGTCGTACATGCGGTTCAGCGTACGCAGCAGCGTCGACTTGCCGCAGCCGGACGGGCCGATGAAGGCGGTGACCTTTTTCTCATGGATCTTCAGGTTGATGTTCTTCAGACCCTGGAAGGCGCCATAGTAAAAATTCAGGCCGGCGATCTCGAAGGTGGCGCGGGGGCCGGCGGTTTGCGGCACGGCGGACAGTTGGCTGTTCATGGTGTTTGTCATGATGCGGTTAGCGTTGCGTTTTCTGGCGGAACAGGGTGCGCGACAGGATGTTGAGGCCCAGCACGCTGAACGTGATCAGCAGCGCCCCGCCCCAGGCCAGCGAGCGCCAGTTGTCATACGGGCTCATTGCGAACTGGTAGATCACGACCGGCAGGTTGGCCATGGGCGCATTCATGTCGGTGCTGAAGAACTGGTTGTTAAGCGCGGTAAACAGCAGCGGCGCGGTTTCGCCGGCGATGCGTGCCACCGCCAGCAGCACCCCGGTGATCACGCCGGCCTTGACTGCGCGCAGCCTGACCAGGGTCGCCACTTTCCAGCGCGGCGCACCGAGCGCGAATGCCGCTTCGCGCAGGCTGTTGGGCACCAGGTTGAGCATGTTGTCGGTGGTGCGCACGACTACCGGGATGGCAATCAGCGCAATCGCGAAGCTGCCGGCCCAGCCGGAAAAATGCTTGATCTGCGCGACATAGATCGAGTAGATGAACAGCCCGATCACGATGGACGGCGCCGACAACATGATGTCGGTCACGAAACGGGTGAGCTGCGCAAAGCGGCTTTCCTCGCCGTACTCCGCCAGGTAGATGCCAGCCAGGATGCCCACCGGTGTGCTGACCCCGGTGGCAATGCCGACCATCAGCAGGCTGCCCATGATGGCATTGAGCAGGCCGCCGCCTTCGCTGCCGGGCGCCGGCGTGCTCTCGGCGAACATCGCAGGGGTGATGGCGCCCAGGCCCTTGACGACCAGGGTAGCCAGGATCCACAGCAGGAAGAAGATGCCGAAGGCCATCGCCAGCACCGACAGCGTGATGC
>NZ_JAQGJD010000052.1 GCF_028290785.1 Tardiphaga sp. | reverse complement strand
CTGGTGATCGCCAGCTTGGTGAAACTGATCCATCCCAGCGCCAGCAGGATGATCGAGAACACCACCGACGGCAGCGGATGGCGGATCGACCAGGCGGAGATATTCATGGCCATTTAGCGCACCCGCGATCGGTCGATGTCTTCGGCAAAGATGGTTTTGACCTGGTCGCCGTCGTGCAGCGAGGTCCCGGCATCGGCGACCACGACGTCGTCGGCATCGACGCCTTCGAGAATTTCCATCGAGGTGTCCGAGGTCAGCCCGACTTTCACCCTGCGGGTCTCGATGGTGTTGCCCTTGACCAGCTGCACCGTGAGATGATCGATGGCCGAACGCGGAATTGATACGCCGCAGCTTCGCTTGGCATCGATCGCGGCGCGGGCGAACATGCCGACCTTGAGCCCGGGATTGCTGGCAAACGCCAGCCGGACGTGACCGAGCTGGGTGGCGCGGTCGATCTGCGGTGACACCAGGCGGACCTTGCCAGGCACGTCGGACTGGTCGTCGCGGCTGATCCGTGCGGTCGCGCCCGAATTGAGCTTGAGGATGTGGATGCTCGGCACTTCGGCATCGAGCTCGATGTCGCCGCCGATGGCGATCCGGAACATCGGCCCGGCCTGCGCCGAGGCAGGCGCGCCGGCGATGGTATTGACCGAGGTGATCAGGCCGGCGGCAGGCGCGCGTAGCGTCACCGGTCCGGGCCGCGCGGCCCCAGGCGCCGATGGCGGGGTGAGCCGTGCCAGTTCCTGATTTTCGGCGACCGTATCGCCCTCGCGGACCAGCACTTCGGAGACTTTCGAACCCTCGGTCTCGACGCCGACCAATGCCTCGCGCCGCGGCACGATGAAACCGGTGACCCGCACCATGTCGGAGAAGCAGGCATTGGTCGCTTTTGCCACCAGCACCGTGGCGCCGTTCGGCGACGCCGGTACGGCCGGTTCCGCCGCCGGTGCCGCAGAAATAACGAGGCCGGCGGCCAGCGCCGACAAGGCGAAAGATGTGGCGAAGGAGAAAGAAGCCTTCATGCGGGGATCGATCACCAGGGGAGTTGGGCACCGGAGGGTCGATCGGTGCGGGCGGCGGGTCGGGGCAATCTATACGGGATGGCGCCAATCGCCAAAACAAACAGCGTCCCGCGCAAGTCGGGACGCCGTGGCAATGCGCAGCAACAACTTCAGCGCTCTTGCGCCGTCATTTCGACGCGGTGGTCTTGTTCGCGATGTTGACCACCTGCACGCGACGGTTCGCCGGGTCTTTTGGCGCTGCGGCATCCTTTGGTTTGCTCTTGCCGTAGCCGACGGTGACGAGGTCGGCGCCGGCGATGCTGTATTTGTCGACCAGAACCCGCTTGATCGCATCGGCGCGACGTTCCGAGAGGTCCTGATTGTAGGCCTCGCTGCCGACGGCATCGGTATGGCCGGCGACCACGAAGGTGGAACCCTTGAGGTCGTCGCTGCTCAGCGCCTTGCCGAGCGCCTGCACCGCCGGCTGCGCCTTGGCGCCGATATTGGCCGAATTGTAGTCGAAGGTGATTTCGAGATCGATCTTGGGCTTGGTCGCGGCAATGACAGCGATCTGCTCGCGCTCACCCGATGACAGCGACCGCGTATTGCGATTGCGAAGGGCATCGACGAATTTGCCCTCCGCGGCGTTGACCGCGGGTTCCGCCGGCGTCGCGAGCGAGAGGCCGCGGGTCAGCGGCTTGCTCGGCATCAGCGCGCGCTGGATCTGGTCGGCGGTGACGTCGTCGGCGGCAAAGGCGATCCCGGCGCTGACCGAGAAGGCCACGCCGATCGCCGCGACCGCGCAGAGGACCTTGCGACTTCCGGGCAGGTTCGACATGGATGCACCCCTGAAATTCAGTTCAACTGGACGCCGAACGGGCAAAGCCCTCCGGCCTGTCTTCAATAGTGTCCTGCCGCGCGGCGCGGGTTCAAATGCATCGCGATTTCAATCGGCGCGGCCCAGCGTACGTCGCTATCGGATACCGTAACCGGCGAATTCCTTGACGATATCCGGGTCCATCGCCTTGGCGTTGGTGATGTCGAGATCACCCTCGGCGGTCAAGCCGAGGCGCTGCTTGGCCAGTCCGCGGCCATACAGCGACGAAGTCAGCTGCGGATTCATCTTGAGTGCGGCATCGAAATCCGCGATGGCGTTCTTGCTCTGGCCGTTCTTCAGGTTGACGAGGCCGCGGCTGTCCAGCGCATCGACGAAGTTGGGCCGCAGCCGCAGCGCCTCGTTGCAGTCTTTCAAGGCTGTGGCGAGATCGCCCACCACAGCGCGCGTCCAGCAGCGGTTGTTGAAGGCTTCGACGTCCTTCGGATTGAGCCGGATGGTCTCGTCGAAATCCTTGATCGCCAGCGCATAGGCGCCCTTGCTGGCATAGACTTGGCCGCGGCGGTACAGCGCGCCGCCGTCTTCCGGATTCTCGGCCAGCTTGCTGTTGAGCGATTTCACCGTCGGATCCTCGGCCAGCGCCAGCGCGATCTTGGCCTCGTCGCGCGGCGCATCGGCCGCTGGCGCCGGTGCCGCAATCGCAGCCGGCTTCTCGGGGGCGGGCGCAGGTGAGGGCGTCGGTGCCGCCACGGTGGCAACCGGGGCGGGGCTGGTCACGGTCGCGGGTTCCTTGCGCGGCGGCGGCGCCGGCGTTGGCGCGGGGTCGGCGGGCTTGGCGAGTGCAACCGGGGCTACTGCCGGGCGCGTGCCGGGGGTGAAGGAAAAATCCTCCGCCAGCGACGATGAGATCCAGGGCACCTGCTCGCTGCGCGAGGCGCGGGTGACCGCGACGCGGGTGCGATTCAGGGTGTCCTCGGCGGTGACGTCCGGTACGCGGATTTCCTTCAGCAATTCGCCGACGAACAGGCTGTGGTCGCTGCCGCTATCGCTGACCACGGAACTGAGCGCGGCCGAATACATCACCAGCGTGCCGCTCGGCGCGATCACCGGGGCGAGGCCCGCGGAAAAGCTGCGGAACCGGCGTTCGAACGGGTTGCGCCTGGAGGCATCGAGCAGCGCGATCTTGACGCCCGCGCCGCGGCTGTTGATTTCGCCGAGCACGGTCTCGAGGCTGAAGCCGTCGCGGCGCACGTCCGGTTCAGTCCAGATCTGCGCATCGACAGGGATCAAGTAGCTCTGCCGCGCCGACTGCACGCCAAAGCCGCTGAAGAACACCAGCGCCACGGAACCCGGCTTGATCTTGGCGTAGAGCTTTTCCAGCGCGCGGCGCATGGCATCGCCGGTGAGGTTCTCGCCGACCTCGACATCGAAGCCGTCGCGCTTCAATTCCGCCGCGAAGTCGCGGGCGTCGTTGAGCGGTTCCTTGAGGGGAGCCTCGGCGTCCGGGTATTTCGCGTTGCCGATTACCAGCGCAAAACGGCCGCGATTTTCGGCGGCCTCTGCCGGCAGGACCGACAGCATCAGCAAGGCAAGCAGGGCAAAACGAAGTTTCATGGCAGGCCGGTCCAAACATAGGGCGCCGATCCCAGCTTGCGCCGCGGTGACCTTAGTGCACGACTTCCGCATTATCAAACCGCCACTCCGGTCCCTGTCAACCGACCGCAAGCGCTTGACGCGCCGCGACAATTGATCGCGCTCGTATGCCGAAACGCGCGCGGCAACGTAGCGTTCCCGGCGGCCAGCCCGAACTTCATCTGGCTGACCCGCGGTGATGGGCGGGGCATTTTGGTGGATGCCGGCTTCACTCCCGCCGCAGTGCAGGCCAGGACGGAGGTGTGGTAGCTGGCTGATGGCGTAGTTGCTTTGAAAATAAACAATTACTGTGCCGAAGCGCAATTCAAGATCGCGGCGCTTGCCGCGCCGCTTGTCCTGGACCAATGTCGCGCACGCCAGACCAGCTAAACTGAAGAAGCCGAAGCGCGCGTCCAAGCCGAACTGGGCGGTCGCGCAGGTGAGCCGATTGCGAAGCGCTGCAGCGGTGGGCTGTACAGGGGCATGACGACGTGAAATTTCGCTTGGCGCTGATTGGTTTTCTAATGATGGCGGCTGGCGCGGCGCAGTCCGGCGCAGCCGCGGCGCAGGAGCCGGAGCGCGCGCCCGACACGATGGCCGCCCGCGTGCTCGCCTGCGCATCGTGTCATGGCGAAAACGGCCAGGGCACCAAGGACGACTATTTCCCGCGGCTGGCGGGCAAGCCGGCCGGCTATCTGTACAACCAGCTGCTCGCCTTCCGCGAAGGCCGCCGCAAATATCCGCCGATGAACTATTTGCTGGAGTTTTTGCCGGACGCCTATCTGCGGAAGATGGCCGAATACTTCGCCGCCGAGCAGGCGCCGTTTCCGAAGCCGGCCGACCCGATCGTCAGCAAAACCATCCTGGCGCGCGGCGAGACGCTGGCGTTGCACGGCGACCCCGCCAAGAATATTCCTGCCTGCGCCAACTGCCATGGGCCGAGCTTCACCGGGATGGAGCCGGCGATCCCCGGCCTGCTCGGCCTGCGCCCCAATTATATCAGCGCACAGCTCGGCGGTTGGCGCTACGGCACCCGCACCGCCGCGGCGCCGGACTGCATGCAGATTGTGGCCGGACATTTGAACGAAGACGACGTCAAGGCGCTGGCGGCGTGGTTGTCGTCGCGCCCGGCCCCGTCGAATCCGACGCCCGCGCCGCAAGGCTCGCTGCCCATGCCGATGGCATGCGGCAGCCAGTCGAATTGAGGGCCGCGCCATGAAACAGAGAGCCGCTCACGCTTTCAACATTCTCCGTGGCGCCATTGGCGCGCTGATGCTGGCGGCCATGATGGGACCTGCATCCGCGCAGGACGCCGCAAAGCAAAAAGCCGATATCATCGCGCGCGGCGAATACCTCGCCCAGGCTGGCGATTGCGTCGCCTGTCACACGGCGCCGGGTGGCAAGCTGTTCGCCGGCGGCCACGCCATGCCGACGCCGTTCGGCACGCTGTTCACGTCCAACGTCACGCCGGACAAAGAGACCGGCATCGGTAAATGGACCGCCGACCAGTTCTACAACATGATGCATACCGGACGCTCGCCCGATGGCGGCCTGCTCTATCCGGCGATGCCGTTTGCCTCCTACACCAAGGTGACCCGCGCCGACAGCGACGCGATCTTCGCCTTCATGATGTCGGTCCCGCCCGTCAAGCAGCCGAACCGGCCGCATGACCTGAAATTTCCCTACAACAACCGCTCGCTGATCCTGGGCTGGCGGACGCTGTATTTCACCGAGGGCGAATACAAGCCCGACGCCACCAAGTCCGAAGAGTGGAATCGCGGCGCCTATCTGGTGCAGGGCCTCGGCCACTGCTCCATGTGCCACACCGCGATCAATGCGCTGGGCGGCAGTTCGGAATCGAAAGCCTTCGAGGGCGGCCTCATTCCGATGCAGAACTGGTACGCGCCGTCGCTCACCTCCAACAAGGAAGGCGGTCTCGGAGACTGGACCATCGAGGAAATCTCCGACCTGCTGCGTACCGGCGTCTCCAACCGCGGCGCGGTCTACGGCCCGATGGCGGACGTGACCTACAATAGTCTGCAATACATGACCGAGCAGGATACCCGCGCCATGGCGGTGTATCTCAAGAGCCTTGGCGATCATTCTACCCCCGACAAATCGCCGCCCAGCACGTCTGCGCCGGAAAGCAGCCTGCTGCTGACGCTGGGACAATCGGTCTACGCCGACAAATGCGCCAGCTGTCATGGCAAGCAGGGCAAGGGCATGCCGCCGCATTATCCGCCGCTCGCCGGCAACCAGTCGATCCAGATGGCCTCCGCGGTCAATCCGATCCGCATGGTGCTCAACGGCGGCTATCCGCCGGGTACCGCGGGCAACCCGATGCCCTATGGCATGCCGCCGTTCGCGCAGTCGCTGTCCGATGACGAGGTCGCGGCGGTGGTCACCTATATCCGCGTCGCCTGGGGCAACCATGGGGCGGCGGTTTCAGCGTCCGAGGCCAACGCGCTTCGCTCCGTCCCCCTGCAGTAGAGGCACCATGTTCATCCAGCCTCCCCCCACGCCCATCGAGCCCGCCGACGAAGCCGCCGCGATCGACCGGATCGTGCGGGACGGTCCGCGCGGCGCCGTTACGGTGGCCGGCATCTCGGTCGCTCTCCTGCTGGTCATGTGGTTCGCCTTCTATTTCCTGGTGTTCGTGCCGCGCTCGCCGGTTTCATGAGAAAGCTTGACGTCCGATGACTGCTACAGATCACGACGAAGGCGCGGCCATCGCCGCCCGGGTCGAACGGCGGTGGACGATCATGTCGGCCTGTACCGTCGGGCTGCTGGTGGGGATGGCGATTTTTGCCGGTGTGCATCGCGCCGTGATGCCGCAAGCCTGGATCGAGACTGCCAATCCGCGAACGGTCCACATTGCCGGCGAGTTCATCGAGAGCAACCTCGGCAGTGCCGTCGAGGCCGACGGTTCGGTCACGGTGCGCGCGCTCGGCCAGCAGTTCTCCTTCACGCCGCAATGCGTGGTCGTCCCCTCCGACACGCCGGTCACGATCCGCGCCACCAGTGCGGATGTCGTGCACGGCTTCCTGATCACGGGCACCAACATCAACACCATGCTGGTCCCGGGCTACATCTCGATCCTGCCAGTCAAATTCAAGACGCCCGGTGAACACACCATGCCGTGCCAGGAATTCTGTGGCCTCGGCCATGAAGGCATGTGGGCCAAGGTCAAGGTCATCGACAAGGCAGCCTTCGCGACGCTGGCGGCCAAGCAGCGGAGACTGACCTGTGTTGAATAGCAAGCGGCTGGTTCTCGCCCATTTCTGGCTGGCCTTCGTCGTGTTCGGCCTCGCGCTGTTGCTCGGCGAATGGCAGATGTTCGCGCGCAGCCCGTTGAATCCCGGCCTCGGCAATTCCGACTGGTACTATCGCTCGGTGACCGCGCACGGCTCGGCGATGGGCTATGTGTTTCCGACGCTGATCGCGATGGGCTTCGGCTATGCCATCACCGAATTAGCGCTCAAGAAGCCGCTGATCGGGCGGCGTTGGGCGTGGACCGGCCTGGCGATGGTCGCCGTCGGCGCCGTGGTCGCGCTGATCCCGGTGTCGCTGGGGCTCGCCTCGGTGCTCTATACCTTCTACCCGCCGATGGTAGGCAACCCGTTCTATTACATCGGCGTCGTGCTGGTGGTGGTCGGTTCTTGGATCTGGGTCGCGCTGATGTCGATCAACATGATCGTCTGGAAGCGCGAGAACCCCGACAAACCTGTTCCGCTGGCGATGTTCGCCAATGTGGCAGGGGCCTATCTGTGGGGCTGGACCGCGGTCGGCGCCGCCATCGAGGTGTTGCTGCTGATCCTGCCGGTAGCGCTTGGTTTCAAGGACACCATCGATGCCGGGCTATCGCGGGTGTTCTTCTCCTGGACGCTGCACGCCATCGTGTATTTCTGGCTGATGCCGACCTACATCGCCTACTACACCATCTTTCCGCGCGCTATCGGCGGCCGGCTGTACAGCGACGCCATGGGCCGCATCGCCTTCATCCTGTTCGTTGTGGTGTCGATGCCGATCGGCGTGCATCATTTGTTTGCGGATCCGCAGGTAGGCGGTGGCTTCAAGTTCATCCAGTCGGTATTCACTGCGATGGTATCGCTGCCGACCCTGGTGACCATCTTCACGATCTGTGCCTCGGCCGAAATCGCCAGCCGGCTGCGCGGCGGCAGGGGGCCGTTCGGCTGGGTCAAGGCATTGCCGTGGGGCAATCCGATGATGCTGGCCACCACCTTCTCGCTGCTGATGCTCGGCTTCGGTGGCGTCGGCGGGCTGATCAACATGAGCTACCAGCTCAATACCAGCATCCATAACACCCAGTGGATTACCGGCCATTTCCACCTGATCTTCGCCGGCGCCATCGTCATCATGTATTTCGCGATTGCCTATGATTTGTGGCCGCATCTCACCGGGCGCATACTGAAGACCGGGCGGATGATGAAGGCGCAGCTATGGCTGTGGTTCGTCGGCATGATCGTCACCACCTTCCCGTGGCACTATGTCGGCATTCTGGGCATGCCGCGTCGCATGGCGTTCTATGACTACGCCAATCCCGAGATCGCGAAGCAGGCGTTCTCGGTGTCGATGTCGGTGGTGGGCGGGGCGCTGCTGGTGGTCTCCGCCGTGCTGTTCTTCACCATCCTGATCCGCGGCCACCGCGCCGAACGCGCCGACCCCGGCGAATATCGCTTCGCCCAGGCCGTACACGAGCCGGTCCGGCTGCCGGCGGCGCTGAACGGTTTTGCGCTGTGGCTGACGTTGATGATCGGGCTGACCGTAGTGAATTACGGCTATCCCATCGCGCAACTGCTGGCGTTGGGCAGCAGCACCTCCGTTCCAGCGGTTTATGTAGGGGCGCCGCAATGAAGACCGAGGAGCGTCTGTTTTCGTGGCGGAATTCCTGGTTCAGCCTCAGTCTCGGCGGCACGGCTGGCCTCGTTGTTCTGTCGCTCATTGCCGGTTTTCTCGTGCTTCCCTATGCGACGCCGAATTCGAAACTTGGCAGCCTGTGGGACGCCATCTGCAGCGCCGCCGGCGTACCGCGCGCCACGGCGCCTTCGGAACAGGTCGCGCCGACGTTCAAGACTTCCGCGGTTGTCATGACGTCGCAAATGCCCGGCCCGACCGACACCCGCTCGGTCGGCCGCGGCGCGACATTGGCGATGCAATGCGCCATCTGTCATGCCTCCGGTCGCCACAGCCAGCCCGACACTCCGAACCTCGAGGGCCAGCCGGCCGCCGCCGTGTACAAGCAGTTGCGCGACTTCAAGGCCGGCGCGCGCGTCAATGCGGTGATGACCCCGTTCGCGATCAATCTGACCGAGCAGGACATGATCGACCTGTCGGCCTATTACGCCTATCTGCCGCGCCAGCCCGGCTTGCATCCCGACGCTGGCGTCCCGGCGCCGGCCATCGTGATCCGCGGTGCGGCGATGCGGAACATTCCGGCCTGCTCGTCCTGTCACGGCGGCGGCGAGGTCAAGGCCGGCGCGCCCTGGCTGGAAGGCCAGTCGGCCATCTACATCAAGGCGCAGCTACAGGCGTTTGCTGGGGAACACCGGCGCAACGACATCAGCGAGCAGATGCGCAACATCGCCCGCCGCATGACGGCGCAGGAAATCGACGAAGCGGCGGCGTATTATGCGAGTCGGCCGTAGCGGGTAGCACTTCCAACTGTCGCCCCCACGAAGGCGGCTTGCCCTTGGACGTCGTCCGGCGCTAGACTCGTTGCAGCAAAAATAACTTCGCGCTGTTGAGCGATAGCGGCTGCAAAGCCGTCCGCCAGATAACGAAGCAAAACGTGGCTCAGGGACGAAACCAGTTCAGCTATCGGCGGAGCTCCGAACAGTCGGAGTCGAAACCCGTGCGCCATCCGGTGGTCATCGTGGGCGCCGGCCCGGTAGGGCTGTCGCTGGCGATCGATCTGGCGCAGCGCGGCCAGCGCGTGGTGCTGCTCGACGACGCCGATCGGATCGGCGACGGATCGCGCGCCATCTGCTTCTCGAAACGCTCGCTCGAACTGTGGGACCGGCTCGGCGTCGCCGGCCGCATGATCGACAAGGGAGTGGTGTGGAAGGTCGGCAAGATCTTTTCCGGACCGGAGCTGTTGTATCAGTTCGACCTGCTGCCCGAGGACGGCCACAAGATGCCGGCCTTCATCAACCTGCAGCAATATTACGCCGAGAGCTATCTGGTCGATCGCGTCCTGCAATTGCCCGATATCGACCTGCGCTGGCGTAACAAGGTCGTCGCGCTGGCGCAGCGCAACGACCACGCTGAACTCACCATCGATACGCCGGACGGCAACTATACGCTGCGCGCGGATTACGTGGTCGCGTGCGACGGCGCCCGCTCCGGCCTGCGCGGAATGGTCGGCGCCGACTTTTCGGGCGAGACCTTCGAGGACCAGTTCCTGATCGCCGATGTGAAAATGACGGCGGCGTTTCCCACCGAACGCTGGTTCTGGTTCGACCCGCCGTTCCATGGCGGACAGTCGGCGCTGCTGCACAAGCAGCCCGACGACGTCTGGCGCATCGACCTGCAGCTCGGCCCCGATGCCGATGCAGCGCTCGAGCGATTGCCGGAGAACGTCCGGCCGCGGATCGCGCGCATGCTGGGTCACGACGATTTCGAGTTCGAATGGATCTCGGTCTACAAGTTCCAGTGCCGCCGCATGCAGCGCTTTTTGCATGAGCGGGTAATCTTCGCCGGCGATGCCGCGCATCAGGTGTCGCCATTCGGCGCCCGCGGCGCCAATTCCGGGCTGGAAGATGCAGAGAACCTGGCCTGGAAGCTGGCGATGATTCTTCGCGGCGACGCGCCGGCGGGGCTGCTCGCGAGCTACGAGATCGAGCGCGGCCTCGCCGCCGACGACAATATCCGCGCTTCGACGCGATCGACTAATTTCATTGCACCGCATTCCAGGCAGGAGCGGCGGCTACGGCAGGCGGTGCTGGCGCTGGCGAAGGAGGCGGATTTCGCCAAGCGCATGGTCAATGGCGGGCGGCTGTCCGTGCCTTCGGTGTACGCGTCGCCGCTTTCGACGGTTGATGCGGACGCCTGGCGCACCGGGCCAGAGCCCGGCGCACATATGCTGGATGCGCCGCTGCAGACCGCCAGCGGCGAGCCCGTCTATCTCACGGAAGCGTTCAGCGCGGCGGGCCGCGGTTTTGTCTTGCTGGAAAGCGCGAATGGCGCCGCTGTCAATGTGCCCGACAACGTCGCGCATCTGCGGATCGGCGCGGATGCGCCGTTGCGCGATGACGCCGGCCTGTTCGCGAAACGTTATGACGCCGCGCCCGGCTCGGCCTATCTGCTGCGTCCCGATGGTTACGTCGCCGCACGATTCCGCCACCCGGCACCGCAAGCCATCGAAGCCGCGATGGCCCGCGCCAGCGGACGCGCCTGACCATGCTATCGACGCAATCTAATTTCACCGATCCGGATGCGGCGTATCGCCTGATCGTCGAGGCGCATCGCGGCCTCAGCGACGAGCAGAGCGCCGCCCTCGACGCCGCCCTGGTGCTGCTGCTCGCCAACCATATCGGCGACGCCGACGTGCTGCACGCCGCCATCGAACTGGCAAAGCGACGGCTATCCGATTCTCAGACAAAAGGAACATGAACGCATGGCCAAAGGCTTCGCATCCACCACCGACATGGCGGAAAAGAAAATCACCTTTTCGGAGATCGGCACCGACCTCTACGCCTTCACCGCCGAAGGCGATCCGAATTCGGCGGTGATCGTCGGCGACGACGGCTGCATCGTGTTCGATGCCCAGGCGACGCCGGCGCTGGCCAACAAGGTGATCGAGCGAGTTCGCAGCGTCACCGACAAGCCGATCAAATATGTCGTGCTGTCGCATTATCACGCGGTGCGCGTGCTTGGCGCGTCGGCCTTCGAGGCGCAGGCGGTCGTCGCGTCCGCGGAAACCCATCGGCTGGTGCAGGAACGGGGACAGCAGGACTGGGATTCCGAGTTCGGGCGCTTTCCACGGCTATTCCAGGGCTCCGAAAGCATCCCCGGCCTGACCTGGCCGACGCTGACCTTCGAGGGCGAGATGTCAATCTACCTCGGCAAGCGCGAGGTGCGCCTGATGCAGCTCGGCGCCGGGCATACGTCGGGCGACATCGTGGCCTGGGTGCCGGATGCGCAGGTGATGTTCTCCGGCGACCTGATCGAGTATCATTCGGCCTGCTATTGCGGCGACGCGTGGCTGCGGGAATGGCCTTCCACTCTCAACGAGATCCGCGAATTCAACCCCAAGGCCATCGCGCCCGGCCGCGGCGATGCGCTGAAAGGCCTGGCCACCGGCCGCGAGGCCATCGCCATGACCCGCGATTTCGTTACCACATTGTATGGCGCGGCGGAGACGGCGGTGGCAAAAGGGCGTAGTCTGAAGGACACCATGGCGGCGTGCCGCGAGGTCATGGACCCGAAGTTTTCGAGCTTTGCGATCTACGAGCACTGCCTGCCGTTCAACGTGTCGCGCGCCTATGATGAAGCCTCGGGCATCGACGATCCCGTGATCTGGACCGCCGAGCGCGACCGCGAGATGTGGGCTGCCCTTCAAGGTTGATACAAGCAGAAATTGCCGTCATTGCGAGGAGCGAAGCAACGCGGCAATCCAGAAAGCCCTAAACTCCGAAAAGACTGGATTGCTTCGTCGCCATGTCTCCTCGCAATAACAGTTGAAACGGAGGATGAGATGAACATCAATACGTCGCCGGAACTGATCAGCCGCAACATGGTCAACGTTACGCCGGGTTATATGTCCGGCTTCGGCAATTCGTTCGAGACCGAGGCGTTGCCCGGCGCACTGCCGATCGGTCGCAATTCGCCGCAACGCGCCGCCTACGGCCTCTATGCCGAGCAACTGTCCGGCTCGCCCTTCACCGCGCCGCGCGGCAGCAACGAGCGTTCCTGGCTGTACCGGATCAGGCCGTCGGTGAAACACTCCGGCCGTTTTGCAAAGGTTGACGCCGGGCTGTGGCGCACCGCGCCGTGCCATGAGCAGGACATCAGCATCGAGCAGTTGCGCTGGGACCCCGCGCCGATCCCGAAAGAGGACAAGACCTTCCTGCAGGGCGTGCAGACCATGACCACCGCCGGCGACGCCGGCACCCAGGCCGGCATGGCCGCGCATGTCTACCTGATCACCCGATCGATGGTGGACCAGCATTTCTACAATGCCGACGGCGAGATGATGTTCGTGCCCCAGCAGGGCTCACTGCGCTTCGTCACCGAATTCGGCGTGATCGACGCCGAACCGGCGGAAATCGTGGTGATCCCGCGTGGCGTCAAGTTTCGCGTCGAGCTGACAACAGGTCCGGCGCGCGGCTATCTGTGCGAAAACTACGGCGGTGCTTTCACGCTGCCGGAGCGCGGTCCGATCGGCGCCAATTGCCTGGCCAATGCCCGGGATTTCCTCACGCCGGTGGCGGCCTATGAGGACAAGGACACGCCGACCGAGCTCTATGTGAAATGGGGCGGCGCGCTGTTCAAGACCACGCTGCCGCATTCGCCGATCGACGTGGTGGCCTGGCACGGCAATTACGCGCCGTACAAATACGACCTGCGCACCTTCTCACCGGTCGGCGCCATCGGCTTCGACCATCCCGATCCATCGATCTTTACGGTGCTGACCTCGCCATCGGAAACCGCCGGCACCGCCAATATCGATTTCGTCATTTTCCCGGAGCGCTGGGCGGTGGCGGAGAATACGTTTCGGCCGCCATGGTACCACATGAACATCATGTCGGAGTTCATGGGGCTGATCTACGGCGTCTACGACGCCAAGCCGCAGGGCTTTGCGCCGGGCGGAATCAGCCTGCACAACATGATGCTGCCGCACGGCCCCGACCGCGAAGCCTTCGACCACGCCAGCAATTCCGAGCTGAAGCCGGTGAAACTCACGGGCACCATGGCCTTCATGTTCGAGACGCGATATCCGCAGCGGGTGACCGAGTTCGCGGCGACGACGGCCACGCTGCAGAGCGACTATGCCGATTGCTGGAAGGGTCTGGAGAAGCGGTTCGATCCGAACAAGCGGTGATGGCTCGTTATCTCGTAGGGTGGGCAAAGGCGCGTTTGCGCCGTGCCCACGAGCACGATTGAAAACGTGGGCACGTCCCGACGCGCGCCGTGCCTTTGCCCACCCTACGGTTCGGGCCTCCGAGGAGGGGTAAGGCTTATCCCACCGCCTTCAGCGGCAATTTCGTCGTTTCCTTCAGCCGATCCAGCACGATCGACGACCGCACATGGGCCACGCTCGGATGCGGCATCAGCACGTCGTTGACGAGGCCGGACAGCCCCTTCAGGTCCCGCAGCACCGCCTTCAGCACGTAGTCGGCATCGCCGGTGAGCGAATAGGCCTCCTGGATCTCATCGACCCTTTGCACCAGCGTGCGAAACTGCCTGGCATTGTCCGGCGAATGCGTCGCCAGCGTCACCTGGATGAAGGCGATCACGCCGAAGCCGAGCGCTTCGGCCGACAGGTCGGCGTGATAGCCGGAGATCACCTTCTCTTCTTCCAGCCGCATCCGCCGCCGCGAGCACTGCGAGGCCGAGAGACCCGCGACATCGGCGAGCTGCTGGTTGGTCAGCCGGCCGTCGCCCTGCAGCGCGGCGAGGATCTTCAAATCGAAGGTATCCACCGGGATCATGCGTCAAAACCCTCTTTCGTGCGTGATGCGTGCATGAATATCGCATATCCCGCGCTCATTTGCATGCACCTTGCGCTGAAACCGACCGACACTGCAGGCCAGCAGTTCATTTAGGAGAGACCACCATGGGTCCGTTTCCGCACGACGCGCCGCCGGCCAAGATCACTGCCGACAACCCGATGGGCACCGACGGTTTCGAGTTCGTCGAATACGCCCATCCCAATCCCGCCGAGCTGCACGCGCTGTTCAAGCTGATGGGCTATGCGCCCGTCGCGCGCCACAAGACCAAGAACATCACCGTGTACCGACAGGGCGACATCAACTACCTCGTCAACGAGGCGCCCGGAACCCACGGCTTCGATTTCGTCGCGGCGCATGGACCCTGCGCGCCGTCGATGGCGTTTCGCGTGGTCGATGCGCAGGCGGCCTACGAACGCGCGCTGTCGCTTGGCGCCGAGCCAGCCGAAGCATCAGCCGCGCAAAAGACGCTCGATGTGCCCGCCATCAAGGGTATCGGTGGCAGCCTGCTGTATTTCGTCGATCGCTACGGCGCCAAGGGCTCGGCGTTCGACCGCGAATTCGACTGGCTCGGCGAGAACAACCCGCGCCCCGAAGGCGCCGGGCTGTTTTATCTCGATCACCTCACCCACAACGTCCATCGCGGCCGCATGGATGTCTGGACCGGCTTCTACGAACGGCTGTTCAACTTCCGCCAGATTCGCTTTTTCGACATCGAGGGGCGTGCCTCCGGCCTGTTTTCGCGCGCGCTGACCAGCCCGGACGGCAAGATCCGGATTCCGATCAACGAGGACGCCGGCGATGCCGGCCAGATCGAGGAATATCTCAACATCTACCGCGGCGAGGGTATCCAGCACATCGCCTGCGGGGTGAAGGACATTTACGCCACCATCGAGAAGCTGCGCGCCGACGGCCTGCCGTTCATGCCGCCGCCGCCCGTGACCTATTTCGAGAACATCGATGCGAGGCTGCCGAAGCACGGCGAAGACGTGGCAAGGCTGCAGAAGAACGGCATTCTGATCGACGGCGAAGGCGTGGTGGCCGGCGGCGAGAACAAGGTATTGCTGCAATAGTTCTCGGCCAATGCGATCGGGCCGATCTTCTTCTAGTTCATCCAGCGCAAGGGCGACGATGGCTTTGGCGAGGGCAACTTCAAGGCGCTGTTCGAATCCATCGAGGAAGACCAGCTCCGCCGCGGCGTGCTGCAGCTGAAGGGCGCGGCGTAGCGAATAATCGTAGGGTGGGCAAAGCGAACCGTGCCCACGTCAACACCTCGTCTGGGAAAGGCGTGGGCACGGCGCAAGAGCGCCTTTGCCCACCCTACGCCTGCCACCCCTTCACCACATCTCCCAATTCCATCGTCTCCGCCGGTCGCACCGAGGACGGTGTCCGCGAGAACCGCGGCGCAGGCGCGGGCTGGGTGTGGCCTTCGTGCTGAACGAACACCTCGCGGGCCACCATGTGCGGATGTTGCGTCGCCTCCGCCATGGTCAGCACCGGCGCGAAGCATACATCGGTGCCTTCCATGATAGCTGTCCATTCCTGGCGGCTCTTCGTCTTGAAAACCGCAACGAGTTTTTCCCTCAGCGCTGCCCAGTTCGCGGCATTCATGTGGTTGTCGAAGCAGGCCTCGTCGAGCCCGGCCAGCTCGCGCAGTTGCGCGTAAAACTGCGGCTCGATCGAGCCGATCGAGATGAAGTGGCCGCAGCTGCATTCATAGACGCCATAGAAATGCGCGCCGCCGTCGAGCATGTTGCGCTCGCGGCCCTCCTTCCAGCGGCCCGACGCCGTCATGTCGAAGAACATGGTCATCAGCGACGCCGCGCCGTCGCACATCGCGGCATCCACCACCTGGCCCTGGCCGGAGCGGCCGGCCTCCAGCAGCGCCGCCAGCATGCCGACCACCAGATACAGCGCGCCGCCGCCGAAATCGCCGACCAGATTCAGCGGCGGCACCGGTCGATCCGCGCCGCCGATCGCCGCCAGCGCGCCGGTGATCGAGATGTAGTTGATGTCGTGGCCGGCGGCCTGCGCCAGCGGGCCGTGCTGGCCCCAGCCGGTCATGCGGCCATAGACGAGTTTCTTGTTGCGGGCGTGCACGACGTCGGGGCCGAGCCCGAGCCGTTCCATCACGCCGGGTCGAAAGCCTTCCAGTAGCGCATCGGCGCCGGCGAGCAGCGCCAGCACCTGCGCGACGGTGTCGTTGTCCTTGAGATCGACGGCAATAATGGTGCGGCCGCGTGAGGCCGCACCCTTCGGCAACTGCTTCGGCCGCACCAGGGTAATCAGCTCGGCGCCCATGTCGGCCAGCAGCATGGCGGCGAACGGGCCGGGGCCGATGCCGGCGAATTCGACGATGCGCAGGCCGGCGAGGGGGCCGGAGCGTGGTTTGCTGGCGGATGGCGGCTGAGTTGCAGCGGTCGCGGTGTCCTGCACGTGGCGTTTCCATATCTGTTCGTCGCGCGGAGCGATCATATCGTTGCAGGAACTGTCACCGCTGACGCCGCCCAGAGCAAGCCGCCATCGCGCATGCGGCCATGCGGACTCGTCGTCCCGGACAAGTGAGCGCAGCGAACGCCGATCCGGGACCCATACTCTCCGATCGGATGTTTCGGAGCAACTGTCGCTGGCCCGTCGCTCAGGTCGATGGGACGGTGGTTATGGGTCCCCGCTTTCGCGGGGACGACTCGTGGATAGGCCTCACCCAGCCTCCGTCACCGCCCGTTGCGCCATCACCTTGATCAGGTTGGCGCGGTATTCCGACGAGCCGTGGATATCGGCCATCAGCCCATCGGGGGAAATCTTGATGCAGTCAAGCGCTGCCGCCGACCAGTTCGCCTTCAGCGCCGCCTCGATCGCCGGCACCCGCATCACGCCCTCCTGCGACGCGCCGGTAGCGGCAACGCGCACCTCGCCAGCCTTGCTCTTAGCGACGAACACGCCCGTCAGCGCAAAGCGCGAGGCCGGATGCCGCATCTTGGAATAGGCGGCCTTGGCGGGGATCGGGAACGACACCGCGGTGATGATCTCATTGTCCTCCAGCGCGGTGGTAAACAGGCCCTTGAAGAACTCGTCCGCGGGGATCAGCCGCTTGTTGGTCATCACCGTGGCGCCGAGCGCCAGCACCGCCGCGGGATAATCCGCCGCCGGGTCGTTGTTGGCCAGCGAGCCGCCGATCGTGCCGCGGTAGCGCACCGCGGGATCGCCGAGCACCGAGGTCAAATGAACGATCGCCGGGATTGCCTGCTTCGCCGCAGTGCTCTGGGTGATGTCGTAATAGGTCGTCGCCGCCTTGATGATCAGCGCGTCGGCGGTGGCCTCGATGCCGATCAGGTCCTTGATCTTACCGAGGTCGATCACGTCGGAGGGCGCTGCCAGCCGCTGCTTCATCACCGGGATCAGCGTATGGCCGCCGGCGAGATATTTGGCGTCGGCGCCCTGGGCGAACATCGCCGCGGCTTCGTCGATGCTGGCGGGGCGGTGATAGGTGGTTTCGTACATCTGAGTTCTCCCTATTCCGCCGCCTGCTGCAACTGGATGGCGTGCCAGACCCGGTCCGGCGTCGCCGGCATTTCGATCCGGTTGTGGCCGATGGCGTCGGTGATGGCGTTGATCACCGCCGCCGAAGAGCCGATCGCGCCGGCCTCGCCGCAGCCCTTTACGCCGAGCGGGTTGCCCGGGCACAGAGTGGTGGTGTGCGACAGCTTGAACGATGGCAGGTCGTCGGCGCGCGGCATGGTGTAGTCCATGAACGACGCGGTCACGAGCTGCCCCGAGTCGTCATAGACCGCGCCTTCCAGAATCGCCTGGCCGATGCCCTGCGCCAGTCCGCCATGGACCTGGCCTTCGATGATCATCGGATTGATCAGCCGCCCGAAATCGTCGGCCGCGACGAAATCGACGAAATGCGTCTTGCCGGTGCCAGCATCGACCTCGATCTCGCAGATATAGGTGCCGGCCGGGAAGGTGAAGTTGGTGGGGTCGTAGAACGCGCCTTCCTTCAGGCCGGGCTCCATGCCGTCCGGCAGGTTGTGCGCGGTGTAGGCCGCCAGCGCCACCATCGGCAGCGCGATCGACTTGTCGGTGCCGGTGACCTTGAACTCGCCGTTCTCGATGACGATGTCGTTCTCGGACGCCTCGAGCTGGTGCGCGGCGATTTTCTTGGCCTTGGCTTCGACCTTCTCCATCGCCTTGAGGATCGCGGTCAGGCCGACGGCGGCGGACCGTGAGCCGTAGGTGCCCATGCCGAACTGCACCTTGTCGGTGTCGCCGTGCACGATCGAGACCTGGCTGATGGGAATGCCGAGGCGCTCCGCGACCAGCTGGCAGAAGGTGGTTTCGTGG
>NZ_JAQGJD010000372.1 GCF_028290785.1 Tardiphaga sp. | reverse complement strand
GGGCCGAACATCCTAAGACAGCGACGCCCCCCGATCTCCGTTGTCTTCGGATGCAGCTGTTGCGGCCAAGCCTGCAGCACATAGAACGCTCGCTACAGCCCATTGGGTATGAAGATCATACTTCGTGGCTATTCGGCAGTCCGACAAGCCATCCTAGGGAGTCCGCAATGACGTCAGTGGCTCTCGTAGGGCAGTCGCGGAGGATTCCGAATTGGCCGAGTGAGCCAACTTAATAGGCTAGAAGCTATGGCTTCAGGCTGACTAAAAGCCGCGTCGTATGTGATACAATTTGGGATCTAATTGAGATACAACGACCTGCTCACGAGCAAATTTCTCTAACAAAATCAAAAGGTGTTATGTGGATTACGTTCCCTCCGAGCGCACCACCTCCAAATTATCATATTGAAATAACTGAAGAAATTACTTTCTTCCCGCGCATTTTGCCGTAGGGGCAGCTTCGCTGTGCGCTCTTTTCATTATGCCAGCTGCCGCACAGGACTTTCTCGCCGGGGTTGTCTCGATCGATGTCACGATGACGCAGACCGCGGCGAAAGCTGCTTCCCCAGCCAGTATGGCGTCGTTGACTGAATTCGGGGCTCCGGCCCCATCCACAGGCCTGTGGCAACCTGTCGTGCCGGTGGGACCTATGACCGGGTCGGAAAATCTTCGATCCCACGACATGAATGCTCCTCCGGAACGCAACTTGAGACCGAATTCAAGCCAAGTTCGGTCATTTCGTTCCGGGGCCGGGTGGCTTCGACGTCTCGCCATTCTCGGGTATGCGTATGGAGAGAAAGGGACGCCCGATCTTGCGGGCATGTGCGCGAACGCTAGTCATTGTGCGACCGAACGCCGCCGCAGCCCGTACCGGAGTAGCGCCACTTGCTATCATAGCCCTGAGGCGTTCGTTGTCTTTCTCGGTCCAGGCGCTTTTTCTCGATCTTGTGTGCACGGCGTTCACGCCGGTGGCTTGAGGCTGCTTAAGCGCCGACAGGGCAGGCGAGTCGGGCGGATCGCCGACTATTTTTGTCATCATAAAACTACACCTCTGGCACTCGAAGGCGCGCTTCTCGGCGCCATCTCGGTGGGGCTCGCGGGGCACCACGTTCATTCGGGTACGGCAGAGAATGCAGCGGGGACGCTCGATGGCGGCTAGAAGCCAGAGTGATGGAGCGGGGTCTGACATGGCGGCTCACCCTTTGATCAGGACGGTAATTCGACATCAGGCATTTCAAGGGCTGTCGGCACGACAGGAAGGCCCGACCTCCTTCGCCTTTCAACTCAGGCAACGCGGTCGTTTCTGCCCAGCGGCCCTTGTCGTAGACTTCGGACGTGAGCCCTATCGTAGGCCCGGACGAACTCGCCGATGGTCGATGGGAACGCCATCTCGTCGGAGAGGGTGAACGGATCGAAGCCGAAATCGTCTTCGAGATTCGACAGCAGGACCGTGAACGCCAGCGAATCGAGCCCGGTCTCGTGCAGCAGCAGGTCATCATGGAGCTCTGGGAGTTCAAATCCCTGTTCTTCGGCGGTCTTGCGTATGACCGAGACAACACGCGAATTTACCGACATGGATACCACCCATCAGGAAACGGCCTCGAGTTACTGCGGGGCGACGATACCTGACCATGTGCCGTCCCCTTCACTTCCACTTTGGGGTAATCCATCGGTGTGATGGCATCCAGACTACGGCGGGATAGGATTGTAGGCATCGTGACCGGCCTATCCCCCCTCGGTGCCCCTAAGAGTGACCGGAGAACCGCTTCCATGGACGTGATCCGCACAGGCCAGGTCTCGTCGTCCGGCCCCGCCATGCCGGCAGGGGCCGGATCATGATCCGATGCCGCCAGATTGAGGCGGGCGATCTCGATGCCGTGGCCGAGCTTCTCTGCCGGGGCTTCGCGGGCCGCACGCGCGATTACTGGGGCGCCGGACTGCGGCGACAGGCCGAGCGTACGATACCCCAAGGCTTCCCGCGCTTCGGCTATCTGCTCGACTACGAGGGCAGGCCGGTCGGCGTACTGCTGTCGATCTACAGTGCTCAGCATCGGGACGGCGTCGCGTCGGTCCGCTGCAATCTGTCGAGCTGTTACGTGGAGCCCGCCTTCCGCAACTACGCCCCGATGCTCGGCAAGATGGCGCACCGCGAGGCGGACGTCGTTTACCTCAACATCAGCCCGGCGTCGTGGACGTTGCAGGCGATCGAAACCCAGGGCTTCCACCGCTATTGCGGCGGCATCTTCTTCTCCTTGCCGGCGCTATCGCCGGCGGAAAAGGGCATGCGGGTGGAAATCATCGGTAGCGAGAATTTGCCCATCGAAGGCCTGACGGACGCCATCGCGGCGCTCCTGTCCAGGCACGCCGGTTACGGCTGCCTCAGCCTGGCCTGCCGCGCGGCGGATGGACGCGTCTTCCCGTTCGTGCTGCAGCCGATGCGCATTGGCGGCCTACCGCTTCCGGCGATGCAGATGATCTATTGCGCCGACGTGGCGGACTACCCGGCTTGCGCCGGCGCGCTCGGTCGCTTTCTGCTAAAGCGCGGCCGGATCTCGATCGCGCTCGACGCCAACGGCCACCTCGACGACCTGATCGGCTTCTACCGCGCGCCGCTCGGCTGCAAGTACTTTAAGGGGCCGGAACGTCCGCGGCTCGCCGACCTCTCGGACACCGAACTTGTGATATTCGGTCCGTAAGCGAAGCCCGGCCTTAACCTCACAGGGAGGTGCCGTCGGTCATGGGCACGGCCAACGAAATCGCCGCCGGAGAGAAAGTTCAACGCGAGAAAATTCCCTCGGTTTCGGTGTATGATGATGTAAATGAATAAATATTCTAGACTCTCCGAGCGCACCACAACCTCAAAAATCCATTGACATCATTGATGTTTTTGATCTTCCGCCGGGCACGCAGCGACGCGGCGGAAACAGGAATAATGGCATGAGCAAAGCCTTCGAGCGACTGATCGACAAATATGCCGAGCGCCAGGAATTCGATCGCCTGACCACCTACCACAGCACCCGGGCGGCACTGCTGAAAAGCATCGGGGACGGCACCTACGACAAGATGCCCCCGGAGCCGGAAATCCAGCCGCTGATGGATGAAATCGCCCGAGAAATCGCCTATCTGGAAACGGCGCTTCTGAAGCGGCCTTGACGGCCGCGGTAAACCGCCGTCGCTTCAGGGGCGGCAAGCCCGTTGGGAAATGATGACCGCGATTCGGTTTGCCTGTGCGTAACTGATTACCTTAGTCGTCCTGTAACGAGTTCAGGCTAGCAACGCCGCTGCCCGGCTACTTTGGCCGCCGCGCGCCTTGATCGACTGGAGCGAACCCATGAAATATCTCAGCTACGCCTATCGTTTCGTCTCCAATTTCGCATTTTTAGCGCTGGTCTATTTCAGCCTGAATTTCATCGGCAACTATCAGCAGCGCACCATCATCGCGGCTCTGGTGCTGGCCTATGCGGCGATGCGCGCGGTGTCGGCGCTGCGCACGTTCTATTTCTTCAAGTGCATCGAGCGGCTTGAACTGGAAGCCCGGCGCCTCGGCGGACTGTCGATGGAAGGGCCGACCGCGGCCGCATCGCGCAAGATCGTGGTCAAGGAGGTGGTCGAGCTGCGGCAGGCTGGCGAGATGAAATCTTATATTGATCTCTTGTTTCTCGGCATTATCGTGGTGCTGTGCCTGGCCAAGATCACCTCGAGCTGAGCGTCGGCGAGGCGAAGCCTCAGCGCACCCCGATCGGACCGGGCTGCAATCCCGGCTGCGTCACCGGCATGCTGCCGGGAATGGTCCGCTTGGCGGCGCTCGCGTTGATCGAGATCAGCCGCGCAATCGAATCGGAAGCGCTGCCGCGCGGGCTCTGCTGCGCATGGTGCGGGAGTTGCACCAGCGCCCGGATCGCCACGCTATGCCGCTCGGCGATTCCGAACAGGTCCTGCGCCGGCACCGGCAACATGGTCTTGTCGGTCATCGCCTGCAGCCTCGATTGGCGCGGCCACGGGGCCTGCTGCGGCAGCGGGATTGCGCCGCGGACGCGCCGGTTGCGCTCGAAGCTTTCGGTCAGCGACAGCATCTGATCCGAGGCCGAAATCGTCGGGGCAGGAAGCATATCGAGGTTAGCGAAGGCAAAGCTCGGGACCTTCTGCCAATGCGAGATCGCAACGGTCTCACTGGTTGGATGCATCTGCCACTGCTGCGCATTGGTCGGCGTCTTCGGCAATTCGGGCGTTGCAGCGACCACGTGGACGATGCGGAAGCCGCCGGCCTTGAGGTCGCGCAGGATGCTTGGCAGTGCCGCCACGGTGCGGGCCTGGATGTCGTGCAGTAGCAGGATGCCCTTGCCTTTGGCTTCGATCCGGGAGATCGCGAGGTTGTGCACCGTCTGCGAGGAGACGTGCCGCCAGTCGTCGGCGGGGAAATCGGCGCTCCAGGTCTGGATGCCCTGCGACGCCAGGTAGTCCTCGACAATCCCCGCGCGCAGCAGGCCGGGGACCCGGAAGAAAGGCGACAGTTGAGCTAAGTCGCCGAGGGCGGCTTTCACCGAGGCGATGCCGTCGTCGATTTCCTTTTGCGCGCTTTCGATCGGCAACCGATTCATGGTCAGCGGATGATTTTGCGTGTGGGTGCCGACGCTGTGGCCGGCGGCGATAAGCTTGCGCACGCCCTCGGGATATTCCCGCGCCATCCGGCCGATCTCGAAGAAGGTCGCCTTGATGCATTGTTCGGCAAGGATCGCGAGGATCGCGTTGCTGTATTTCGGGATTGGGCCGTCGTCGAACGTCAGCACCACCTCGTGGTCTTCGAGCGGCAGCGTTTCGGAATATTGCATGGTGCCGATGCGCGGGTGTTCGCGGGGATCGACGACGATGGTGCGGGAGGTGCCGAGCGCGTCCGGATTGCCGGGACAGTTGGCGGCCAGCGCCGGCTGCGCGGCGAGGCCCACGAACAGGCCGAAGCCCAGCACGGCCTTCACTCCGATCGACGCATAAGCCATCAACAAACACCAAAATGCATTGCAAATTAAAGGAAAACTACAGGGCGCATGGTGAACGGCGCCTTAACTTCCTGATCACGCCAACGTCACGGCATCCGCTGCACCGTCTTGCCCGGTGCGGGCGCCACCACATGGACGATACGATAGTTGTTTTCGCGCAGAAAACGCAGGAAATCCGGCATCATCGCGGCGGTCTGCGCCTTGGTGTCATGAAACAGGATGATGCCTTTTCCAGCGGCCTTCACGCGGTCGCTGATCAGCTTCAGCTCCTGATCCGGCGTCATCTTGTTCCAGTCGCTGGCCCAGAAATCGGCGCCGAACACGGCAATGCCGCGCGACTGCAGGACGTCGAGCAAAGCCGGCGTGGAACTAAAATAGGGGAAGCGGAAGAACGGCGTCGTCGGAACCGTGCTTGCCCGGCCGTACAGCGCCATCTCATCGGCGGCGATGCCGCGGTCGATCTGCGCGAGGGCCTGGGCGTGGTCAATCTTCTTCAAGTCGGGATGCGCCCAGCTGTGATGCCCGATGCTGTGGCCTTCGGCGGCGATCCGCTTTACCAGATCGGGATGGGCGGCTGCGCTCTGGCCGATCAGGAAGAACGTCGCCTTCACGCATTCGTGCGCCAGCGCGGCCAGAACCTTGGTCGTCGTCGGCGGATTGGGGCCGTCGTCGAAGGTCAGGACAATCTCGTGATCTTGCAGCGGCAGGGATTGCGGAAAGCTCTGCACGCCGACGCGGGGATAGGTCGCGGGATCGACGACCAGCACGCGCGCGGTTCCAAGCGCGTCCTTGCGCGGGCATTCCTCGGCTTGCGCAGCAGCGGTGCAGGCGATCAGGGCAACGAAGGCGACCTTCAACACGATCAAGACACTTTCCCGGCCGCTCATCTCACGCGCCGCACATTTCCGATTGCATCGGGCATCGCCGATTGGGTAATGCCTGATGCGGGCTCTGGTTCGATCTTCCCGGTGGAATAGCGCATTCCACTGGAATGTGCGCCTGTCCGAAATCACATCCCAACAGGCGGGGGCGGTATGACCGACGATCTGAACCTTGCCCCACCTGGCGATACCGCTGAACTGTCGGCTCTCGACCGCTTTCCCATGCGTGACGAGGATGGCGACATCCGCCCCGCATTTGTCGAGGCCATCTCCCATGCGGTTCAAGTCGCCGATACCGGCTTCCTGAAGGAGATCGTCGGCGAGCTGCACGAGGCCGATCTAGGCGACCTGATCGAGGCGCTGGAGCCCGACGAGCGCGTCAGCCTGATCGAGCTGACCGGCGCCGATTTCGACTTTTCGGCACTGAACGAGGTCGATGATTCCGTCCGCGAAGAACTGCTCGAGGAGCTAGAAACCTCCACCGTGGCGGAAGGCGTCCGCGAGCTGGATTCCGACGACGCCGTCGAACTGCTCGAAGGCATGGACGAGGAGGACCAGGACGAGATTCTCGACAAGCTTCCGCCCTCGGAGCGCGTCGCGCTGGAGCGCAGCCTGGAATATCCGGAAATCTCCGCCGGCCGGCGGATGCAGACCGATTTCATTGCGGTGCCGCCGGACTGGAATGTCGGGCAGGCCATCGATTACATGCGCGACACCGAGGATCTGCCGGAGCGGTTTTACGAGATCTATGCCGTGGACCAGTGGCAACGCTGGCAGGGCGCCGTGTCGCTCGACGCGCTGTTGCGCTCGCGCAGGCCGATCCCGCTGGCCGAACTGATCGACGAGGACCGCCGCCGCGTCTCGGTCAACGACGATCAGGAGGAAGTGGCGCGGCTGTTCGGCAAATACAACCTTGTCGCAGCACCCGTGGTCGATATCGACAACCGGCTGGTCGGCGTCATCACCATCGATGACGTGGTCGATGTGATCGAGGAGGAGGCCGACGAGGATCTCAAGGCGCTGGGCGGCGTCACGTCGGACGAAGAACTCTCCGACAGTTTCTGGTCAATCGCCAAGGGCCGCTTCAACTGGCTGATCGTCAACCTCGCCACCGCGTTTCTGGCGTCCTCGGTGCTTGGCCTGTTCGAGGGCCAGCTCGAACAGATGGTGGCGCTCGCCGTGCTGGCGCCGATCGTTGCCAGCCAGGGCGGCAACGCGGCGACCCAGACCATGACCGTCGCCGTGCGCGCGCTGGCAACGCGGGAGCTCAACCCCAACAATGCGACCCGCGTGGTGATCCGCGAAGGCCTCGTCGGGCTGATGAACGGCCTCGCCTTCGCCGTCATCACCGGCATTGCCGCGGTCGCCTGGTTCAAGATTCCCGCGCTCGGTGTAGTGATCGGGCTGGCGATGCTGGTCAACCTGATCGCCGGTGCGCTGGGCGGCATCCTGATTCCGATGGTGCTGGAGAAGGTCAAGGCCGATCCCGCGGTAGCGTCAGGGACCTTCGTCACCACCGTCACCGACGTGGTCGGCTTTTTCTCCTTCCTCGGCATCGCCACGCTGTGGTTCGGGCTGAAATAGGTATCTTTACCGGACCTTAACGCTGTTGCCCGACCATCCGCCCCGGATGAGGTCGAACATGCGCTTGCGGTTGAAGGCAGACGGACGGATCGTGGAATTGCGCGACGGCGGCGAGTTTCCGTTGGCGCCGGACATGCCCGTGGCGGCGGTTCGGACGATCGACCCGGCGGTGCGCGACCTTCGCCAACGCGCGCAACTGACTCAGACCGAATTCGCTGCGCGGCTCGGTGTCCCCGTCGATACCATCCGCAACTGGGAACAGGGCAAGCGCATGCCGCGCGGCCCGGCCCGTGCGCTGCTCGCGGTGATCGCGCACGCGCCGGACACCGTGTTCGCAGCGCTTGCGCCGGGCGCAGCCGAGGCCTGAGCGCGACCTGCGATTGTCAGCCAGCGCTGTCGGACCTAATCTTGTTCAGGATCGTTCTCGTGTCGTCCACTCGCCCGGGAGGCCGTGATGCTGTTTGTCGAAGCCAATGGTGCGAAGATTCCGGCGATCGGGCTCGGTACCTGGGAATTGCGTGGCCGGACCTGTGCCCGCATCGTCGAGCAGGCGCTGCGGCTCGGCTATCGCCACATCGACACCGCGCAGATCTACGAGAACGAACGCGAAGTCGGGGAGGGCGTGCGCTCATCGCATGTCCGGCGCGACGACGTCTTCATCACCACCAAGGTCTGGACAACGCATTTTGCGCCCCATGATCTCGAACGCTCCGCCAAGGAGAGTTTGGTGAAGCTGCGGATGTCGGAAGTCGATCTGCTGCTGCTGCACTGGCCGAACGCGCACGTGCCACTGGAGGAAACGCTCGGCGCCCTGGCGCATGTCAAGAAACAGGGCCTGGCGCGGCATATCGGCGTGTCGAATTTCACGGTCGCGCTGATCGAGCAGGCGGTGGCGCTGTGCAGCGAACCGCTGGTCTGCGACCAGGTCGAGTATCATCCCTATCTCGACCAGACCAAGGTGCACGACGCCTGCAAAAAGGCCGGCATGGCGCTGGTCGCCTATAGCCCGATCGCCAAGGGCAGCATCAAGACCGACGCGGCGCTGGCGCGGATCGGCGGCAGCTATGGCAAGACCGCGGCGCAGGTCTGCCTGCGCTGGCTGGTGCAGCAAAACGTAGTGGCGATCCCGCGCACCTCGAAGGTGGAACGGTTGTCGCAAAACATCGACATCTTCGATTTCGTGCTGGCCGACGCCGACATGGCGGAAATTTCCGCGATGGCCAGTGCCAAGGGCCGGCTCACCGACTTCGGCTTCGCGCCGAAATGGGACTGAAGATATCCGCGGTCTATTCGTTCGATCGGCCAACCGACGCGCGGCTCACGGGTCGTTGAAGGTTATTGCGTTGGGTAAGATTCCGGTCGTCGTTGCCCGGGTCGCTGCGCACTGCTAGCGTTACCGCATGACATCGGTTGCATTTGGCACTGGTACGAAACCTTGGTTAAGGAGCACATGGACCCTGGTAGCAGGTATCCTTGCCCTTCATTGTTACTCGTTGTTTCTGCCGTTCGTGAATCAAGAGACGGCGTTCAACCAGGCGGCGACATACTTTCGTGGCGGCAGTTCTGAGAACATTAATGCTTTCTTTGCGGCTGAAGCCAATTCGGTCGTCGTCCCCGCTCTGGGCGCAACGCTGTCGTTGATATTTCAGCTCGGCCCGGAATCCGGATGCCGGATCTTGTCTCTGCTTTGCCTGGCTGGACTGGTCGCCGCGTTGCATGTGATGCTTCCCGATCCATCGCGCAAGGCGGTTTTTGTAGGTTTGGCGTTGGTCGTGCTGAACCCGCTGGTGTGGACATTCGCCGGCCGTGGGACCGCTGATTTTGCGCCGATGGCACTTGCGGTGATGAGCGTGGCGTTGTTCTGGCTATCGCGGGACCGCACAGGTACCGTGATATTTGCAGCGCTGCTGTTTGCAGCGGCGTGTCTGACCAAGATCCACGCCATACTGCTCTTGCCGTTGGTTGCGCTCAGCCCGGAGGCGCAGAGCCTCCAGCAACGTGCCACCCTGCTGTTCGTCGCGCTCGTCGCGGCGCTTGCATCTGTGGCGATCTACAACATCGCCATCTTCAGCAGTTTCGGATTCTGGTTCACCCCACCGCAATTTGCCGCGGCTCTGGCGCCCACGGTGATGAATGTTGGCAACAATTTCGTGAGATACGGCGGCTATCTGGCTTTGCTGGTGCTGCCGTTTTCCGTCGCTCTGGCCTTCAGCCACTCGGACCGACGTGGCATATTGCTGAAACTTGGGGTGATCTGCCTCGGAATGGCCGCCGGCGGCCTTCTTCCGCCGTCGGTCGGAGAGATGAATTTTGGTCCGTTCGATAGATGGATCGGAAGCTGGCTGACCGGCGCCGTTCTCTCGGCCCTGTTTGTTGTCTTTCTCTTGGGTCTGTTCGCCATGAAAGAGACCTGGGTCGCTCGGGGCAGGGTGCTGTCGCTACTGTTGTTTCTGCTTGTGCTGTCTTTCAGTCGTCCCGCGCAGCGCTACCTGCTGCTTATTTTACCTTTCTATTATCTGATGATCTTCAGGGCCGGTGGCTTGCGACGTCTCGCCGTTCCGGCACTGGCCGTTTTTGTATCCTTAAATCTCGTCGTGGCGACCGTGCAGATGCGGACAGCGCCGGCGGGTGCCGCCAACGTGTTCGGTCCCGCAAGACAGTTCTAGATGCCGGCTGCGATCGCGAGCGAAACCTTGATCTTGCCGCAACGAGCCGTCATGCAGTGGGCCTGTCCAGCACGCCGTCGGTCCCCATGTTCTTCGCGCTCTCGAAAATTCTCGGTTTCTTCACTTTGCCGTCCAACGCGATCGCCGCGGTCTGCGCGATCGGGGCGTTGCTGTTGCTGCTGCAGCGCCAGCGCGCGGGCACACTGACCCTGACCTTCGGCATCCTGCTGCTGCTGATCTTCGGGTATTCGCCGGCGGGCAACGTGCTGATGCTGTCCCTGACCGAACGCTTTCCGGCCTGGCAGTCCGACGGCCGCGACCCGGACGGCATCATCATTCTCGGCGGCGCGATCGATCAGGATGCGACGGTTGCCCGCGGGACCGTCGAGATGAACGGGGCAGCGGAGCGCATGACCAGTACGATAGAATTGGCCCGACGGTTCCCAAAGGCGCGGGTAGTTTTCAGCGGCGGCAGCAGCAACCTGATGCAGAAATCCGTTCCGGAAGCGCCGGTCGCCGGCGATTGGCTGCAGCGTTTCGGCGTGGCGGCGGAGCGGATCACGCTGGAGAGCGACTCGCGTACGACGGACGAAAACGCGGCCTTCACCCGCCGGATACTGATGCCGAAGCCCGGCGAGCGTTGGCTGCTGGTGACCTCGGCGTTTCACATGCCGCGCTCGATCGGCGCGTTTCGGGCGGCCGGATTCAATGTGGAAGCCTATCCCGTGGATTGGCGCTCGCGCGGCTGGATCGACGCGAATTCGCCGTTCGATTCGCTCAGCGCCGGCCTGGTCCGCACCGACCTCGCGATGCATGAATGGACGGGACTTGTCGGCTATTGGCTGACGGGGCGCAGCAGCGCGCTGTTTCCGGCGCCGCAAAAACCCTGAGCCGACCTCAGTCCTGCCGCGGCAGGCCGAGCCGGTAGACGCCACGAAAATCCTGGGGATCGGCGGGCTTGCCCTTGCGGTAGATCACCAGGCGGCCGGCGACGGCAAGAGCCACCGCGGCGCGCCGGATCGGCATCAGCAGGCTGTGCCAGTCGCCTTCCGGCGTGATGGCATGGGCGATCTCCGGCGCGCTCAGCGTGCCGCTGGCGCGGCTGAGCACGTCGAGGATGGATTCTTCGAGGGAGAGAACGGCGGAAGGCTGGGAATCTGGCTGGGACATCTCCATGCCATGACGCATCGAACCGCCCTGCGCAAGGCGTGGTACAATGCGCTGCCCGGCGTTAGGATGCCGCCGGGTCGGCGTTGAGTTGAAATGTCCAGTTTATCGTGATGGAACCACGGCACCTCATACGCGCAGCGATCGCCGTTTCGATTATCGGCCATCTGGCGCTGGCCGTCGGCGTCTATTTCGCCGACGCGCGCCCTTTCGACCCCTCTGTCACTGACAACATCGCCGTCGATATCGTGACGCCGGAACAGGTCGCGGCAGTTGCCAAGGAGCCCGAGCCGAAGGAGCCGGACGCGGCGCCATTCGACAAGCCCAAACCGGAATTCCGGCTGCCGGACTTGAACAAGCCCACCAACGACAGCACGCCGCAGTCTTCCGCGCAAAAGCCGGGATCGCCGTCGCCCGCGGCACAGAAGCCGCCGCCGCCATCAACTCACCAGCAGGCGGCGGCGGCGCCGGCACAGCCATCCTCATCGCCGCCGCCCGCAGCGCAACAGGCAGCCGAGCCGCCGGCTTCGCAACCCCAGCAGCAACAGGCAGCGCTGCAGCCGCCATCGCAGCTTTCTCAACCGGGCCCCGCAACGGCGGAGCCGGACATCACCGTCAAATACGGCGTCATGCTCGGGCTGCCTGATGGCAATGGCGGTTCGACGGCGTTGAGCAAGGCCGATATCGCGCCGCTGGATATCGCCGCGTTCCGGCGGCATCTGAAGACCTGCTCGAAGCTGCCCGCTGCGGTCACGCCGAACGACAAGGTGCGGATCGTGCTACGCGCCTTCCTGGCGCCAAACGGCCGGCTGTCCACCGAACCCAGTCTGATCGAGGCCAGCGCCTCGGCGAAGGGACCGCTGCTGATGCAGGCCGCGATGCGCGCGCTCGAGGCCTGCCAGCCCTATGCGATGCTGCCGGCGGACAAATACCAGGAGTGGAAGGTGCTCGACCTGGCCTTTACGCCGCAGGATTTCGCCGGCTGATCGAGCGCGGGCGCTATGGCGCCATCGCGCGCCAGGCATTGGACGCGAACTGCCGCCGCCACGTCACGATCACCACCGCCGCAGTGGAGACCAGAAACACCCACGGGCTGACGAACCAGCCGAGATAGCCCAGCGCGAAGAAGAACGCGCGCTGACCGCGGTTGAAATGCCGTGCCGCCGCGCCGAACAGCCGCGTCGTGCGCATCACATGGGCTTCGGCCTCCGGCGTGTCGCGCTTCGAGGCCAGCGGCATCGCGCCGATCAGGATCGCCACATAGTTGAACAGCCGGTACGACCAGGCAAACTTGAAGAAGGCGTAGACGAAGATCAGCACCAGGCCGATGCACTTGATCTCCCACAACGCCGGCGCGGCGCGAAAGCCGATCGGCAGGCTTTGCAGCATCGGCATCACCTCGTTGGTGGCACGAAGCAGCGCCAGCGATCCGCCGATGGCGATCAGCGTGGTCGAGGCGAACCAGGCGGTGCCGTTCTGCAGCGAGGTCATGATGTGGGTATCGACGATACGGGCCTCGCGCTCCAACAT
>NZ_JAQGJD010000361.1 GCF_028290785.1 Tardiphaga sp. | reverse complement strand
AATGTCGGTGATCACTTCGGGGCCGCCGCGATACGGCACATGGGTGGCCTCGAAACCGGCGGCGAGACGGAATTTCTCGGCGCTGATATGCACCGCGCTGCCGACCCCCACCGAGCCGAAATTGATCTGCGAGCCGTTGGCTTTGGCCGCGGCTACGAAATCCTGTACGGTCTTCCACGGCCGCGACATCGGCACGATCATGACGTTGGAGTTCGAGCCGATCATCAGCACCGACGACAGGTCGCGCGGGATGTCATAGGTCAGGTTGGGAAAGATCGCCGGCGCGATCGTCAGCGCCGCCGAATGCGCCAGCAAGGTATAGCCGTCGGGTTCTGCCTTCGCCACCGCCCCGGTGCCCAGCGTGCCGCCGGCGCCGACGCGGTTTTCGACCACGATCGGCTGGCCGAGCTCGGCGCTCAGGCGATCGAAAAACAGCCGCGGCACTACGTCGGTGGCGCTGCCGGCGCCGAACGGGATGGTGGCCTTGATCAGGTGCGAGGGCCAGCTGGCCGCGTCCTCGGCGTGCGCCGCACACGACATCCATACCGTCGCAGCAACCCACGACCACCGTAAAACATTCTTCATCACGCGCTCCAGTTGCGCCACCCAGGGGGATGGCGGGCCAGTTGATGGCCCAGAGCAGCAGCGTTGCAAGATTGGGGCCGGGGATGGGATGTGTTCACCTCTCCCCGCTCTTCCGCGGGGAGAGGTCGGAGCCGAGCGTCAGCTCGGCTCCGGGTGAGGGGACTATCGAGTGAAACACAGGCGGCCCCTCACCCGAAGTCTCGCTGGCGCGAGGCTTCGACCTCTCCCCGCGGAAGAGCGGGGAGAGGTGAAGAGAGCGCCTCAGTTCTTCAACGCGGCGAGCGCATCTTTCACGTTCGGATCAAGCCCTTCGCCGCCGGCGTCGAGATGCGCCATGATCTGCTTGCGCATGCGCGGATCCCAGAATTTTCGGATGTGCTCGGTGATCCCCGGCACGGCCTTCGCCACGCCCTGGCTATTGAAGAAAGTGCCGATCTGGTTGGCCATGTAGATCAGTCGGTCAGGCGACGTCGATGTGTGCATGGTGGTTTTCCTGCGCCGCCACGTCTGTCGCGACGCGGTGCGGATGGGTGAAGATTTCAAAGCCGTCGGCGCGGGCGATGGCGACCAGCGTGATGTTGGCGGATTCGGCCAGGCGGATGGCGAGCGCGGTGGGCGCCGATACCGACACCATTACCGACGCGCCGATCGCGGCGGTCTTCTGCACCATCTCGACGGAGACGCGGCTGGTCAGCAGCACCATGCCTTCCGACGCATCGACGCTGGCACGCGAGAGCGCGCCGGCCAGCTTGTCGAGCGCGTTGTGGCGGCCGACGTCCTCGCGCAGGCAGAGGATGCCGCGCACCTGCGTCCAGAACGCCGCGGCGTGGACGGCGCGGGTCTCGATGTTGATCTTTTGCAGCGGCGCCAGCGATGCCATCGCCGCCATGATCTGCTCTGGTGAAAACGCCCTGCCCGGCCCGACGATCGCCGCGGGCTTCACCGCCTCGGCAATCGAATCGATGCCGCACAGACCGCAGCCGGTCGGTCCGGCGATCTGCCGGCGCCGCGCGCTGATGCCCTCGGCGGTGTCGGACGCGAGCCACATCCGCAGCTCGATGCCATCGTCGAAGGCGACGGCCTCGAACGACTGGATCTCGTCCGCCGACTTCACCACGCCTTCGCTGAGGCTGAAGCCGACGGCGAAGTCGCGCAGGTTGTCGGGCGTTCCCATCATCACGGCATAGGTGCCGCCATTATAGGTGATCGCCAGCGCGGTCTCTTCCGGCACCGCGCGTACGCCCGTGCTGGCGCCGTCACGGCGCCAGATTTTTCGCGAAACCGAGCGTACCGGGTCGTGCATGGCTACTCCGCGGCTTCCACCACCGGCATGGCGATGCGGCGCGACTGCCGCGCCTGCTCGTCATATTCCTTCTGCCATTCCGACGGCCCGTTGGACGGCGAGATCTGCACCGCCGTCACCTTGTATTCCGGACAGTTGGTGGCCCAGTCCGAAAACTCGGTGGTGATGACGTTGGCCTGCGTCGTCGGATGGTGGAACGTCGTATAGACCACGCCTGGCGCGACGCGCTCGGTGATCAGCGCGCGCAACGTGGTCTCGCCGGCGCGGCTCTGCAGCCGGCACCAGTCGCCGTCGCGCACGCCGCGCATCTCGGCGTCGTGCGGATGCATCTCCAGCCGGTCCTCCTGATGCCAGACCACATTCTCGGTGCGCCGCGTCTGGGCTCCGACATTGTACTGGCTGAGGATGCGGCCGGTGGTGAGCAGCAGCGGGAAGCGCGGTCCGGTGCGCTCGTCGGTGGCGACGTATTCGGTGAGCATGAACTTGCCCTTGCCGCGCACGAAGCCGTCGATGTGCATCACCGGGGTGCCCAATGGCTGCTTCTCGTTGCACGGCCACTGCACCGAGCCCATTTCCTCCAGCTTGGCGTAGGACACGCCGGCGAAGGTCGGCGTCAGCGCCGCGATCTCGTCCATGATCTCGGACGGGTGGTTGTACTTCATCTCGTAGCCCAGCGCCTTGGCGAAGCCGAGAGTGACTTCCCAGTCTTCCAGGCCGTTCTTCGGCGACATCACCTTGCGGACGCGCTGGATGCGGCGTTCGGCATTGGTGAAGGTGCCGTTCTTCTCCAGGAAGGTCGAGCCCGGGAAGAACACATGCGCATAGTTCGCGGTCTCGTTGAGGAACAGGTCATGGACGATGACACACTCCATCGCCGACAGCGCGGCGACGACGTGTTTGGTGTTGGGATCGGACTGCAGGATGTCCTCGCCCTGCACGTAGAGGCCCATGAAGGTGCCGTCCATCGCGGCATCGAACATGTTGGGAATGCGCAGGCCGGGCTCGTCGTTGAGCTTGACGTTCCACATCGCCTCGAACTGCTCGCGCACCGCATCGCCGGAGATGTGGCGATAGCCGGGCAGCTCGTGCGGGAATGAGCCCATGTCGCAGGCGCCCTGCACGTTGTTCTGGCCGCGCAGCGGGTTCACGCCGACGCCGGGACGGCCGATATTGCCGGTTACCATCGCGAGGTTGGCGATCGCGATCACCGTGGTCGAACCCTGGCTGTGCTCGGTGACCCCGAGCCCGTAATAGATCGCGCCGTTGCCACCGGTGGCGAACAAACGCGCCGCTTCGCGCAGCTCCTTCGGATCGACGCCGGTCATGATCGCGGTGGCTTCGGGCGAGTGGTTGGGCTGCGCAACAAATGCCGCCCAGTCCTCGAACTCGCTCCAGTCGCAGCGCTCGCGGATGAAAGTCTCGTCGGCGAGGCCTTCGGTGACGATGACATGGGCGATGGCGGTGAGCACCGCGACGTTGGTGCCGGGCATCAAAGGCAGATGGTGCTGCGCCTCGATATGGGCGGAGCGCACGATGTCGGTGCGGCGCGGATCCACAACAATGAGCTTAGCGCCGGCGCGCAGCCGCTTCTTCAGCCGCGAGGCGAACACCGGATGGCCGTCGGTCGGGTTGGCGCCGATGATCATGACGACGTCGGTGTCTTCCACCGAGTCGAAATCCTGGGTGCCGGCCGAGGTGCCGAAGGTCGAGGACAGGCCGTAGCCGGTCGGCGAATGGCAGACGCGGGCACAGGTATCGACGTTGTTGTTGCCAAAGCCGGCGCGGATCAGCTTCTGCACCACGAAGACTTCTTCATTGGTGCAACGCGACGAGGTGATGCCGCCGATCGAATCGCGGCCATATTTGGCCTGGATGCCCTTGAACTTCTTGGCCGCAAAATTGAACGCCTCGTCCCACGACACTTCCTGCCAGGGGTCGGTGATCTTCTCGCGGACCATCGGGTTGAGGATGCGCTCCTTGTGGTTGGTATAGCCCCAGGCGAAGCGGCCCTTGACGCAGGAATGACCGCGATTGGCCTTGCCGTCCTTGTACGGCACCATGCGCACCACTTCCTCGCCGCGCATTTCCGCCTTGAAGGTGCAGCCGACGCCGCAATAGGCGCAGGTGGTGACGACGGAATGTTCGGGCTGGCCGATCTCGATCACGGCCTTCTCGGTCAGGGTCGCCGTCGGGCAGGCCTGCACGCAGGCGCCGCAGGATACGCATTCCGAGCCGAGGAAGCTCTCATTCATGCCGGGCGAGACGCGGCTCTCGAAGCCGCGACCGGAAATGGTCAGCGCGAAAGTGCCCTGCACTTCCTCGCAGGCGCGGACGCAGCGCGAGCAGACGATGCACTTCGAGGGATCGTAGGTGAAGTACGGATTGCTGTCGTCCTTCGCCATCCAGTGATCGTTCTCGCAATCGTGCGGCGAGTGATCGTGGGAATGGTTATGCGTTTTGGCGAAGACGTGGTTCTCGCCATCATAGCCATAGCGCACATCGCGCAGGCCGACCGCGCCGGCCATGTCCTGCAATTCGCAATCGCCGTTCGCAGCGCAGGTCAGGCAGTCCAGCGGATGGTCGGAGATGTACAACTCCATCACGCCCTTGCGCAGCTTCTTCAGCCGCTCGTTCTGGGTGTGAACCACCAGGCCTTCCATGGCCGGCGTGGTGCAGGAGGCCGGCGTGCCCGCGCGGCCCTCGATCTCGACTAGACAGAGGCGGCAGGAGCCGAACGCGTCGACCATGTCGGTGGCGCACAGCTTCGGGATCTGCGTACCCATCTCCATGGCGGCGCGCATGATGGAGGTGCCCTCGGGCACCGAAATGCTCTGGCCGTCGATGGTCAGCGTGACCATCTTCTCAGACTTGGAGCGCGGGGTACCGAAATCGATTTCATGAATGAGCGACATGATGTGCTCCTTTTAAGACTGAGAAGTCGTAAATGTCTGAGATGATCCGCAGAACCCACAGCCGTCATTGCGAGGAGCCGTTGCGACGAAGCAATCCAGTCTTCCCTTGCGGCCTTCTGGATTGCTTCGCTCAGCGAAAAGCGCCTTCGGCGACTTTCGCTGGCTCGCAATGACGGAGTATGGGGCGCGTGCGTACATAGTTATTCTGCTGCCTGGACCTGGGGCGCGGGCCCGAAATCTTCGCGAAAGTGTTTCAGCGCGCTCATCACCGGATACGGCGTGAAGCCGCCAAGCGCACAGAGCGAACCGAACTTCATGGTGTTCGACAGATCTTCCAGAACGGCGATGTTTTCACTAACGCGTTCGCCACGGCGGATCTTGTCGATGGTTTCGACGCCCCGGGTCGAGCCGATCCGGCACGGCGTGCACTTGCCGCAGGATTCGATGGCGCAGAACTCGAAGGCGAAGCGCGCCTGCTTCAGCATGTCGACGCTCTCGTCGAACACCACCAGACCGGCATGGCCGATGAGCCCGTCGCGGGCGGCAAACGCCTCGTAGTCGAACGGCGTGTCGAACAGCTCGCGCGGGAAATAGGCGCCGAGCGGGCCGCCGACCTGGACCGCGCGGACCGCCCGGCCCGAGGCCGTGCCGCCGCCGATGCCGTCGACGATCTCGCCGAGCGTCAGGCCGAAGGCCGTCTCGTAAAGGCCGCCGAACTTGACGTTGCCGGCGATCTGGATCGGGATCGTGCCGCGCGAGCGGCCGGTGCCGAAATTCTTGTACTGCTCGGCGCCCTCGGCGAGAATCACCGGGACCGAGGTGATCGAGATGATGTTGTTGATCACCGTCGGGCGATCCATGAAGCCCTTGTGCGCCGGCAGCGGCGGCTTGGCGCGGACCTGGCCGCGCTTGCCTTCGAGGCTTTCGAGCAGCGCCGTCTCCTCGCCGCAGACATAGGCGCCGGCGCCGACGCGCATCTCGATGTCGAAGGCCGGCCCGGTGCCCATCACCGACGGGC
>NZ_JAQGJD010000356.1 GCF_028290785.1 Tardiphaga sp. | reverse complement strand
GGACACTTGTCCGGCTTGCGACTGATGCCGCGGAAACTAAAGACCTACCAGACGTCCATCGGGTTCTTCGACCTGCGCCCTCGATGAAGGCCGCGCTGGAGATCTGGGGCGCCGACAGCAATCTCTTTCACCAGGGCTTCGCGAGGGAGACGACGGATCTGCCGTGGTCGCTGCCACGATCGGACATGCAGGGGTCGTTCTCCGAAGACCCGTCGGCACCAATGGCACCTTCAAGGAAACCGCCGAACTCCCAAAAGTAGAACCCGCCCGTGCCTTCCGGGACGGAGACCGGCGGGCCGCCACGTTCGGTCCAGACGATGACGATCTCGCTATCAGGCAACCACTTCACCTTAGCGCTGCGCGGTTCCCTTCACGGTCGCACGCTTTGTCGGAATGCGGCCCATATGCCGCCCGAAGCTGGGTATCAGTGTTGAAAGGCCCCTGCGCCGAAATTAGACCGGCCGTTTGACCTGCGATAGTGCCCCGTGAACCGGGGGATCAGCGTCTAGAATTATGAACTCCAATTGACAGCAGAGAAGGCGCGCATGCATCGCACCGCGTTCTCCTTGATGGCGGTCTGTCCGGCAGGTCGCGGCCGCACCCGATGCCGTTAACGGCGGGGCAATCATTGGCCCATATCGTCTGGAGCGGTAATAAGGAGCTTCTGGGATGCGGAAAGCGTGTGTCGGTTGCGGCGGGGACGTTGCCCTTCCATTCGAATTCAAGATGGCCTTTCAACCGATTGTTGATCTGCGAACCGACGCCGTGTGGGGATACGAGGCGTTGGTGCGCGGGGCTAACGGTGAATCCGCGTTTTCGGTCCTCAGCCAGGTGACCGACGAGGTCCGGTACCAGTTCGACCAGGCGGCTCGCGTAATGGCCATCGAGACCGCAGGCGCGCTGTTCGAGGGCCGCGATCTCCGGCTTTCGATCAATTTCATGCCCAACGCCGTCTATGAACCGAGCGCATGCATCCAGAAGTCGCTGGCGGCAGCGAAACGGGCACGGTTTCCTCACCGCAATCTCATGTTCGAGTTCACCGAAAACGAGCGCATGGCCGATCCGGCCCACGTTCAACGCATTGTGGAGGCATACCGCAAATTTGGTTTCTGGACGGCGCTGGACGATTTCGGCGCGGGCTACGCTGGCCTCGGACTTCTGGCGCGTCTGCAGCCCGATTTGATCAAGATCGATATGGAGCTGCTCCGCAACATCCATCAGAGCCGCGCCAAGCAGGCGATCGTCGCCGGGATTGTCGGCATCGCGCGCACTCTCGACATTCACGTGCTTGCGGAAGGTGTCGAATGTGCTGAGGAACTTGCGGTTCTGCGGGCGGCGGGCATCAGCCTGTTTCAAGGCTATTATTTTGCTAAACCCGCGCTGATGGCGCTTCCACCAATCCTTAATTGCGAAAAGATCGCCGCCGTCCGATCGGCGGTCTGACGTGATAACTTTTGTATCCTAAAGAGACGGGTCGAGCATGCTTTTCCGCCTCGTGTATTACAGCACCAATTTGGTGAAAAAGTCGGTCAACCCCCGCGATAGCGAGCTGCGGAAGATCGTCTCGTCTGCAGTTTCGAAGAACCGCGCAGCCGGCATCACCGGCGGCTTGATGTTCAACCGCAGCTACTTTGGACAGGTGCTGGAAGGCGAGCGGGATGCGGTGTCGCAGCTTTTTGTCCGCATTGCAGGAGACGTCCGCCACAAGTCCGTGATCATCGTTGAAGCTGTCGAGGTGAAGGAGCGCCTCTTTGAGCGCTGGTCTATGGGTTTTGCCGAGCGGACGGAAACGTCTGAAGCGCTGAACGCAAAATATGGTCTGGCTGACGGGTTCGACCCTTCGGCCTTGTCAGCAAAAAACTTCCTCTCCTATGTGCTGGATATCGTGACCGAAGACGAAGGCCTAATAAGCGTGGCAGTGCCAACTTTTGACGGTTAACTCAGCGGCTACGTCGCCTTATGCGCGTCCGGCGTAGACGATTCATCGCCTATAGGACATCTTGATAAGTTTCTGGGATCAAAGGCAGCGCCAAGAGTCTGTGGATGTGCGACGGTGAACAGGCCATGGCGGGCGCGAGATTGCCGTGGTCGCGGTTTTGGCCGATTTCTTTATGAAGGTAGCTACAATGCCGTGCGCTACAGCGACGCTATTCGGACGATTCGACCTGGCTGCCACCGCCGGCCTCTAAGGCCGGTCCGCCATCGCGGCTCCGGCTTCTTTATGGATACTACCCGATCGCCCGCACACGCGCCCCCCGAGCAGCCGCTACCGGTTTAGCCAATTCGGGACGGAAGGCTTCATTAAAAAAGCCCGGCACTAAGCCGGGCTCTGAAGGCTCCTGGCGCACATGCGGTGTCGAAAGCGTTCGCAACCGAAGCGCGCCTGCCCGCGGAATCCGGCAAGGCGGAAATTGGCTTACGACTGACTGACTGACTGACCAGTGGATTCAGATCCGGTGTCTTCCTCTGATGACCTATATTCCGGTCGGCTGCGGCTTGCCGGGGTGCGCGCCCGCGCGTTGCGGCAGCAATGCGACGCATCCGATGATGACGACGGCCAGGATGGCCGACGCGTAGAACCTGCTGAAGGCCAGTCCGCCGCTGTTCAGCGGTTTGTCGAGCAAATCTCCTAGGGTGGCGCCGAGCGGGCGCGTCAAGATGAAGGCGGCCCAGAACAACAGTGTCCGGGACATGGAGGTGTAGAAGTACGCCACGGCGACCAGCGCCAAGCCTGCGGTGAACACAAGTGCCCCACCCTCGTAACCGAGCCCGTTGGTGTCGGCCATCCAGTCGCCTAGAGCGGTGCCGAGCGTCTGAGAGAACAGGATCGCCACCCAGTAGAACGTTTCGATCTTCGGCGTCGAAACCGTGTTGACCGAGATCGACCCCGCCGACCGGTACCAGACGGCGAGCGATGCCATCAGCAGCACGAACAGCAGCGAAGCGCCGCCGGGATACCCGATTCCAAGGGACCGGTCGGCGAAGTCCGCCATGGTCGTGCCCGCCGTCGTGGTGGCGATCACCACCAGCCAATAGAGAAATGGATAAAACTTCTTCGCGGCTATCTGCGCGACCACCGCGACGGCGAAGATGCCGACAAAGATGAAGCTGCTAACGGCGTAGCCGAGGTTCAAGGACATCGATACGGCGTCGCCCCCGGTCTCCCCAAGCGTGGTCGCGAGCACCTTGATGATCCAGAAGACGAACGTGACTTCCGGGACCTTGCTTCGTTCTACGTCGTCAGTCATTGGAGGGGGTATCCTCGCTGGGCGTTCCAACACGCGTTACTTCTTCTGAGCCTCGGTTGCGCGCCGAAGCCTATTGAGATTGTCCAGCGAAGCCAGCGCCGCATCCGGTCTGGCCGCGGCAAGCGACAGCACTAGTCCTTCCAGGCCGACGAGGGTCGCTCCATGCAGGGCCACTTGCCCCGGGCGGCCGCGAGGAATGGCCACGCAGACGTCGGCCAGCTTAGCCAGCGGCGTATCGTCCGCCTCCGTCATGAGTACGGTCGCAAGACCCAGCGCCCTGGCTTCCGCGAACACCGCCCTCACTTCCCGATAGAGCCGCCCATACGCAAGGACGAGCAGCACGTCTCCGTCGGTGAGATCCAGAAGTTGATCGGCCAGCATGGATCCAGTCGCACTGATCGTGCGGCTGCGGCAACCGTTGCGGGCGAGCAAGGTCGAGGCATAGCTCGCTAGAGCCCCTGACGGACCGAGCCCGAATACGGCGATGCGCTCGGCGCCATCCAGGACGCGAACCGCATTAGCCATTTGGGTACGGCATTTAGCCGATCGCAAAACCTCCAGACCTTCGTTGTGCGCCTGCAGTATCCCATCGAGGGCGTGTCCCGTGGCTTTCTCCAGGTCAACCAATGTCCTCCGCATGTCGTCAGCCGGCGTCGAGAGCGAATCCGACCTCAAAATCGCGCTCTTGAGGTCGGCCAGGCTGGCGAATCCAAGGGTCTGAACAGTTCGCAGGACCGTGGCGTCGGACGTGCCGATGCGCGCGCCCAACGCAGCAGCCGAGCTGGCAAGTACGACCTGACGGTTTTCGTCGATGAACTTCGCCACTCGCCGGCCGGCGGCGCCGAGCTGCTCGTTCGCGCTTCGCAAAGCGGAGCCGAGCAGGCTCCCGGCATCGACAACGGCATCTACGGTCAAGGGCGCGCTCCCAAGTCGATGCGTAGCGAAAATCGCTCGACATCTAACTGTGTAGCATATACTACATCATGCACTTTACAAGGGGATTTTGGGCGAATGCCGGTTGGGTGGCGGATCTTCTGTGCGCTTGTGCTGGTGCTGCCGGCAGCGCCTGCCGTCGCCGGACCGCCTTATGTCTCCGACGATCCTGAGCCGACCGACTACAAGCATTTCGAGATCTACATGTTCAACAACGGCGTCACGACGCGCAGCGGGACGACAGGCGAAAGCGGCATCGATTTCAACTACGGCGCGGCTCGCGATCTTCAATTGACCGCCACCCTGCTAGGAGCATTCCTGCAGCCGTCCGGAGGCGGCGGCAGATTCCACGGCATCGGCCCTGCGACCGCCGCCCGTTTCCATGCTCTCGGCATCCAGACGGGCCTCGACATCCGGGTCAGACGCTCGCGTTCCTGGAATCCCACTTCCGCAACAGCGCCGGCGGCGCAGGTCACATCGCCGTTACGAGGCCTTGACCAGGGCCATGCCGGCGTAGACGCTGGCCAGCGACAGGAACTTGGCCTCGAATTCGGCCGCGGGCATTGGTTTGCCGAAGTAGTAACCTTGGCCTTGCTCGCAGCCCATCGCGGTGAGCAATTCTGCGGTGGCATCGTCCTCGATGCCTTCGGCGATGATCGACAGCCCAAGCCGCTCGCCCAGTTCGATGGTCGAGCCGACGATGGCGGCGTCGCTGCGATTGGCGGCCAGCTCGCGCACGAACGAGCGATCGATTTTCAGGCCATCCAGCGGAAAGTTCTTCAGATAGCTGAGGCTGCCGTAGCCAGTGCCGAAATCGTCGAACACCACGCGCACGCCGAGATCCTGCAGCGAGCGGAAAATCGACAGCACGGCCGCCTTGTCGTCGAGCAGGATATCTTCGGTAACTTCCAGTTCGAGCAGCGACGGCGGCAGGCCGGTCGCCGCCAGCACGGTGGCGACGTCGGTCGGCAGATCGCCCGAGGTGAACTGCGAAGGCGACAGGTTGACGCCGACGCGGATTCTATGGCCGGCCTTGGCCCATGCCGCACCCTGCCGGCACGCGGTGTGCAGCACCCAGCTGGCAACCTGGTTGGAGATCGCCGACGCGTTGACGATCGGCATGAACTGGATCGGCGGCACCAACCCGCGATCCGGATGCCGCCAGCGGATCAGTGCCTCGGCGCCGATGACGCGTCGATCCGCGAGCGACACCTGCGGCTGGTAGAACAGTTCGAATTCTCGCAGCCCCAGCGCCCGGACCAGCTCCGCTTCGGTGCGTAGCCGGTCGGTGATCTCGCTGCGGAAACAGGCTTTGTAGAACACGGTGCGGCTCGCATTCGACAACGCGGCCTGCACCAGCGCCAGCTGGGCGTTGCCGAGCGCCGCGTCGGCGGTCGCGCCATCGCCGGGAAGCACCGCAATGCCAATGCTGATCGCGATCTGCTGGACGCGGTCGCCGACCCGCAAAGGCTGCTCGAACGCCAGGGTGCAGCGCGCGGCGAGCGCCGTCGCGCGCGCGCGATCCGCTTCATCGGCGAGCACGGCGAACTGATCACCTTCGAGCCGCGCGATCATAACGCCGTCGCCGAGATCGCCGCTCAGCCGCTGCACCACGGCGCGCAGCAGGTCGTCGCCGAAGCCATGACCGAGCATGACATTGGTCTGTTCGAAGTTGTCGATGTTGATCGCCAGCAGGCTGACCGGGCGCGACGGGCCGGCCATCGCGATCGCGGCGCCGAGGCGCGTCTGCAGGGTGTTGCGGTTAGGCAGCCCGGTCAGGATGTCGTGCTCGGCCAGATAGCGGATCTTCTCGGCCTCGCGCTTGCGCACCGAAATGTCCCGCAAGCTGGCGCCATAGTTGAACCCGTCCGAGCCATCCCATCCGGACAGACAGGCTTCAAGTGAAAAAATCTCGCCGGTCTTGCGGCGTCCGTCGAATTCGAGCACCCAACCTCCGGCCGCCCGCATCGTCGCTGGCGGGCTGGCAAGGATCAACGAAGACATCGTGGGATAGCCATCGGCGGGGGCGGCGAACAGCATGTCCACCGAACGACCGATCACTTCGCGCGCGGGATAGCCGAAGATCGCTTCGGCGCCGGGATTCCACATCGTGATGGCGAGCTTGGAATCGGCGCACATCACGCCATCGCCGAGCACCATGGTGATGCGCTGAAATCTTTTTTCGGCAACCCGGGCCAGTAGGCCGCGCAAATCGATCTCATCGAGCGCAATCGCCGTCAGGTAGACGCCGATCGCAAACAGGAATAGCGACGTGTCGAGCACGATCGGAAATTTGCTTTGCAACAGCCAGGCGCCCGCTTCGATGGCCGCGGCTATCGCCACCAGCATGCTGACGCGGTGGCCTGCCGAGATCCGCCGCCACGCCAGCATCATGATCGCTGCAATCGCCAGCAGCCCGGCCAACGTCGCCGTGCCCGAACTGAAGTACAAAGCGCGGCCTTGTATCAGCGACTCGGCCGCCAGCACCTGCAGCAGCGGTCCGGAGATCACGGCGCCGTTGGGCACGCTGAAACGATCACCCAGTTCGAGCGCCGTACCGCCAATGATGACTTTCTTGCCGCTCACCATCTGCAGCGCTTCGGCGCTGCCTTGCAGCTCGTCCACATAGGACACCAGCGGCACAGACGCCGCGCGAATGCCGAAGTCGATCATAAA
>NZ_JAQGJD010000044.1 GCF_028290785.1 Tardiphaga sp. | reverse complement strand
GCCGGAGGCGAGCTCGATCTCGCGGCCGAGGTCGCGGGCGATGGTCACGGTCTTGAACAGGATCTTGTCCTCCGCCGTCACCGTGGCAACGCGCAAGCCGTCCTTGTTGAAGATCAGCGCGCTGGCCGGGATATGCAGCGGCGCGGAGTCGCGGGCGAGGCTCATCTTCACATTGGCATAGCCGCCAGGCAGCAGCTCGCCCTTGGGATTGTCCAGCGCGAGCTGCATCCGGGCGGTGCCGGAGCCGACATCCACCGACTGCGACGAGGCTTCCACGGTGGCCGGGAAGGTGCGGCTCGGATGGTCGGGCACACTGATGATGGCCTTGGCGCCGATCTTGATCGCCGGCACGTAGCTCTGCGGCACGTCGACATAGACGCGCAGCTTCTTGATGTCGGAGATCACGAACATCGCCAGCCCGGTGCCGGTGCCACCGGAGATCAGCGCGCCGACATCGGTGTTGCGCTGGGTGACGATGCCGTCGAACGGCGCGGTGACCTTCTTGTAGCCGGCCAGCGCTTCCAGCCGCTCGACATTGGCGGTGCCGGAATTGACCGCGGCCTTCTTGTTGGCGAGGTCGGCCGAGCGCTCGTCGATCTCCTGCGCGGAGACGAAGTTCGAGGCGACCAGCGATTTCCGGCGATTCAGCGTGGCCTCGGACAGCCGGGCGCTGGACTGCTGGCTGACGAGGTCGGCGCGGGCCTGCAGCAACTGCTGATCGAGGTCCGGCGCCTCGATCTCGGCGAGCACCTGGCCCGTCTTGACCTGGGCGCCCATGTCGGCGTTCCAGCTCGAGACATAGCCGCTGACGCGGGCATAGATCGGCGCCCGGGAATAGGCTTCCAGGCGGCCGGGCAGATCGAGGGTGGCGTTGAGCACGCGGGCATCCGGCGGCGCCACGGCGACCGAGGGGATCGCCTGCTCGTTGGTCCAGGTCTTTAACTCGGAATCGGTTTTGGCGCGGGCCATGATGCCGGTGACGACAATGGCGCCGGCGGCGCACAGGCCGATGACCCCGACCAGCCCCAATCGGCGGCGGGACGTCGGCGGATGGGGCTCAGTGGACATGCGATAACTCCGGTGAGCCTGCCTCTGGCGCGGGCTCCTGCTTCTTGTGGACCATGCTGAAGACGACAGGCACGAACATCAGCGTTGCAATCGTAGCAAAAATCAGGCCGCCGATCACGGCGCGACCAAGCGGCGCATTCTGCTCGCCGCCCTCGCCCAGCCCCAGCGCCATCGGCGTCATGCCGATGATCATCGCCAGGGCGGTCATCAGCACCGGGCGGAACCGGACGAAACCGGCTTCCGACGCCGCCTGGATGGGGTCGCCGAGGATAGCATAGCGCTCGCGCGCAAACGAGATCACCAGCACCGAATTGGCGGTGGCGACGCCCATGCACATGATGGCGCCGGTCAAGGCCGGCACCGACAGCGTCGTCTGCGTGGTGAACAGCATCCAGACGATGCCGGCGAGTGCCGCCGGTAGCGCGGTGATGATCACGAACGGGTCGGACCAGGACTGGAAGTTCACCACGATCAGGAGATAGATCAGCACCACGGCGCCGAGCAGGCCGAACAGCAAGCCCGAAAATGCCGAATTCATGGTCTGCACCTGGCCGAGCAGCGCCACGTTGCTGCCCCGCGGCACGTCGGCCTTGGTGGCGTCGATCGCCTTGTAGATGTCGTTCGACACGGCGCCGAGATCGCGGCCCTGGGTGGTGGCGTAGATCTGCACCATGGTCTGGATGTCGTATTGCGACACCACGGCATTGCCGACCGAGCGCTTGATGGTCGCGATGCCGCCGAGCATCGGCGCATTGGCGGCGGCGTTGACCGCAGTGATCGGCAGCGTCTCCAGCGAGCCCAGCGAGTCCATCTTGTATTGCGGCGTCTGCATCACGACCGAATAGGAAATACCGTTCTCGGGATTGAGATAATAGGTCGGCGCGACCTGCGACGAGCCGGCGAGATTGACCACCATGGAGTTGGTGACGTCGCGTTCGGTGAGGCCGACATATTGCGCGCGGGTGCGGTCGACATCGATGTTGAAGCCGGGATTGTTCGGCGATTGCTGGATGCGCGCGTCGACAATGCCGGGAATGCGCCGGATCTGGCCGAGCAGCTTGTTGGCGTAGTCGAAATTGCCGACGAGGTTGTTGCCGCGGATCTGCAGGTCGATCGGTGCCGGCGCGCCGAAGTTCAGGATCTGGCTGACGATGTCGGCGGGCAGGAACGCGAAGCTGACGCCGGGGAATAGCCGCGGCAGCTTTTCGCGCAACGCCTGGACGTAATCCGCGGTCGGCTTGTGACCTTCGACCAGCTTGATCTGGAAATCGCCATCCTGGGAACCGATCACGCCGGTGTTGTTATAGGTCAGGTTGATGCCCGAGACGGGCATGCCGATATTGTCGGTCATGGTCTCGATCTGGTCCGGCGGGACGATCTGGCGAACCGCCTTGGTAATGTCGGCGAACTGGTTGGCGGTTTCCTCGACGCGGGTGCCGACCTGGGTGCGGACATGCATCAGGATGCTGCCGCCATCGACGGTCGGGAAGAAGTTGCGGCCGAGGAACGGCACCAGCAGGAACGAAAGCGCGACGACGGTGAGGAAGCCGGTCACGAACACCGGACGTCGCGTCAGCGCCAGGTCAAGCAGCCCGTGATAGCCACCGCGAAAGCGCTCGAAGCGGGCTTCGAAGCCACGCTGGAACCTGACCAGCGGATTGCGGGTCGGCGGACGCTCGCCTTCGGCGTGGTGGACATGCTTCTGCAAGAGGTACTTCGCCATGGTCGGCACCAGCGTGCGCGACAACAGGAACGACCACAGCATCGCAAACATCACCGCTTCGGCCATCGGCACGAACAGGAAGCGCGCAACGCCGTTGAGGAAGAACATCGGCACGAACACGATGCAGATGCACAACAGCGAGACGAAGGCCGGCACCACGATCTGGTTGGCGCCGTCCATGATCGCCGGTTCGACGTCCTTGCCGTTCTCCAGGTGGTAATTGATGTTCTCGATCGTCACCGTGGCGTCGTCGACGAGAATGCCGACCGCCAGCGCCAGGCCGCCGAGCGTCATGATGTTGAGGGTCTCGCCGATCATCGACAGCATGATGATGGCGCCAAGGATCGACAGCGGGATCGACACCGCGATGATCACGG
>NZ_JAQGJD010000346.1 GCF_028290785.1 Tardiphaga sp. | reverse complement strand
TGGCGGAGACGGCGGTGATGCGGCTCGGCACGATCTTGCCGCGCTCGGAAACGTAACGCATCAGCAGCTTGGAATCCTTGTAGTCGATCTTCGGCGCGTTCGGACCCGTGAACGGGCAGGTCTTGCGGCGGCGGAAAAACGGACGACGTGCACCAGCTTCAGCCATTGTTCTTACTCCTCAACCGATGCTGCAGGGGCGCCTTCATCGTCACGGGGACGACGCGGGCCGCGATCGCCACGGAAGCCACCGGCTTCACGATCGGCACCGCCACGGAAACCGCCGCCTTCACGGTCGCCACGGAAACCGCCTTCGCGGTCGCCACGGAAGCCGCCGCCACGGTCGTCGCGATCACGATCGCGATCGGCCTTGCGCATCATCGCCGACGGGCCTTCCTCGTGCTCTTCGACGCGGATGGTCAGGTAGCGGATGACGTCTTCGCTGATGCGCTCCTGGCGCTCGATCTCGGTGATCGCCGCGGAGGGGCCATCGATGTTCATCAGAACGAAGTGCGCCTTGCGATTCTTGTTCATGCGATAGGTCAGGGAGCGAACGCCCCAATTTTCCATCTTCACGACCTTGCCGCCGAGACCTTCGACGATGCCGGTCATCTGTGCCGTCAGGTCTTCGACCTGCTGGGCGCTCGCGTCCTGGCGCGCGAGAAATACATGCTCGTAGAGAGCCATGGCTGTCCTTTCCACTTGTTAGCGCAATTCCCGGCGGCAAGCCCTTCGAACCCTCTAGGAAAGGACTCGATATTGCTCAGAAGGCGGAAGCACGGGACGACGGGCCAACTGGCCCTGCCACATCAAAATCAAAACCTGAAATCGGTGAAGCCGTCCGTTCAGCTCCCGGCCGGGGTCTGCGGATTTGGCGGGTTATACGGATTTTCGGCGCAATGGCAAGGGAAAGAGCTTCGGGAAGGGGCATTCTTCCGCGGGAAAGCCGTCCGGATTCCGCTGCCGCAACTTGACATAACATGCCGGGTCAGTGTCTTTCCGCGCACGATTAAGACACTTCAAGCGAAAATTGCAGGGGAACCATGACCGCAGCATTTACCTTTCCGGGACAGGGATCCCAGGCGGTCGGCATGGGCAAAGCGCTGGCCGAGGCCTTTCCAGCGGCGCGTGCGGTATTCGACGAGGTCGATTCGGCGCTCGGCGAGAAGCTGACCGCCATCATCTGGGATGGCCCGGCCGAGACCCTGCAGCTGACCGAAAATGCCCAGCCCGCTCTGATGGCGGTATCGCTGGCGACCATGCGGGTGCTGGAGACCGAGGCCGGGATCTCGCTCAGTCGCGACGCCGCATTCGTCGCCGGCCATTCGCTCGGCGAATATTCCGCGCTGGCCGCGGCCGGCAGCCTGTCGATTTCTGATGCTGCGCGCCTCTTGCGCACCCGCGGCCTTGCCATGCAGAAGGCGGTGCCAGTCGGCGTCGGCGCCATGGCGGCGCTGCTCGGACTGGATTACGAGACCGCCGTCGCGGTGGCCGAAGAGGCCGCGCAGGGCGACGTCTGCCACGCTGCTAATGACAACGGCGGCGGGCAGGTGGTGGTGTCCGGCCACAAGGCTGCGGTCGAACGCGCGCTGGAGATCGCCAAGACCAAGGGCGCCAAGCGCGCCATGCTCCTGCCGGTGTCGGCGCCGTTTCACTGCAGCCTGATGCAGCCGGCTGCTGATGCGATGGCCGCTGCACTGGCCAGTGTGACGATCCACGTGCCGACGGTGCCGCTGGTCTCCAACGTGCTGGCCTCGGCGATCAGCGATCCCGACGAGATCCGCCGCCGCCTGGTGGAGCAGGTCACCGGCACCGTGCGCTGGCGCGAATGCGTGCTCTTTATGGCGTCGCACGGCGTCACACGGTTTCTCGAGATCGGCTCCGGCAAGGTGCTGAGCGGGCTGGTCAAGCGTATCGCCGAAGGCGCGGTCGGCACGGCCGTCGGCGGCCCCCAGGACATAGCTGCGGCCAAGGATGCGCTCGCTGCTGCGCATTCGGTCTGAACGAAAAGGAAATGACATGTTTGATCTGACAGGCAGGACGGCGCTGGTGACCGGTGCGACCGGCGGCATTGGCGGCGCCATCGCGGCGGCGCTGCATGCGCAGGGCGCCACCGTGGCGCTGTCCGGCACGCGCCGCGAGGTGCTGGAGGCGCTGGCCGCCAAGCTCGGCGATCGCACGCACGTACTGCCGTGCAATCTTTCCGACGCGGCCGAGGTCGAGGCGCTGGTGCCGTCAGCCGAAAAGGCGATGGGCCAGCTCGACATCCTGGTCAGCAATGCCGGCATCACCCGCGACAACCTGTTCGTGCAGCTCAAGGACGAGGACTGGGACGACGTCATCAACGTCAACCTGACCGCGACCTTCCGGCTCGCCCGCGCCGCCACCAAGCTGATGATGCGCAAGCGCTTCGGCCGCATCATCGCCATCACCTCGGTGGTCGGTGTCACCGGTAATCCCGGCCAGGGCAACTACACCGCGGCCAAGGCCGGGCTGATCGGCATGATCAAGACGCTCGGCGCCGAATACGCCAAGCGCAACGTCACTGCGAACTGCATCGAGCCGGGCTTCATCGCCACGCCGATGACCGATGCCCTGAACGACAAGCAGCGCGAAACGATTCTAACCAAGGTGCCGGCGGGTCGGCTGGGCACGCCGGAAGATATTGCGGCGGCGGCGGTGTATCTGGCTTCAAATGAGGCAGCCTATGTCACCGGACAGACCATTCACGTCAACGGCGGCATGGCCATGATCTGACCGTTGGGGAACCCCAACGCCGTGATTTGATTGATGTTTGAGCTATGACCTTGGCGTGTGGCCAAGGCTTTGGAAGTATGGTAACCGAACCACGAACGGCAAGGCAAAGAAGGCCATTGCAGGAATTTGAAAGCCTGTATATTGGCGGGGTTGAGCCTGCCGTATTCGCGAGGCTCCGTCCGGGACGACGGGGTCAATCCAGATCACGCGCAACTGCGCAGGGTTCTAACGAGTTTACGCTCCACGATGGCTCGTATCGTCTGCGGACGGGCCCAATGAAACAGCACGAGGTTTAACGATGAGCGAGATTGGCGAGCGAGTTAAGAAGATCGTGGTCGAACACCTTGGTGTCGAGCCCGAGAAGGTGGTCGATGCCGCGAGCTTTATCGATGATCTCGGCGCCGACAGTCTCGACACTGTCGAGCTCGTGATGGCATTCGAAGAAGAGTTCGGCTGCGAAATCCCGGACGACGCCGCCGAGACGATTCTGACCGTCGGCGACGCCACCAAATTTCTTGAGAAAAACGCAAAAAGCTGACGCCTTCGCGCAACACACCTGAAGCCGGCCGGATCGCCTTGCGCGGTCCCCCGGCTTCTTGCTGTGGCGTGCAAGGACGGCTGGAGGAACGACGATGAGGCGCGTGGTCGTCACAGGCCTTGGCATGGTGTCGCCCCTCGGTTGCGGTGTCGAGCCGACCTGGAAGCGCATTCTCAATGGCGAGAGCGGCGCCAAGCGGATCGACACGTTTGACGTGTCGGACCTGACCAGCCAGATCGCCTGCGTGATTCCGCGCGGCGACGGCACCAACGGCACCTTCAATCCCGACCATTGGATGGAGCCGAAAGATCAGCGCAAGGTCGATGATTTCATCATCTATGCGATGTGCGCCGCCAAGCAGGCGCTCGACGACGCCAACTGGCATCCCGCGACTGAAGAAGAGAAATGTGCCACCGGCACCATGATCGGCTCCGGCATCGGCGGCCTGTCGGGCATCGCCGACACGGCGCTACTCCTGAAAGAACGCGGACCGCGCAAGGTTTCTCCGTTTTTCATTCCAGGTCGCCTGATCAATCTCGCGTCGGGCTATGTCTCGATCGCGCATGGCCTCAAGGGCCCCAATCATTCCGTCGTGACGGCCTGTTCGACGGGCGCCCATGCGATCGGCGACGCCAGCCGCCTGATCGCGCTGGGCGATGCCGACGTGATGGTCGCCGGCGGTACCGAATCGCCGATCAGCCGTCTGGCCATGGCGGGCTTCTGCGCGGCGCGCGCGCTGTCGACCGGCTTTAATGACGATCCTTCCCGCGCGTCGCGTCCATACGATAAGGACCGCGATGGTTTCGTGATGGGCGAGGGTGCCGGCGTCGTGGTGCTGGAAGAATACGAACACGCGAAAGCGCGGGGCGCGAGGATCTACGGTGAAGTTGTCGGCTACGGCATGTCGGGCGACGCCTTTCACATCACGTCGCCAACGCCCGATGGCGATGGCGCGTTCCGAAGCATGAGCGCTGCCATGAAGCGCGCCGGCATCACCGCGGCCGACATCGATTACATCAACGCACATGGCACCTCGACGCCGCTCGGCGACGAGATTGAACTCGGTGCCGCGCTGCGGTTGCTCGGCAATGCCGCTTCGAAAGTCTCGATGTCGTCCACCAAATCGTCGATCGGCCATCTGCTCGGCGCCGCCGGGGCGGTGGAAGCCATCTTCTGCATTCTGGCGATTCGGGATAACGTCGCGCCGCCGACCATCAACCTCGACAATCCGTCGGTGGAGACGGCGATCGATCTGGTGCCGCTGAAACCACGCAAGCGCGAGATCAATATTGCACTTTCGAATTCGTTCGGATTCGGCGGTACAAACGCGTCGCTGATCCTGCAGCGGGTGTCGGGTTAGAGAACCTCCACCGTTTCGCCGCATTCCGCGCCAATTCCTACTTCGGGCGTATGCTATTGACGGGGTTCGGATTGTCCCGTCACGATTGAACCGACAGGATCAGGTTGTATCGATGAGTGAGAGGCCGCCCATTTCGCCAAGGAGTCCCCGCGCCGCGCTGGAGCCCGAGCAGGTTCCGCCGCCGCCGAAGCGCTCCGACCGCGCGCGGAACCCGTTCGTGGTGGCCGGCAACGCCATCATCACCATCATCATCGTCGCCATGATCGGCGCCGGTGGCGTCTACGTATACGGTCGTCAGGCGCTCGAAGCTCCGGGTCCGCTGCAGGAAGACAAAGTCGTCAACATTCCCGCCCGCGCCGGCAAGGGCGACATCGCCGAGAAGTTGCAGAGCGAAGGCGTGATCGATGCCAATCGCTGGGTGTTCATCGGCAGCGTGTTTGCGCTGAAGGCCAGTTCGGAACTGAAGCCCGGCGAATATCTGTTCCCGAAGGGGGCCAATCTGCGCGCCGTCATCGGCACCCTCGTCGAGGGCAAGGTGGTGCAGCATTCCGTCACGATCCCGGAGGGCCTGACCTCCGAGCAGATCGTCAGCCGCTTGACCGACAACGACATCTTCACCGGTTCGATCCGCGAAATGCCGCGCGAGGGCACGCTGCTGCCGGAGACCTATAAATTTCCGCGCGGCACTACCCGGGAGCAGGTGGTGCAGCGCATGCAGCAGGAGCAGAAGCGCGCGCTGGCCGAGATCTGGGAGCGCCGCAGCCCCGACGTGCCCGTGAAGACGCCGGAGCAACTGGTGACGCTGGCTTCCATCGTCGAGAAGGAGACCGGCAAGGCGGACGAGCGCAGCCGGGTCGCCGCGGTGTTCGCCAACCGCCTGCGTCAGAAGATGAAGCTGCAGTCTGATCCGACGATCATCTACGGCATCGTCGGCGGCAAGGGCACGCTCGGCCGGCCGATCAAGCGCAGCGAGATCACGCAGCCGTCGCCCTACAACACCTATGTTGTGGAAGGCCTGCCGCCGGGGCCGATCGCCAATCCCGGCCGCGCCTCGATGGAAGCCACCGCCAAACCGGCGCGCACCCGCGACCTGTTCTTCGTCGCCGACGGCACCGGCGGCCACAGCTTCACCGAGACCTACGACGCGCACCAGAAGAACGTCGCCAGGTTACGGGCGCAGGAGAAGCAGATCCAGAACGACACCGTCGAGCCGGCGGCAGACGAGGCGCCACCGCCGCCAGTGGCTGCGCCCGCTGATGCCAATGCCGCAGCCGGCGCGGCCTCGGCCAAGCCGGCGGCCCCGGCCAAGCAGCGCACCCGCGCTGCCACGCCGCCGCCCGCCCGGCAGGGCGCCGCGCAATCGACGACCGCGCCGGTGGTGCAGCAATAGCCTTCGGCGGTGCGCCGTTGGTGCGCCAATTCCGCGCCAAATTCCGCCCCTAATTCCCCTCGGCCTGAAAAAGCTCTAACCTGATCCGGTTCGCGGCTTCGCGAATCTCACTCGTATTTTCGGAGACGTCCTGCGATGGCGCTGTCGAGCATGACCGGCTTTGCGCGAAGCCACGGCACATCGGGGCCCTATGCCTTCGAGTGGGAATTGAAGTCCGTCAATGCCAAGGGCTTCGACCTGCGGATGCGGTTGCCGCCGGGCTGGGACGAGATCGAGACCATCGCCCGCAAGCGCGCCACCGAAGTGCTGTCGCGCGGCACCGTCTACGCCAACCTCACCGTGAAGCGCGGCAACGCGCTGTCGACCGTGCGCGTCAACGAGGACGTGCTCAACTCGATCCTGCGTATCGCGGCAGACCTCGCCGGCAAGATCGACGCGGTGGCGCCGTCCGTCGATGGCCTGATGGCCATCAAGGGCGTCATCGAAGTGGTCGAGCCCGAGGCCGACGAGGAAGAGGACAAGGCCGCCAAGGCGGCGGTTGCGGTCGCCTTCGAGGAAGCGCTCGCCGCGCTGCTCCTGATGCGCCAGCGCGAGGGCACCACGCTCGGTGAGATCCTGTCGCAGCGCATGAACGAGATCGAGATTCTGGCGAAGAAGGCCGAAGCCGCGCCGGGCCGCAAGCCGGAAGCGATTCGCGCCCGGCTCGCCGAGCAGATCGCGGCATTGCTGGAGTCGTCGGATCGTTTCGATTCCGACCGGCTCAACCAGGAAGCGCTGATGATCGCGGCCAAGGCCGACATCCGCGAAGAACTCGACCGCATCGCCTCGCACATCTCGCAGGCCCGCGAGATGCTCGGCAAGGGCGGGCCGGTCGGCCGTCGCCTCGACTTCCTGGCGCAGGAGTTCAACCGCGAGGTCAATACCTGCTGCTCGAAATCCAACGATCTGGAATTGACCAACACCGGGCTCGAAATGAAGAACGTCGTCGAGCAATTCCGCGAACAGGTTCAGAACCTCGAATGACGAACGCCAACAATCCCGTCTTTGAAGACGTCGAGCGGCGCGGGCTGATGTTCGTGCTGTCGTCGCCGTCCGGCGCCGGCAAGACCACGCTGACGCGGATGCTGATTTCGGAAATTCCCGAACTGAGAATGTCGGTGTCGGTGACGACGCGGCCGATGCGGCCCGGCGAGGTCGAAGGACGCGACTATTTCTTCGTCGATCAGAAGCGGTTCGACCAGATGGTGGCGCAGGACGAATTGCTGGAATGGGCGCGGGTATTCGACAATTGTTACGGCACACCTCGCGCACCGGTGGAAACCGCACTGGCAGCCGGCCGCAACGTGCTGTTTGATATCGACTGGCAGGGCACGCAGCAATTGCGCGGTCGCGCGCAAAAGGACGTGGTCAGCGTCTTCATCCTGCCGCCTTCGGTGCAGGCGCTGGAGCAGCGGCTCCACACCCGCGCGCAGGATTCCGACGAGGTGATCCGTGGCCGCATGAAGAAGGCCGGCGACGAGATGAGCCATTTCGACGCCTATGACTACATCGTTATCAACGACAACATCGGCATCGCCTTCGAGTCGGTGAAGTCGATTTTGCGCGCCGAACAGCTCAAGCTGGAGCGCCAGGTGGGCGTGACGGACTTCGTGCAGAAGCTGCGGCAGCAATTGTAGCGTAGGGTGGGCAAAGGCGCTCTTGCGCCGTGCCCACCACCTCGCGCACGCCGTCGCGCTGCGCGCATGCCGGCTTTGTCCACCCTACGAAGCGGAGAATCTGCCATGACGATGCGATGGATCGAAGACGGCGAGCGGTTGATCCATGCGGGCCGCCGCTTCGATCCGCTGAAACTGGAATGGCAGCCAGATGACACCAGCGATGCAGGCGAGGCCGTCACGCCTGTCGAAGCGTTGCGGCGTCTCGCCGCCGCGCAAAAACTGCGCCGCGTGCCGATCGGTATCATCGGGCCGCGCGATGCGACGCCTGCGCAATATGCTCTGGCCGAGCAGATGGGCGAGGCGCTGGCGCGTCACGGGCTGCAACTGCTGTGCGGCGGCAAGAACGGCGTGATGGAAGCGGCGTGCAAGGGGCATGCACAGGCCGGCGGATTGCCGGTCGGGCTTTTGCCTGATGAGGAATGGCAGCACGCCAATCCCTATGTGGCGATTCCGATTGCGACCGGTATCGGTCCGGCGCGCAATGCGATCATCGCGCGCGCGTGTCTGGTGCTGGTGGCGATCGGCGGCGGTGTTGGTACGCTCTCCGAAATGGCGCTCGGTCTGCAGTTCAAACGCCTGGTGCTGGCGATGGTAGATGCGCCCGCTGTGGATGGCGTTGACCGCGTCGATACCGTCGATGACGTCATCGCTCGGATTGCTGCGCGAATTTTCGGCATCGCATAGGCGTCGCCCGCCGCGTCACAAAACTGATATGCGGCCTGTATACTGAGAGCGGACATTCCGGTCCCCCTCTGAAGGCTTGCCCGCTTGGCCATCATCGCGATTGCCTATCTGATCTTTCTTGTCGCGCCGATGCTGCTGCTCGCTCTGGGATCGTTCGGCGAAAGCTGGAGCGGCACGCTGCTGCCGACCGGCTTTACCTGGCGCTGGTATCAGGAACTCGCGACCGACCCGAGCTTTCGCCGCGCCTTCGTCACCAGCCTGCAAGTCGTCGCGACCACCTGCATTCTCAATCTGCTGATCGGCCTGCCGCTCGCTTACGCGATCCAGGCTGGCGCGCGTGGCGGCGTTCGCGTCGCGGCGCGCATTGTTACGCTGCTGCCGGTGGCAGCGCCCGAACTAGTGCTGGCATTCGGCTTCATCCTGGTATTTTCGTCCGACGCACTGCCGTGGCTCGGCAGTTTCTGGCTGCTGGCGGCGGGGCACCTGGTGCTGACGCTGCCGTACACCGTAACGGCGCTGGTCGCCGACATGGAGCAGCTTGGCCTCGATCACTATGAGCATGCTGCAGCCACGCTGGGCGCTCCGTTCACGGCGCGGTTGCGCGACGTGACGCTGCCGCTGCTGCGGCCGAGCCTGCTGTCGGCGATGTTGACCGTGGCGGCACTGTCGATCGGCGAATTCCAGCTCTCCAACCTGATCTCCGGTTTCCTGTCGCGCACCTATCCCGTGGTGCTGCTGCAGGCGTTCTACGGTGCCACTGGCTTTGCCTGCGCCGCGACCGTGGTGCTGCTGCTGCTTGCGGCAGTGGCGTCGTTGACCAGCGGCCTTGCGGCGCAGTTCGCCGGCTCTCTCCTATCGAGGCGCGCGACGTGACCCTGCAATACGACAATGTGAGCTACACCTATTCCGGCGGCACGGCCGGCGTGTTCGACGTCTCGCTCGAGATAGGGCGCGGCGAGTTGCTGGCGATCATCGGCGCATCGGGCTCCGGCAAGTCGACGCTGCTGAAGCTGCTGGCCGGCTTCGTGAAGCCCGACCGCGGCCGTATCCTGATCGACGGCCACGACGTCGGCCATCTCGCGCCGGAAGCCCGGCGCCTCGGCGTGGTATTTCAGAACTACGCGCTGTTTCCGCACATGCGGCTGTGGGAAAACGTTGCCTATCCGCTCAAGGTGCGCGGCATATCCCGCGACGAACGGCGTTCGCGCGCGGTGGAAATGCTCGGCCGCGTCGGCATGCATTCGCGCGCCGATGATTTGCCCGCGGCGCTGTCCGGCGGCCAGCAGCAGCGCGTGGCGCTGGCGCGCGCGCTGGTGTTCGAACCGCAGGGACTGCTGCTCGACGAGCCGCTGTCGGCGCTCGATGCCGGGCTGCGCATGGAGATGCGCGACGAGATTCTTCGCGTGCAACGGCAGTCGGGTATTGCGACGCTGCTGGTGACGCACGATCAGGAAGAGGCGCTGTCGATCGCCGACAAGGTGGTGATGATGCGCGACGGGCGGCTGGTGCAGATCGGCACGCCGCGCGACCTCTACGAGACGCCGGCGGACGCCAGCGTTGCCGCGTTTGTCGGGCAGTCCAATCTTTGGCCCGGTGAGGTCTCGGGTGACGGCATGGTATCGACTGATATAGGCACGCTGTCCTGCGACACCGCGGGCTGGGCGCCCGGCGCGAAGGTGACCGTGCTGGTGCGCCCGGAGCGGGTCGAGCCGATCACCGGCGGTGTCGATACTGCAAAGCCCGGTGAATTCGCTGGCACCATGGCAGCGGACCGCTATCTCGGCCCCGTCCGGCGCCTCGATCTCGCCGTGGCCGGCGGCTTCATCCGTCTCGAAACCCATCTGCGCGAGCCCTTGACCGGAGCGTCGATACCACCTGGCGCGATCCGTCTGCTTCCCCCGACCTGATATCAACTGTGAGGACATCGATATGAACCGACGTAAATTCCTGGGCGGCGTGGCCATCGCCAGCATCGCCCTCAACTTCGGCCACAGCGCGTTCGCTTTCGAAGGCGCCGAGCTTTATCCGGGCGAGAAGGAGCTGTTCGACAAGGCGGCCAAGGAAGGCCTCGTGGTGTCGTTCGATACCGGCCCGACCTGGGCCAACTGGGCCGGACAGTTCAAGGCGTTCCAGAAGCGCTATCCGGGCGTCGAGATGGTCTATAACGACCTCGGCTCGGCTGCGACCGTGGTCGCCCTCGACAAGGCCCGCAACCGTCCGCAGGCCGACACCGCCTATTACTTCGCAGCTTCCGGCCTCGATGCCGCCAAGGCCGGCGTGGTCGATGGCTACAAGCCAGTGAATTTCGACAAGCTGGCCGAGCCGCTGCGCGAGCAGGACGGCCGCTGGTTCACCATCCACACGCTGAGCGTCGCCTTTCTGGTCAACACCAAGCTGGTGAAGACGATTCCGCAGGGCTGGGCCGATCTGCTGAAGCCGGAGTACAAGAGCGCGATCGTCTATCAGGATCCGCGTTCGACCGGGCAGGGCCAGGTGGTGGCGTTCGCCGCCGCGTTCGGCAATGGCGGCAGCATGGACAACGTCGCGCCGGGCGTCGACTACCTCGGCAAGCTCAGCAAGGCCGGCAACGTGCTGCGCACCGTCGGCACCACGCCCTACGCCCAGTTCCTGAAAGGCGAGATCCCGATCTGGATCGGTTACGAGAACGACGGCCTGAAAGCCAAGTTCACCGATGGCATGGGCGACGGCATCACCGTGGTGATCCCGAAGGAAGCTTCGGCCGCGGCGCCCTACGCGATCTCGCTGGTCAAGAACGGTCCCAATCCCAGCGCCGGCAAACTCTGGCTCAACTTCATCATGAGCGACGAAGGCCAGAAGATCTTTGCCGAAGGTTATGTGCGGCCGAGCGTTCCCGGCATCGCGCTGCCGACCAGCGTCGCCGACAAGATGCCGGCGGCGCCGCAGGTGCAGGCGATCGATATCGCCAAGGCCACCGGCAAGAAGGCCGAGATCGATGCTGGCTGGGCCAAGGCCGTTCTCGGCCAGTAAACGCGCAACCGCCGCTATGATCCCGGTTGGGGTCATCGCGGCGGCCTCGCAACGACAGGATCAACATGAGCCCGCGCGCTTCGTCATCCACGCTTGTTGGCTTCGCTACGCCCGGCGCCATCGTGTTCGGGCTGTTCTTCCTGTTGCCGGTGGGTGCGGTGCTGGGCGGCGCCTTTGCCGATGGCGGCAGCGCGTTTCGCCGGCTCGCGGCCGATCCGGTGTTCTGGAACGGGCTGCGCGGCACCCTGGTGCTGGGCACCGTGGCGCCGCTGTTCTCGGTGATAGTTGGCGTGGCCGTCGCGCTGGCCTTGCTGCGACTGGCACCGGGGCTGCGCACCGCGGCGTTGATCGCGATCTCGCTGCCGCTGACATTTTCCGGGCTGATCGTCGCCTACGGCTTTATCCTGTTGCTCGGCCGCGCCGGCTTCGTCACGCTGCTGCTGGCCGAACTCGGCTTCGATCCCGCCGTCACCGGCGCGTTCATCTTCTCGCCGCTCGGCCTGGGTCTGGCCTATTCGTATTATCTGGTGCCGCGCGTGGTGCTGATCGTATTGCCGGCGATGGGCAATTTCGACCGCAACCAGTTGCTGGCGGCGCGCTCGCTCGGAGCAGGCGGGCTGCGTGCGCTGATCGAGGTCATGCTACCGCAGATCATGCCGAGCCTGGTGGCGGCGTTCTGCCTGACCTCGGCGGTGGCGGTCGGCGCCTATGGCACGGCGCTGGCGCTGGTCGGCACGCAGGTCAACATCCTGCCGCTGTTCCTGTACAGCAAGATCTCCGAGACCGGCACCGATCTGCCCGCGGCGTCGGCGACCTCCCTGGTACTGGTGGCGATCTGCGCAATGGTAGTGGCGATCGGCGAGGCGTTCCGGCGGTCGCGCGGCTAAACAGGCCTGAGATTGCGCACCGCTGCGTGCGTGCGGCGAGAGCGCCGTTGCCTGCCGACGAGCTACTGCTTGCTCGCCGTCCATGTCCCGGCGCAACCGTCCGACTGCCGGAACGTGCCGCTGCCGCGGCGCCCGGACAATCGGCCGGTGGTGATCATGGTCTTTCCGCTGCCTTGCGCAATTCCGTTCACCGCGCCGCTCGCGCTGACGGTGCCTCGGGCTCCGCCGCCGTCGATCTGGCCATTGGTCACAATGATGGCGTTGCTGATGGGGCCGGGGCAGACGGCGTTGCCGACGCCCGACATCATCCACGCGCCGTCGAAATTGCCGCCGCCTCCGCGTCGGCGTGGTTCGTCGCTGGTCGGTTTCCGTCGTGCCGGTTTTTCGCTGGCGGTCGAGCGTTCCGGTCGCGATCCCGACACGGCCTTGTCGTCGTTGCCGATGCTGCCGCCGGCGGCGCCTTGCGCCTTTGCGTATTCGGGGGCAAGGGCTGCGGCAAGGGAGATCAGCAGCGAGGCAGTCACCACTTGGCCCGGAATGAAGCGCGGCATGAAATCAAGCTCCCAATGTTCGATCGCACGAAGGCGAGTTCGTCGGACGCGTGAAGCATCTGCGAAGATCAGTTCTTCATCCCGCGCCACGTGCCTGAGCATCCGTCGGACTGGCGGTAGACACCGGAACTGGTGGTGCCGGTAACGCGGCCACTGCTGACGATGGTGATGCTATCGATATAGCCGACGGTACGCGTTGCACCGTTCGGGCTCACGGTACCTGAGATACCCTGACCGGATACTCTGCCGCCCGACACCATGACCGTGCCCGTACCTGATGCAGCGCAGCCCGGCGAAGCGGTCACCGTCCAACTGCCATCGAAGTTTCCGCCACCTCCGCCGCTGCGTCGTGGAACGCGGCGTGGCGGCTCTTCGGTCTGTCGGCTCCGGCGCGCCGGAGCCTCGCGCGTCGTCGTGGAGCGCGAGCCCGACACCGCCTTGTCGTCGTTGCCGATGCTGCCGCCGGCGCTGCCCTGAGCGCGCGCGGTGGTGGGACCTAGCGCGATGACGAGGGCGATGGCGAGAGGGGCAATTCCGGCCGACCATCGAAACAGATTGGTCATGAAATCAGACTTTCAAAATTACTGGCGGTTCGCCTCCGCGCGGCCGGTTCCGTCGGCGCACACGGCATCGATAATGCGACAAGATTTGCCGGACTTGCCGCAAGCGTCAAGCGCGGCCTCCTTGGCCTTTTGGACGCTGTCGCGCTGGATCAACGAATAACGCTGGCCCGAATAGGCGAAGGCGCCGCACCGTGAGCCGTAAAAGCTCAGTTCGACCGAGCACTTTGCGCCGCCATCGCAGTTGGCGCGTGCGTCGGCCACGGCAGCCTTGCGCGACACCTGCTTCCAGGAAATTCCCCATTTGCTGCGATCGGGATCGTAGACGATGCTGCCCCACGGCCGCAGGTCTTCCAGCTTGCGCAGCCGCGTCAGCAGGCCTTCGGTGGCCTCGCCGGTCGGCGTCAGGCTGCTGCGGGTCTGGAAGTCGCGGATCGCCACCGTCATGCCGTTCTTGCTGCCCGGCAGTTCGGGATCGAAGTTGAGTTCGTAGAGCCGGTCGCTGACTTCCCTCAGCAGCGCGGCATCCTTCAGCGGCACCCGGTCGGGATCGGGGCGCAGCGTGTCGGCGAGCCGCGCTTCCTGCGCAGGGGCGAGCACCGGAGCCGGCGAGGCCGCCAGCGGCGCCACGAAGTAGAAGGCGCCGTCGATCGGCGATGACGACACCCAGGGCTGCTGCGCGCCCGCGGTGGCGCGCTTCACCGCGAGGCCGACCTGGTTGAAGGTCTGGAAGATGTCGAGACCGGCTTGCCGCACGGTGGTCGCCAGCGCCTTGGTGTAAGGGCTGTTGCCGTCGGCGCCGTCCTGCGCAACGCTGCCGGGCTGGGTGGCGTAGGAGATCAGCGTGCCTTCCGGCGCGCGCATCTGGGCAAGGCCGCCGTCCGATCCGCGCAGCCCACGGGAGCCGAACGGATTGTTGCGGCAGGCATCGAGGATGACCAGGTTGAGCCGCGTGCCCGAGCCCTGCATCTGTCGCAGCACCAGGTTGATATCGACCATCTGGAAATCGACATCGGCCTCGCGGGTCGGGTTGGCATTGACCGGCACCAGATAGTTCGACCCGCTGACCTGCACGCCGTGGCCGGCGTAGTAGAACAGCGCGACGTCGGCGCCCTGAATCTGTCGGCCGAAATTCTGCACGGCATTGTCGAGCGCGGATTTGTCGAGATCGAGCTGCGCGCCGCCGCCGATCAGGATGAAACCGAGACCGCCCAGCGTTTCCGCCATCAGCTTCGCATCGTTCTTCGGATTGTCGAGGCGGGTAATGTTCTGATAGCCGGAGTTGCCGACCACGAGGGCAATGCGTTTTTCGGCGAGGGCTTGCCCCGAAAGCGTCAGCGGCAGAAGCGCGACCAGCGCGACTGCTCTCGCCATCGACTTAAGCGGCCGGACGTAATGGTCCATGAAACCCATCCTGAAATGGGTGTATCGTAACCCGGATGCAGCGAAGCGCAATCCGGGACTGCACTTCGTAGGGTGGGCCAAGCTCGTCATTGGTGGGCACAGCGCGAGTGCGCTTTTGCCCACCCTGCGAGATCGTCAGTTCGTCAGTACCACGCGTCCGACGACCTTGCCGGCGCGCAATTCCTCGATCCACTTTTGCGCGTCCGCCATCGGCTCTTCCTTCATCGGCGTCGGCTTGATCTTGCCGGCGCGGGCGAGGTCCATTAGCTCGCGCGCTTCCGCCAGCGTGCCCACCATGAAGCCTTCGATGGTCATCCGCTTGTAGATCCACTGCACCATCGGCAGCGAGAAGTTGCCGCCCATCAGGCCGGACACCACGATCTTGCCGCCGCGCGCCACGGTCGATACCGCAAAGCCCATCGACTTGTCGTTGCCGGCGAAATCGATGACGCCGTCGAAGCCGCCGTCGTTTTCCTTCACCATCCGCCTGGCGGCATCCGGCTCGGCCGGATCATACGCAAACGCGGCGCCATTCTTCAGCGCCGCCTCGCGCGCCGCCGGATTGAGATCGGCCACCGAGATCGGCTGCTGGAACATCGCCTGCGCGAACGCCAGCCCCATCATGCCGACGCCGCCGAGCCCGATCAGCAGCAGGTTGCGCTGCCGCGGGCGATCGACCAGGCGCTTCAGCGCGCCATAGGCGGTGACGCCGGAGCACATCAGCGTCGCCGCCATGTTGACCGGAAGCGGATCGTAGTCGAGCAGGTACTTGGCATCCGGTACCAGCACGTGGCTGGCGAAGCCGCCGTCGAGGGCGACACCGAGATAGCGGTTTTTTGCGCAGAGATTTTCGTCGCCGGCGAGGCAGTCGCGGCATTGGCCGCAGCCGATCCATGGGAACACCGCGACCTTGCGGCCAATCAGGTCCTTCGAGGCGTCCGGGCCGACTTCATCGACGACGCCGGCGATCTCGTGGCCAAGCGTGAAGGGCAGCGTCATGCCGCGGGTGGTATCAAGTCGCTTGCCGCCGCCGAGGTCGGCATAGCCGTCCTGGATGTGCAGGTCGGAATGGCACAGGCCGCAGCGCTCGATACGCACCAGCACTTCGTTGCCAGCAGGCTTCGGCGTATCGACGATGGTTTCGCACAGCGGAGCATCGAACTTGACCAGCGATTGGCGGCGCATCAGCGGCATCAGTAGTTCTCCCTACGTATTGTTTTTTGTCTTTCGAATATCGGCGAGTTCGCGCGCCATGGCAACAAAACCCGAGACCGGCACGGTCTCCGCGCGCCGCGTCGCCTCGACGCCGGCGGCGGCGGCCAGCCGCTCGGGATCGGCGCCGAGCGCCTTGAGGCTTTGCCGCAGCATCTTGCGGCGCTGGCCGAAGGCCGCCGCGGCGACCTGTTCGAGCAGCCGGCGCTCGCACGGCTCGGGCTGCGCGCGCGGCGTCAGGCGGACCACCGACGAAGTCACCTTCGGCGCCGGGACGAAGGCGGTGGGCGGAATGTCGAACAGGATGCGGGTTTCGGCGCGCCAGTTGGAGAGCACGCCGAGCCGGCCGTAGGGCTCGTCGTCCTCGGTGGCCACGATGCGCTCGGCGACCTCGCGCTGGAACATCAGCACCATCATGTCGTACCACGGCGGCCACGGCTCGGTGCACAGCCAGTCGATCAATAGCGGCGTGGCGATGTTGTAGGGCAGGTTGGCGACGATTTTGGCGCGCTCGCCGTTCAGCAGCGGCCGCGGGTCGAAGGTCAGCGCGTCGCCGATCACGATTTCGAGCCGGCCAGGATAGTGCTGCGAAATTTGCTCGAGGGCGCCGAGGGCGCGTTCGTCGCGCTCGACCGCAATGACGCGGCCGGCGCCCAGCGCCAGTAGCGCGCGGGTCAGGCCGCCGGGGCCAGGGCCGATCTCGACGATGGTGGCGCCTTCCAGGGGACCGGCGGCGCGGGCGATCTTGGCGGTGAGATTGAGGTCGAGCAGAAAATTCTGGCCGAGCGATTTTCGCGCCGAGAGGTCGAAGCTCTGGATCACCTCGCGCAACGGCGGCAGGTCGTCGATGCCGCTCATGATGGGGCCACCGCGGCCATCCGCGCCGCCAGCTTCAGTGCGGCGATCAGGCTCGAAGGATTGGCGCGGCCGGAGCCGGCGATGTCGAAGGCGGTGCCGTGGTCCGGCGAGGTGCGGATGAACGGCAGGCCCAGGGTGACGTTGACGCCGTCGTCGAAGGCGATGGTCTTGATCGGGATCAGGGCCTGGTCGTGATACATGCAGATCGCGCAGTCGTAGGTTTCGCGCGCGGCCGGATGGAACATGGTGTCAGCGGGCAGCGGGCCGCGCACGTCGATGCCCTCGTTGCGCAGCACGGTGATCGCCTGCGCAATGATGGTCTGTTCCTCGTCGCCGATCGTGCCATCCTCGCCGGCGTGCGGGTTGAGGCCGGAGATGGCCAGCCGCGGCCGGCGCAGTCCGAAGCGCGACTTCAGGTCGGCGACGACGATCCGCGCGGTGGCGGTGATCAGGTGGCTGGTGAGCTGCTCGATGGCATCGCGCAGCGAGACATGGATGGTGACCGGCACTACCGCGAGGGTGGGCGACCATAGCAGCATCACCGGCATCGGCGTCTTGCCGTCGCGTATGGCGAGTTCGGCGAGAAATTCGGTGTGCCCGGGATGGTCGAAGCCGGCGCGGTACAGCACGCTCTTGGCGATCGGGTTGGTGACCACCGCGGAGGCGCGCCCGGCTTCGACGTCGGCGACGGCCTGCCGGATCGACGCAATGGCCGCCGGCGCGCTGGAGGCGTCAGGGCGGCCCGGCTGCGCGGTGATGGGGTGGCCGGTCGATACGACCGGCAACGCGTCCGCGAAGCTTTTAACGGCACTGGCGGCGGTCGCATCGGCGAGCTTGACATCAAGCCCAAGTAGCGCCGCGCGGGCGGCGATGAAGTCGCGATCGCCGAGCAGATAGAATGGCGGCAAGTCGAGTTCGTGACGGCGCAGCCATGCGGCGATGGCGATGTCCGGTCCGATGCCTGCCGGTTCGCCCAGTGTCAGCGCGAGAGGGTGTGCCATGCTGGCCCTTAAGCCGATGCGGCCTGAGCCGGGATTGTTACTGCCGATACTCGATCATCGCCGCCTTGCGAATTTCCTGCAGATAGGATTTCGACTTGGCTTCGAATTTTTCGGCGAACATCTTGTCGCGGATTTCGCGCTTCTTCGGGGTATCGACCTTGGTCGGTTTGCGCGAGCACAGTGCCACCATTTCAACACCCTGGCGGGTGACTTCCGGCGGCGTCAGGTGCCCCACCGGGGTCTTGTCGAGCAGGTCGCGCAAGGTCGGCGGCAAGTCGGCGGAGGTCTTGACGACGGTGTCACGGATCGTCGCGTTCTGCATCGACTTGAAGGTGTTGTTGGCCTCGTCGCAGGACTGGATGCGCTCGCGCAGCCCGGCGGCCTCCTTGTTGCGGGCTTCCATCGTGCCGGCCGCCGCGCCGCGCGGAACGATCAACACCACCGGGCGCATCTGGTACTCGAAGGCTTCGGTGGTGGTATCGCCGCCGGCTGCCTGGGCGGCGGAATCGACTTCCTTTTCGCCGACCTGCAGGCTCTGCTTGAAGCGACCGCGAACGATCGCATTCCAGACCATGTCGGCCTTCAGCCGGCTCTTTAGCGTGTCCGGCCGGATGCCCTTCGCGGCCAGCGACTGCACCAGCTGATCAGACGTGATGCGCATCCGCGAACTCATGTTCTGGAACGCGCTATCGACCTCGGAGGCGCCGGGATCGACGCTGTACTTCTTGCCTTCCTTGATCTTGACCTTCTCGTTGATGAGATCCTCGATCACTTCCTGGCGGCTCGGAGCCTTCTGCGTCGATAGCAGCGTCAGCTTGGTGCGCTGCTCGATGTCGTAATTGGTGATCGGCTCGCCATTGACCATGACCGCGACGCTCTGCGCCTGCGACGGCGATCCGGCCGACAGCAGGATCAGCGTTGCGGTGGCGAAGGCGCAGGCGATGCGCCGCAAGGGAAGGGTGCTCATGTCAAACTGCCGTGTCCGTCGTCTCAGAACCAGATTTACTCGCTCACGATGAAAAGCCCGAACGTCGCCGCAGGCCGACTATTGCCGAAAATTGCGGCTACTGAATGGAGCCACCACCGCCGGCAGCGGACGTACTGCCGAGCGTCCGCAGCCCGATCTGCAGCATGATGGCGTGACTCAGCACCGGCGGCGTGGCCTGGTTGGTGACGTAGTTATAGGACGTGACGTAATTGACGCCGAGTACGAAGCAGTCGTCCACGTAGCCGGCGCCGACGGTGTACTGGTTGACCTTGTTGGCTTCGAGATCCCAGCGCGCGCCGCCGGTCACGACCCAGTTCGACGCCAGCTTGATCGAGCCGGTGCCGAGCAGGCCTTCGCGGCGGGTCAAGTAACCCAGGTCCGCCTGCGGTGCGTAATTGCCATACATCAGGCTGACCGACCAGCGGTCGAAGGTGGCGCGGCCTTCGGCCTCGAAGCGCGACACGTTGAGGGTCTGTTCGTCGAAGCGGGCGCGGGTGCTGAAAGTATAGGTCCGGTTCGGCGAATAGCTGACGCTGCTGACGTAATCCGAGCGGGGCTTGGCCAGGCCGGAATCGACGCCGGTGTTGGTGGTATCGGCGACCGCGAAGGAGTTCATGCCAAAGAGCTGGTAGGACTGGCCGAACAGCACCTTGACCGCACCGCCGCGGTCGAACTGCGTGGTGGCCTGGACGCCGACATTGGCGCGACCGCCGCCTTCGACGCGGTCGTAGCCGGAGAACTTGTCGACGCTGAACAGGTTGCTGGCGTCGAAGTTCAGGCTCTGCGCGTCTTCGTTCGGCAGCTTTCCGGCGTAGGTTTCGTTGGGCCGGATGATGACCTGGGCGATCGGCTCGACCGTCGTGGTGCCCCACGGCTGAACGTTGATGAAGGGATAGCGATATTCGAGGCCGACGGTCGGCATGACGCGCAGCGTCGTGGTGTCGCCGGGGGTCAATCCCATCGCCGCGACGCCCGGCTGGTTCGAGATCGAGGCGTCGATGGCGTCGATGCGCAGCTTCGCGAACGGCGTGAAGATCTGACCGAAGGAGTCGGTATAAGACCGGCGCCACTGCGCCTCGCCGGTCACCCTTGTATAGGTTCCGGGAACGCCGTTCATCAGGCAATTGTTTCGAACGACCAATGGATCAGCACTTGTAGGTACGCACAGGCTAGTGCCGTCAGCAGCCAGCTTGGTTGTCGTGAACGCCGCGGTGTCGCGGCTCAGGCTGGTCATGTTGAACTTGTAGCTGAACTCGCCGCCGAGGATCGACTGGTTGATGACGTTGGCATAGTCGATCACCGGGTGGATCACCGGGACCTGGCTCTGGTTGCCCGAGAAGCTCAGATAATAGATCGTCCGCGCATCGAAGAAGCTGCGGTTGCCGACGCCGGTCAGATAGAGCTGCGAAACGGCCTCGGTCTGCAGGTTGAGGAACGAGGCGTAGGGGTCCTTGTACATCGACAGGCGGTAATCCTGCAGGAAGGTGTAGTCGCTCAGCGCGACCGCATCCCAGCCCCAGACCCATTTGTCGTTGAGCGCGAACTGGCCCTTGGATTCGACGCCGCCACGGAAGTCCTTGTCGCCGGGCGTGTTGACGTAGGCCGCACGGTCCTGCTGCGCGATGCCGTAGGCACGGATCTGGTAGGCGCCGTCCATCAGCCGCTGGCGGAACTCGCCCTGCAGCAGGAGGCCCTGCTTGGTGGTGTAGCGCGGGGCAATGGTGGCGTCGTAATCCGGCGCGATCGCCCAGTAGAACGGCGTCTCGATGCCGAATCCGTAATTGGTCACCGAGGTCACGCCGGGCATCAGGAAGCCGGTCTTGCGCTTCACGGTGGGGTCGGGCGTCGAGAAATACGGGATATAGGCCAGCGGCACGCCGAAGAACTCGATCCGCGCGTCTTCGAAGTACAGCATCTTCTCGGTCTGGTCGTGGATGATGCGCGCACCCTTGACCTGCCACAGCGGAGGCTTCTTCGGATCTTCCTTACAGGCGGCGCAGGCGGTGTAGACGCCGTTCTGGAACACCGTGTAATTGCCGGAGCTGCGGTCCAGCCGGGTCGCGGCCATGCGCGTCGCGTCGGCAGTGTCCATACGCAGCGAATCGACGAAGCCGTCGCGGTAGTCGTCGCTGAGGTCGAGCAGGTTGGCGTAGGTGATCTTGCCGTCGGCGTCCGTCATCCGGACATTGCCTTCGGCATGCAGCCGCTTGGTCTTCTGGTCGTAGATGACCTTGTCGGCCTCGACGGTGGTGCCGTTGTAGAACATCTGCACGGAGCCGACCGCGGAGATGCGGGAATTGTTGTAATCGTAATCGACCTCGACCGCCTGCACGAGCATCTGCCCGGTCTGGGCGGCAGGGGCGGGCTTCGGCCGCAGGTGCGGCTGATTATAGGTGAAACCCTGCGCAGCCGCCGGCGTTGTCACCGCGTCCAGCGCGGCGAGCAGACCCAACGTCGTGAAAAGCGATGCCCAGAGAACGGCCGTGCGCGATCGTTTACCGCGCATGGTCATGCGTGGTTCCGACGCGGGCACTTGTCCGTGGAGGGCGGCGAACACAGCCACTTACCCATCCTCCAGGTACAACAAGGCCAAAAAGCCGGTGAGACCGCCCACACACACAGGCAGCCACGCCGCAGCAATCGGATGCATCAACTCAGCCTTGCTCAAATCTTCTGTAACCTTCGACAGAACGTAGAGCAGAAAGCCTGCGCCCACGCCACTCAAAACCATCTTCTGGACGCCGCCCATGCGGAAGAACCGCAGGCTCACGGAAGCGGCCAGCATGACCATCGCAGCCAGCAAAAACGGCTGTGCGATGAGCTTGTGATACTGCAGGCGATACCCCGCGGTTGCAAAACCGGAGCTCTCCGAAGACCGGATATAGGACGGAAGTTGCCAAAATGACACGGTTTCGGGGGTCGAAAAACTGTTGCGGACCTGCGCCCTCGTCAGCGAGGTGGCCAGATACATGCTGTCCTGATCGACCACCTGCGAATCGAGGGTATAGCGGCGCACCCCTTTGAAGAGCCAACGGCCGCTTTCAAGCGTGGCTTCGCGGGCCTCGATGCGTTCCTTGAACTGGGAGCTGGTGTCGAACCGGAACACGGTCAGGCCGGTCAGGCGGACGCCCTGCTGCTCGCTGCGGGCGGCGTTGATGATGGCCTGGCCCTCGCTGTTGACCTGGTTGATCCAGAACCCGGACGCGTCCTGCACGCCGCCGCCGGGAGCGTCGCCGAACATCTCGGCCTCCATCTGCTTGGACTGCTCGCGCAGACTGGCCGACAGCGGATTGTAGCCGGTCGTGGCCAGTACGCCGAGCACGAGGGCGCTCACCAGCGCCGGCGAGATGAACTGCCAGGCCGATACGCCGGCGGCGCGCGCCACCACAAGTTCGAGCCGCCGCGACAGCGCCAGGTAGCAGGTCATGGCGCCGATCAGGATGCAGAACGGCATCATCTTCTCGAGCAACTGCGGCACCCGGTAGAGCGACGTCAGGGCCACGGTGAAAGCGGACACCGAGGTGAGGCCCGAGGTCCGGCGAACCATCTCGATGTAATCCACCAGCACCAGCAGCATGAAGATGCTGAGGAACACGCCGATCGCGGCCACCAGGAAGCGACCCGCGAAATACCTGCCGATGGTGTTGGTCATCATGCTCATGCGGTCACAGGCCGCCGGCCCAGGCGCGCCCAGCGCAGAATTCGCGCATTGGAGCGGTTGATGGCTTCCATCAGTGCAGCCGGAGGCTCGACGACCACGCTGCTGGCAATGATCCAGAAGCTCAGGCCGATGGCGGCCGCCAGCATCAGATACTGGAACAGCGCGGCAAAAGGCGTCTTCGCAGCCATCACCGACAGCGCGAAGCCGGCCATGCGCAGGCCGAACACCGCCGCGATGGAGGCTCCCATCGAAAAATTGCGGCTCTGCCGCGTGGTGCGCGGCGAACCCAGAAAGGCGAAGGTGACGATGGCGAAGGCCAGCGGATAGAGCGGCGCCAGGAAGCGGTCATGCAGTTCGGCGCTGAACTGGCGCGGCATCTGCTGGTAGACCGGGTCATCGGCGGGCGGCGCCATCAGTTCCCACAGATAACGCTCGCGAATGCCGTAGGTGACGTCCTTGCCGCGGTTCGAGAATTTCGACATGTCGAAGGCGTAGCGGCCGAACGCCACCATCGCCGGCTCGGTCTTGCCGACTTCAAAACGCTGCAGGTTGCCGTCCTCGAGAATCAGGAACGAGCCATCGTTGTTCTTCAGGACGGTGCCGTGATCGGCGATGATGGTGACGCGTTCCTTGGGGTCGCGGCGGTCATCGACGAAGATGCCGACCAGCAGGCCGCCGGGCTGGCGCTCGCGAATGCGGATGGTGAGGTTCTGGTCGAGCTGGGCAAACCGGCCGGGCTGCAGGATGTTCGACAGCACGTCGGCAGTGATTTCGGCGTCCCAGCGCTTCAGCCGGCGCATGCCGTCCGGCGCCAGATAAGAGCCGATGAAGGCCACCAGGACCGACACCACGATGGTGGCATAGAGAAACGGCAGGAACAGTCGCAGCGGCGACAGGCCGGCGGCGTTCATGACGATGATTTCGGAATCGGTCGCCAGCTTGGTGAGGGTGTGCGACACCGCGATCATCAGCGCGATCGGCGCGATGATTAGCACCAGCACGGGAATCGCCAGGCTGGTAACGCCCAGGAAGGTCAGAATGGTCTGACCCTGGCTCGTCATCAGGTCGATTCCGCGCAACGCCTGCGTGATCCAGATCACCCCCGTCAGGCTGACCAGAACCAGCGCAAACGACGACAGCGTCGTGCGGAAAATATACTTGTCGATCGACCCCATCGGTCCGAACTATCCCATCCCCAACCTGCAAGAAGCCCGCGTGTCCAAACCCCGTGAGGGGATCCCCATGACCACGCCGCCGTCTTCAGGCCCGCATACTCTCTCACTTACCATCCCTTTGATTGGTCAACAAAATGGCGACGGGATGGTGCAGCCGTGGATATGGTTAATTAACGCTTTCTGTGGCGCCGGGGACACTGCAAATCTGCGTGTAGAAGGGGGCATTCGGCAATCGCGGCCGCCTGGTTCAATGAGACGCGTCTCGCGGTGCGGAAAGCGCGGATCGAGACATCAACCGACACAATATTGGCGCGGCCACGCCCCGAAGGTTGGCGGCCGTTTTGTTGTCGCTCCAGACGAACACGAGAAAACTATCATTCCGGCAGGGTTTCAGGTCAGAACCGGCCTTGACGGCTGCGGCCGTGGCGACAACAAAACATCCGACCCCGCCGCACCGACCGGATTCTCGACCCGACCCTTGCGACAGCCCTGATTTGAAGGATTTGCCCATGCCCGACGCCGTCAAGGTTGGCTTCGTCCCGTTTTCCGCCGCCGCGCGCGGCCTGCTGGTGGTGTTCTGCGACGACTCGCTGAAGTTCGGCGCCGCCACCGCCAAGGCGTTGGGTGACGCTGCCGCGACCGTCAAGAAGGCCGCCGCCACGAGCCAGTTCAAGGGCAAGAGCGCCTCGACCCTCGACCTGCTGGCGCCGGAAGGCCTCAAGGCCACCAGGCTGATCGTGATCGGCACCGGCAAGGCCGGCGAGGTCAAGGAAAACGACCTGCTGAAGTTCGGCGGCGTGCTTGCCGGCAAGATCAAATCCGGCACCGATGCCGTCACGGTCATGGCCGAACTGAGCTCGGGCGCGATGACGCCGGC
>NZ_JAQGJD010000108.1 GCF_028290785.1 Tardiphaga sp. | reverse complement strand
ATCGGCGTCGCCACCAGATGCAGCCCCGGAACAGCCTTCGGGGCGACCAGCAGGTGGCCGGAAATGGCGAAGCTCCGGGCCGAGGGGGCCGCGGAATCTTCGGATGGGGTCGGGGAAGCCGGTGTTGCGCGCATGGCGGCAATGTAGAGCGAAATCGAGAGAAGGGGCAGCCCTCTCGGTGTCGTCCCGGCCAAGCGAGCCTCTGGCGAGCGCGAGCCGGGACCCATACACGCGGTCGTCATGAGGCGCCGTGGCGATCGCCGCGGGTTGACCACGGACTCGGAGGGTATGGGTCCCGGATCTGCGTTCGCTTCGCGAACTTGTCCGGGACGACAGGCTTGGGAATGCCGGGACGACGGGACAGCCGTTTTTCGGTCGTTATGCCGCCGTTCATTGCGGCCATGTCAAAACGGCATTCACCGGGTGGCCGGACAAAAAGCTTTTGTTTTGGTTAACTTATCGCCGACAATATGTCTGAATCCCCGCTCCACCCTATATGGAGGTGGGGTACGGGCCGATCATGGTCGGCCGAGAGAAGAGTAGCGATGGCGGATTCGTTCAATTCCGGAAAACCGCGTTGGGGAACGACGAGGCGCACGGCTGTAGGCCTGCTGCTCGGCGCGCCGCTGCTTGGCGCCTGCGCCGGCGTGCAGCAGACCCTTTCCAACAGCTTTGGCACCGGCCCCGCCGCGCCGGCCGGACCGGCGCAGGAGCCGCTGGCGGTCGGCAAGGGCCAGGTCAAGGTCGGGCTGGTGCTGCCGCTGTCGGCCTCCGGCAATGCCGGGGTCGCGGCGCAGTCGATGAAGAACGCCGCCGAAATGGCGCTGGCCGAGTTCCAGAATCCGAATATCCAGATCCTGATCAAGGACGATGCCGGCAGCGCGCAGGGCGCGGGCCAGGCCACCCAGCAGGCGCTCGACGAAGGCTCGGAAATCATCCTCGGGCCGCTGTTTGCTTTGTCGGTGCCGTCCACCGCGGCGGCCACCCGCGCGCGCAATGTCCCGGTGATCGCGTTCTCGACGGATTCCAGCGTCGCCGGCCGCGGCGTCTATCTGCTCAGCTTCCTGCCGGAATCCGACGTCAACCGGATCGTCGATTACGCCGCCAGCACGGGCAAGAAATCCTTCGCCGCGATGCTGCCGGAAAATGCCTATGGCAATGTGGTCGAGGTCGCGTTCAAGCAGGCCGTGGCCCGCAAGGGCGGCCGTATTGTCGCGTTCGAGAAATACGGCGCCGACCGCTCCACGGCGGCGCGCAACATTGCCGCAGCCCTGGGCGGCGCCGACGCGCTGTTCCTGGCCGACGATGGCGAGGCGGTGGTCGCCACCACCGACGCGCTGACCGCCGCCGGCGCCAACCTGCGCAACATCCAGTTGCTCGGCACCGGCCTGTGGGACAATCCCCGGGTATTCGCCAGCGCGTCGCTGCAGGGCGGGCTGTACGCCGCGCCCGACCCGTCCGGTTTTCGCGCCTTCGCCGGCCGCTACCGCGCCAAATACGGCAACGAGCCGGTGCGCACCGCGACGCTGGCCTACGACGCCGTGGCGCTGGTCGCCGCTCTCGCGCGCACCCAGGGCGGGCAGCGCTTTTCGCAGGAGGTGCTGGTCAACCCGTCCGGCTTCGCCGGCATCGACGGGCTGTTTCGCTTCCGCCCCGACGGCAGCAACGAACGCGGCCTCGCCGTGATGCGCGTGGCCTCCGGCGGCGGTCAGCCGGTGGCCGGCTCGCCGAAGAGTTTTGGGGCGTAGCTCTTTCCGTTCCCCGGACGCGGTGCACTGCGCCGCGACTTCGCGGCGTGGTGCGCCGCAGATCCGGGGCCCCGGTTGTGCGGGAAAGAAACCGGGATCCCGGATCTGCGGAGCGGCACTTCGCGCCGCACCGCGTCCGGGAAACGAGTCGGTGCCCCGCCATTAGTGCAGCGGTTCAATCCTCACCCGCTGCAGCTTGTCCGGATTGCGGGTGATGTAGATCGCGGTGATGCGGCCATCCTCGATGGCAAGCGCGGTGGTCTGCAGCACGCCGTCGCGCTCAAAGCTGAGATAGCCGGGCAATCCGTCGATCCACAGCGTACGGAAACGTTCGTCGTGCTGGGCGCCGAGTTTGCGGGTCAGGCCTTCGAACAGCCGCAGCACGTGGTCCAGCCCGATGATCGGATTGGGGAAGGCGTTGACCTTGCCGCCGCCATCGGCGCGCAGCACCACCGTCTCCGACAGCAACGTCCGCAACGTGGCGATGTCGCCGCTGCGGGTCGCCGTGAAGAACGCCTCGGCGATGCGGCTGCCCTCCTCGGGCGCCACCGGAAAGCGCGGCCGGGCGTCCTGCACATGCTGGCGCGCGCGCACCGCCAACTGGCGCACCGCCGCGGGCTCGCGCTTCAGCGTGGTGGCGACATCGTCGAGCGCCACGCCGAACACGTCATGCAGCAGGAAGGCGGCACGCTCCAGCGGCGACAGCCGTTCCAGCGCCAGCATTAATGTCAGCGTCAGGTCGTCGCGATCCGGCGCCGTCTCCTCCTCGACCAGCGGCTCGGGCAGCCACGAACCGACATAGGTCTCGCGCCGCGCCCGCGCCGATTTCATCACGTCGAGGCACAGCCGCGTCACGACCTGCGACAGGAATGCCGCTGCGGACTGCACGGTGGCGGGATCGACTTGCCGCCATCGCAGCCAGGCGTCCTGCACGATGTCGTCGGCCTCGCTGAGCGACCCCAGCATGCGGTAGGCGATGCGCCGCAGCCGCGGCCGCTGCGCCTCGAACACGGCGGTGCCGGTTTCGTCCTGCGTGTGGCTTCGTTTCAGTGGTGCCGTCATCGCGTGCTCCCAACCCAGCATGCACCGCCCGGGACGAGCGGTGCAATATCCGGCGATCAGGCCGCCACGGCCGGCCGGTCGGCGGCACCCACCGGATGCTGCGCGCGAAAACCGACCTGCAGCCGATTCCACAGGTTGATGCTGCCGATCAGCATGGTGAGGTTGACCTGTTCGGCCTCGCTGAACTGCGCCTTCAGCAATTGGTAGTCCGCATCCGGCGCGCCGGTCTCACTGAGCAGGGTCAGCGCTTCGGTCCAGGCCAAAGCGGCGCGCTCGCGGTCGCTGTACAGCGGCGATTCGCGCCAGGCGCTGATCATGTGCAGGCGCATCTCGGTCTCGCCATGGGCACGGGCAGCGCTGACATGCATGTGAATGCAGAACGCGCAGCCGTTGATCTGCGAGGCGCGCAGCCTGACGAGTTCGAGCAGGCTGGTTTCGAGGCCGCTGGCGGTAATGCTGGCTTCCAGCGCCATCATCGCCTTGATGCCGGGCGGGACCAATTTGAATGCGTCGGTGATACGGGGGGTCATGATCTTCTCCATGGTGCGGGATGCACATGCCGAGAAGACGAGATGGAAGTGGCGGGTGTGACGTGGGGAGAGAAGAAATTTTTGGCGAGTTTCGTAGCCCGGATGGAGCGAAGCGAAATCCGGGATAACCCCATCAACTGAAACGCCGGCCCCGGATTGCGCTGTCGCCGTCGCTCTGCGAGCGCCGGCGACAGCTCCATCCGGGCTACTAACGTCTACGCCGCCCGATCAGCCACCACCGCATCGAGCACCGGAAAGCCCTCTTGCGTGACGCGCAGGCGGCCGTTTTCCTCGACCACGATGGCGCCTTCGTCGCGCAGGATGCGGATGCGGTCGGGATCCAGCGCGCGGCCGGACAGCGCCTTGTAGCGCTCGGGGTCGATGCCTTCGCCGAGCCGCAGCCCCATCAGCAAAAATTCATCGGCGCGTTCCTCGCTGTTGAGGATGTCGTCGGTGGTAACGCCGTGGCCCGAAGCCTCGACGCGCATCAGCCAGGCCTCCGGCCGCTTCTCGGTGGCGATGGCATGGCGCGAGCCATCGATATCGA